>CAYORV010000006.1:0-8938 GCA_964406515.1 Candidatus Woesearchaeota archaeon | reverse complement strand
TTTGTGATGATGGAGAGAATAATGCTGTTGTTTGTACTCCGGCTTATGACGATTCATGTAGTTATTGTAATGAAGATTGTAGTGAAGAGATAACTTTAACAGGAGCTTCTTGTGGAGATGGAACTTGTGATGATAATGAAGATTGTTCTTTATGTTTAAGTGATTGTTCATGTAATTCAGGATACACTTGTGCTAATGGAATTTGTGAAGAAGAAACTCCTACAGCAACTACAAGTAATGATGATGATTCAAGTTCTGATTCTGAAAGTGAAACTTCTACTGTAACTGGAGATGTTGTTGCAGGAAAGAGTTCTTGTGTTTCTGCTTGGAGTTGTGGAGCTTGGGGAACATGTATTAATGGAAATCAAGAAAGAGAATGTACAGACATTTATAATTGCGCAACTCCAATAGATAAACCTGTTCTTACACAAGCTTGTGATTCTGGAGAAGCAGCTGAACCTGTAGAAGAAATACCTGCAGAGACTTGCTCCGATGGGATAATAAATCAAGATGAAAAGGGAATTGATTGTGGAGGAATATGTGAAGAAAAATGCACTATATTTACAATTGTAGGAAATGCAGTAAATGTTCCGTTTAATTCCTCAAAACAATTTGTTCAAGAGAATAAGATATTAAGCTTTAGTTTCTTAGGGGTTATTGTTTTGATAGTTTCTTGGATACTTGTTGCTAAATTTGCCTTAAAGAAAAATGCTTTCTTTTTCCTTAAAGATTTTCATTTGCCTAAAGGTTTTAATTTTTTTAAAGGAAAGAAAAAAACAGATTCTTATTCTAGTAATCCAAACTCTTAAAAATAAGAGCTAGTTTTTAATTTGATGAAAATAGATGAAGTTGAAATTAAATGGCTTGGACATTCTGGTTTTTTGATTTCTAATTCCACACCACCGGCGTACCCCGATAAATCTTCTGCGAAGATTTCTACTAGGGGCAAAATAATTTATATTGATCCTTATAACATTAGGGAGGGGACTGAAAAAGCAGATTTAATTTTGATAACTCATAGTCATTATGATCATTGTAGTGTTGCAGATATGAATAAAATTATTAAAGAAGGAACTAAGATAATTATTCCAGCAGATTCTCAAAGCAAAATAACTAGATTTGATGTTCCAATTGATATGGAAATTGTTGAACCAGGGGATGAGTTAAATTTTGCTAATATAAAGATTTCTGTTTTGCCCGCATATAATATTGATAAACCCTTTCATCCAAAAGCAGAAGGTTGGATGGGTTATTTGATAAAAATTGATGATGTTTTAATATATCATGCAGGAGATACAGATGTTATTCCTGAAATGCAAAAACTTACAGGGTATAAACAAGGGGATAAGAAATTTGTGGCTTTGCTTCCTGTTGGAGGTAGATTTACTATGAGTGCAGAGGAAGCCGCAGAAGCCGCAGGTTTAATTAAACCTTTTTTAGCTATACCAATGCATTACGGAGGAATTGTTGGGGCCATAGATAATGCTGAAGATTTTATTAGATTTTGTGAAGAAAAAGGAATTAATGCAAAGATCTTGGAGAAAGAGTAATGGAAGATGGATTTTTGAAAAGAAAAAATGATGTATTATCTAAATTAGATAAGTCTTTTATTGGAGGATGGGACGAGAAGATAAAAGATTTGTGTGAGAAATTAAATAGTTTAGAAAATTATTATACTACTTCAAGTTGTTCTGGAAGAGTTGTTCTTATGATTGATGAAGATGAGAAAAAACCTGGGTTGTTTATTAAAGTTTATCATGATAAAATTAGTTTGGGAGAGTTGAAAAAAAAATTAACTTCGTTTTGCTCAGAGATTGGTGGCCCAGAACCAGAACAAGTTCAAGGTTCTTTGTTGGATAGAGATGATAATAGAAAAAATATTTTAGTTAATAGTTCTAAGAAATTTCTTGCGAATGAAAATGAGCAAGTTAATATCAAATTCAAAATGGAGCCATGCATACTTCATGTGGCTTGTAAAACTTTGGAAGATGCTCAGAAATTATTTGATAAGGCGAAATTGTCTGGTTGGAAGAGATCTGGGATAATTGCTTCTGGAAATAGATTTATGTTGGAATTAAATAGTACAGAAAAATTAGAATTTCCAATTATTTATGGAGGAGAAGTTCTTGTTGGTGATAAATTTTTAGAAATTGTTGTGAAAGAGGCTAATGAAAAGTTAGAAAATAGCTGGAAGAAGATTGAAAAGCTGAGAAAGTTGTTAGAATAATTTATAAAAGTAGATAGTTAATTAACAATATATTTTTAAATAAAATTGAATTGCTTATTTTATAGGGCTGTCTTATTCTAAGATGGTTATAGAAATATAAGGAGGTATAAAATATGGTGTTAGATTTTGCAAAAGAAGCGGTTGAGAATTCAGAGACTCATAGTATTAATTTTGATGAATTAAGGGCTGGAAAAGCAAACATTAAAGTTATTGGTGTTGGTGGAATGGGCTGTAATGCAGTCACATGGCTTTTTAATAAAGGAATTAACGGAGCAACTATCTATGCTGCAAATACTGATGCACTTCATTTGAGTGTTACAAAAGCTGATGAGAAACTTCTTATTGGTAAAGAATTGACTAGAGGTTTAGGTTGTGGTGGAGCTCCGATGAAAGGGAGAGAAGCTGCAAAAGAAGCATTAGTTGATTTAAAAAAATCAATTGGTGCAGCAGATATGGTGTTTGTTATTACCGGAGAAGGTGGTGGAACTGGAACTGGAGCAGCGCCTGTTGTAGCTCAGATTGCTAAAGAATCTGGAGCAGTTGTTATTGGGGTTGTTACAATGCCTTTTGAAGCAGAGAAAGCGAGAATTGATAAAGCAGAATTCGGATTGCAAGAATTAAGAGAAGTTACAGATACTTGTATTGTTCTGGATAATAATAGATTGGTAGATATTGCAGGACAATTGCCCATTGAACAAGCCTTTGCAGTTGCTAACGAGTTAGTAAGCACAATGGTTAAAGGAATAGTTGAGACAATTACATTGCCTAGTTTGATTAACTTGGATTATGCAGATGTTTCAGCGATTATGAAGAATGGTGGAGTTGCTGTTATTGGAATTGGAGAAGATGATTCTTCAGATCGTGTAGCAGAAGCTGTTAAGCAAGCCCTTACACATCCTCTACTTGACGTGGATTACCAAGGTGCTAGCGGAGCTTTAATACACATTACGTGCGGACCTGATTTGAAATTAGAAGAATTTGATCTTGTTGGAAGAATTGTATCTGAGAATTTAGCTGCAGACGCACAAGTTATTATTGGTGCAAGGATTAGCAAAGATTTTGTTGGAAAAGTCCGAGTAATAACAATAATGACAGGTGTTAAGAGTCCTTATGTTTTAGGAAAGAACATTGAAGAAGAAGTTCAACCTGTTTCTAAGGAAGTTTCAGATTTAGGTATAGAAGTTTGGAAGTAATTTTTATTTTGGGGCTTTGCCCCTTTTTATTTTTTTAGGAATGTTTTTAAATAATAATCTTGTAATATATTTATGAATAAAAGAGGGCAACAACAAGGAATGGTGAATACTCAAACAGTTCCTCAGAAAAATTCTGGTGGAGGAAAAAAAATTCCTGGGCTTATTAAATTTTTAGCAGTTTTATATTATATTGGAGCAGGCTTTGCAGTGTTTGCTGGAATAGCCTTTATGCTTTTGGCAGGGTCTATTTCTTTGCTCATTCCAGCATTAGCTGTACTTAGCACCTTTGGAGTATTAATTGGTGTTGGAATTATTGGATTTGCAGTATTATTATTTTTTCTTGGAAGAGGTTTTTGGAAAGGAAAAAACTGGGCAAGGATTGTAGCTATTATTATTTATGGTATATCAATAATTGCTTCAATAATAGCATTAATCTTAGGGAATTTTGAAGTAATAGTTGATACGATTTTTTCAGGACTTATTATGGGATATTTATTATTTAATAAGAAAGTAAAAGAAGCTTTTGCTTAAACATCTAACTTTTTAATTTTCTTCATCTTTTTATTGCCAAACGCGTTAAAATAAAGAATAGAATCCATATCAATTTTTAATCTTTTTTTGGTTTTTTTAAATTCAAAGCCAATTGGGAAAACTGCTTCTATTTGGATATTGGCTGGAATTTTTAATTCTCTTTTAATATGTTCTTCTACAAAAGATCCTACCCAACAAGTTGCTAATCCTGTTTCTTGTATTTTAAGTAAGAAATTTTGGATTGCTGCTCCTGCTTGCTGTCTTACATATACTTCTGCTCTGTCGCCATAAGCATTTTTGGGTAATGAGGGATTTGAACAAGCTACAACGACATATTTTGCTGTGGCGATAAATTGTTGCTGGCATGCTTCTGCAATTTTATTTATTTTATCAGAATCGTCGACGAGGATTAGTTTTAATGTAGAATTGTTTCCTGCCATTGGAGCATAACGCATAGCATCCATACATTCTATTATTTTTTTCCAACTTGGTTTTTTATCTTTGAATTTCCTGGTGCTGTGTCTGTCTTTTATTGCTTTATCTAAATCCATTATTTAAGGAAGAAAGTGTGATTAATAAAGTTTTTTGAAGCAAAACAAAACTTTAAATATGATTCTGAACTAAAATTTTTATGTCCCCGTAGCTCAGTTGGTTAGAGCGCACGGCTGTTAACCGTGGTGTCGGAGGTTCGAGTCCTCCCGGGGACGTTTAGATTATTTCTTCAACCCCAAATCTAAAATTGGTTGGGGCTGATTACTTTCTAAGAATTTGTAAACATTAGCTTGTTTTGATCCTTTTATGAGGTGTATGATTGCTTCTTGAGCATTTTCAATGTATTCTGGATTTCCGATTATACCTACTTCATTATCTTTGAGTTCAAAGCAACATTTTGTTAATTTACATAAGGTTTTCAGTGTTTTGCCTTGTGTTCCAATAATTCTTGCTCGTACTCTTTTCAAATCATTTCTTTTTGTATGGTCTTTAATATTTATTATTTCAAGCATGTTATCTTCTTCTTTTATTAATAATGCATCTGAGAATGGAAATCCAAAATTTAAAGCTTCAATTACTTTTTCTGCGATGTATTCATCTTCTGGTTTACCTTGAATTGAAACATCTTTTCCTTTATTTGTTATTTTTATATCTAGTTCTTTTTCTAATCTTCTTTTATTCTTTAGAATTCTTGGAAGTTTTTCTGAGTAGATGGTTTTCATTTTAGAACTCGCTTTTTTCTGTTTTCAAATAACCATTTTTCTTTAGCCAGTCGATTTGATTTGGCCTGTATTTGAATAGAACATCTGCTTTGTCTTTATCGAATTCCCAAAATTCAACAATAACGACATCTCCTGGCCTAAGCCATAAAGCTCTCTTTAATCTTCCTGGAACTCTGCAATTTCTTGATTTTCCATCTAAACAAGAAACCATCATTTTATTTCCACCCAATCTTTGTTCAATTATTCCGAGAACTTGTTCATTTCCTCTTGGAAGTCTGACACGAGTTACAGGTGCTTCGGGAACTGGATTATGATTTTTCTTTGGTTTATTCATTATTATAAGTTGGGAAAGGGATTTATAAAATTAGTTATAACAAAACTAAAGCAAACGGAACATCTTGAATTATTTTTATTCCTTGTTGGTTTATTATGCCTGCTTCTAGTGCAGTATCTATTGATTCTTGACCGACAATATTGAAAGTCGCGTCTTCATCAGACATTCTTTGCATAATTTCTATTGCCTCTTGTTTTGATTTTTCCTCTCCTTTAAAGAAGTTTTCCTTGAGATCTAACTGAAATTTGTCTTGTCCGAGTTTTTTCCCAATTAAATTAGAATCACAAACAGTTACAATAATTCTGTAGGATTTGATGATTTTTACTAACATTCTAAATAAAATAAAAATTATAGAAAACCCTGTTTTCTGCTTTCAAAGTCAAGGGAGAATCTTTAATTAAAAAGATTTTTTTGCTCCTTCTTTGATTGCTTTTTCTGCGTTGTCCTTTGACATCATAGCACACATAGTTGTTCCACAATCTGGACATTGTCCTTTACCCATGTATCCTCCTCTCGCAGTTTGTACAATTGAAGGGTCTTTCATACTTTGACCTTTTTTCTTGCATTTCACACAATAAGCTTCTACCATTTTTTTTCCTCCTGTTAATTTTATATAGATATTTTTATTTTTAAAGATTTAGATTTTGCTTACAGGGTGCTTTGCACCGCATGCAAGGCAGTGAATCTGATTTAATCGATCTTCTTTGATAATTTCTGTGTCTGGCTTTCCGCATTCTTTACAAAGCACAAATTCCTTAATATATTGTTCTATTTTCTGATTTATCTTTTCACTAGGAACAGTTATATTCAAAATAAGTCTTTCGCCTTCTTTTTGCCCTGCTGCAGCAAGTTCTTTTAATAAATATTTTTGAAAATGTTCTGGATTTCTTCTTATGTGCGAAGCAATTTGTGAAAAATTTGTTAAGATTGTTTTCTTTCCTTCAAAATGCCCTTCTACTTTAGGTATCTCGAATCTACTTTCATTTGTGTCTACTTGTTTTACTTGCTTGTATGCATTATCTAAAAGTTTTTCGTATTCTGTCATAGAAAATAGAAAAAAGGGTAATTTATAAGGGTTTGCTAAGAGTCAAAAAATAATCAAAATGCATGTAATTCCTTTCTGTTCTTGTTTCTGAAACAATTGCAACTACTTTTTCTTTGTAAAATAATCTGTGAACATATTCATCAGATTGTTCTGGTATTGGGCTTATTGGACTTAAATTTTTAGTATCTAACCTAAATGTTGGAGGACCTCCAGGAATATTAACTTTTGTTTTTATTTCTGAAACAACATCTTGAAAGAATTTATCAATAGTTTTCCTAACTCCTGAATCTTCTCCTGTATTTACTGTGACTGAGTCTGGGATTTTCATTTCAACCTAACCATCTAACCTTGCCTGGTCTTGGTTCAAAGATTATTCCTTCTTCGAGAAGTTTTTTGATTTCTTGATTAATAACTTCTGGTGAAGCTTCTCTTAAATTCATGATTAAATTATCTACTTCCATTCCCCCTTCCTTCTCAGAAGTTTTTATTACTTCAAGGATTTTGTCTTTTATAGCAGTCACCTGATTTTTTTCTAAGGGTGCTGAATTTTGTGTTTTGTCTTTTTCATTTTCAAGTTTTCTAACAAGAAGGTATTTTGGATCAAGTTCTTTTATGATTTCTGGGGAAACATAAGTTTCATTATTATAAACTCTTAATACTCCAATTACAAGAACAGTTTTACCTTGAACTATCTCTTTAAATTTTTCAACATCATCTCCAAAGATTTTTAATTTAATCTGTCCAGAACCATCATCTAAAGTTAAAGAACCAAATTTGCTTTCTCCTTCACTTTCGTATTTATCAACTATATTTCCAACAATATTTACTCTTATTATTTTTCTATCTCCTAATTCTAAAAAAGCAAATCTTTCCTGGTCCAGGACAGGTTTTCCAATTAATATATCTCCAACTCTGAGTTTATGTGCAATGTGTCTTTTGAATTGTTCGTCTGGCATGTGAGAAAAAATAATCAAATGTTTATAAGTTTTTATGGGATTTATTAGCAAGATTTATTAATGTGTTTGGATTAAATAGGATATGAGGAAATTAATTAATAAATTAGGAATTTTTAGAAAAAAATCTGAGCCAAAGAAATCAATTGAGTATCATGCTAAAAGAGTAGCATTATACTTATCTACAGGTTATGTTGAGGGGTTTGATAAAGAAGCTTTAAGAAATTATGTAAGAAAACTTAAATTCATCTAAGCCTTTGAAATATATCCTCTTCTTGGTTTGAAAATATCTCCAGAGATGCTTAATTTGTTTATTGCTTCATCAAGTTCTTCCTTTGTGATTTTATCTTTTAATTCTTTTTCAATTTCTTCCATTGGAATCATTTTTCCTAATTTATCTTCTAATTCTGTTATAGTGTCTCTTACGATTATTATTTTGTTTCTTTGGGATGATGAGTATTTTCCTGAGATCTTGTCAATGTCAAATGTTTTTGATTCATAATCATAACCTACTTGCATAAGATAATATTTCATTATTTGTATTGCATTTTCTGCATCCTGCGCTGTAACAGATTCGCTGAGTCTTATTTTTGCAGATGCTTCAGACATTCTTATTAATGCTTGTAGTTGTCTTGCAGAAATTGGGATGGGTCTTAAAGCACTATCAGAAGAAACCTGTTTATTTCTTAAATCAATATAGAATTTTTTTATCTTTGCAACTGCTTCAGCTTTAAGTTCTGGTTTAATTCTTTGTTTTGAATATGCAACATATTTTCTAAAGAGCTCTCTTGGAATAACCATTGTTCCTCCCTTTTTTGTGTGTTCGTGAAGAACATGATCTGCAATTTTTTCATCTTTTTCTCTATCTGGAATATCTCTTAATGTAAAAATTATATCAAATCTGTTGATTAATGTTGGAGGTAAGTCAATCTGCTGAGCTATTGATTGATAGGGGTCAAATCTTCCAAATTTTGGATTTGCTGCTGCTAAAACACTTGTTTCAGCTCTTAAGGTTGCTTGAACATTTGCTTTACTTATTGTTATTGTTTGCTGTTCCATTGCTTCATGCATTGCACTTCTATCTTGGGGGTCCATTTTTTCAAGCTCATCTATACAGACTAATCCTTTGTTTGCTAAAACCATTGCTCCTGCTTCTAGGCTCCAACCTCGCAAATATTCGTCCCTTACAACTGTTGCGGTTAATCCTGCGCCTGAAGCTGATTTTCCCACAACATACCTTCCTTTTGGAGAAATATTCGCCATAAAGCCTAATATAACTGATTTAGCTACTCCTGGATCTCCTATGAGCAAAATATGAATATCTCCCCTGCTTTTCTGCCCATCTGCATGAACTTTATGAACACCTGCAAATAATTGTAAAACCAGGGATTTTTTTATTTCTTCATAACCCCAAACACTTGGCGCGATACTTTTGGCTAAT
>CAYORV010000005.1:0-38806 GCA_964406515.1 Candidatus Woesearchaeota archaeon | reverse complement strand
TTCTCCTGACCCCGATATAGAAAGTAACGAAGTTGGAATTCCTTTTGAAATCGCAAAAGTGGTTACAGTTTCTGAAAGTGTTACAGATTTGAATCTTGAAAGAATGAAGAAATTAGTGAAAAGAGCAGAAATTTATCCTGGTGCGAGTTATGTTATAAGGCCAGATGGAAAAAGGAAAAAAATAACTCTTGAACTAAAGGAAGAAATAATCAATGAACTTATCCCAGGTTATAAGGTTGAAAGACATCTTCAAGAAGGAGATATTGTGTTATTTAATCGACATCCAAGTTTGCACAGGGGAAGTTTAATGGCGCATTTTGCGAGAATTCTTCCTGGTAGAACATTTAGATTGCATCCTTCTGCATGTTTTCCATATAATGCGGATTTTGATGGAGACGAAATGAATATTCACTCGCCCCAAAATGAAGAAGCCAGAGCAGAAGCAAAAATTCTTTTAGATGTTAAAGAAAATATATTCTCTCCGAAAAATAATACTAATCTTATTGGATGTATCTCTGACGCTATTACTGGAAATTATTTATTAGGTGAAGAAGAAATTACAGGAGATTATGCAAATCAAATACTTTACAAATCTGGAATAGATGCAAAGATTTCAAAGAAAACTGTTGCAGGTTCAGAGGTTTTTTCAGAAATATTACCAAAAATTAATTTTTTAAATGATTCTATTTCTATTAAAGAAGGTAAAATTATTAAAGGTCACATAGATAAAACTACTTTTGCGACTGAAGACGGGGAGCTCATTAAAGAGATTGATAAAGTTCTAGGAAAGGATGAAACTTTTGATACAATAAAAAAAGCATTTAATTTAGGAAAAAATTATCTTTCTGATAGGGGTATAACAATTTCTCTTGAAGATTTAGATTTAGATCAAAGTGTTATTGATTCAGGAGAAGAGATTGTTAAAAAAGCTGAAAAAAAGACAGAAGAAATAATTGAATTGTATAATCAAGGAAATCTTGAAAGAATTCCCGGAAAAAATTATGAAGAATCTCGAGAAATTGGAATCCTTCAGGTTTTGAACGAAATTAGAACAAAAATTGGAGAGGTTGTTAAGAAGAATTTTCCAGAAAATAATCCTGTAAATTATATGATAAAATCTGGTGGTGGAGGAAATATTTTGAATATTACACAGATGGCTTGTTGTGTTGGACAGCAGGCTTTATGGGGTAAGAGAATTGAAATAGGTTATACGGGTAGAACTTTATCTTTTTTTAAGAAAAAAGATTTATCTCCAAAATCAAGAGGATTTATTAAAAGTTCTTTTATCCGAGGATTAAGACCTGATGAATTTTTCTTTGGTGCGATAACTGGAAGAGATAGTTTGATGGATACTGCTTTGAGAACACCGAAATCAGGTTATCTTTATAGAAGACTTGCTAATGCTTTACAAGATTTAAGAGTAGAGTATGATGGAACAGTGAGAGACAGTAATAATAATGTTATACAATATGTATATGGTATTGACGGATTAGATGTTTCTCAGCTTCATTCTAAGAAAAAAATAGATCCTGGAGAATCTATTGGAATTATTACTGCTCAATCTTTTGGTGAACCTTCAACACAAATGGCGTTAAATGTTTTCCATTTTGCAGGTGTTCAAGAAATGCAGGTTACAATGGGTCTTCCAAGACTTATAGAAATTTTTGATGCAAGAAAAAAACCTTCTTCACCAAAAATGGAGATTTATCTAACTAATAATTATAACAATGAAAAAGAAGCGAAGATTTTTGCAGAAAGAATTAAGGAAGTTACATTGAAAGAAATAGCATCGGAGATTGATTTAGATTTTAGTAGCAAAATGATTAAAATAAAAATTGATAAAAAAGGTATTAAACAAACTCATACTTCAATAGGAAAAGTTGTTGATAAATTAAATGATCTTGGTTTTACAGCCAAAGAAAAGACAGATTCAATAACATTAAATGCTTCTGAATTTGATTTTAAGGAAATTTATCAACTCAAGGAAAAATTGAAAAAAACAATAATCTCTGGTGTTAAGGGCGTTCAACAGGTTTTGATTGTGAAACGGGGCGGAGATTTTATAATAATGACTCTTGGAACAAATTTAAAGGAATTAGTTCAGTTTAAAGAAGTTGATACAAATAAAATTCTTTCTAATGATTTACATGAGGTCGCAAAAACCTTCGGAGTTGAAGCGGCAAGACAATTAATTATCAACGAGATTTATCATGTTATTAATACCCAGGGATTAAATGTTGATATGAGGCACTTGGAACTTATTTCGGATGCAATGACTAATACAGGAGATATTAAGGGTGTTACAAGAATGGGAATTATATCTCAGAAATCTTCAATCTTAGCTAGGGCAACTTTTGAAACTCCTGAAAAGCAATTTGTTAATGCAACAATAAAAGGAAGCGAGGATAAATTATCAAGTGTTATTGAAAACATAATTCTTAATCAGCCTGTGCCTGTTGGAACTGGTTTGCCTGGATTGTTAGTTAAAGTTATTGGTAATCTAACAAAAAAAGAAGACGAGAAAAAAACTGCGGCAAAGAAAGTTGTTGAGAAGGCGAATAAATAAATCTCCCATAAATTTATAAAACAATTAATTCTTCAAGAATTATAAAACATGGTGAACACTATTAACATGCAGGACATGAGACATCTTAATTTATTTGCTCAAGTTACAAGAATTAATACGCGGTTTTGTTTTCCTTATAATGAAGCGATTATGTTTTGTGTTCCAAAGCCAATGATTTTCAAGGCTGTTGGAAAAGGGGCGGGCAATATTAAAAAGTTAAATGAAATTCTTGGGAAGAGGATAAAAATTATCGCGAGCCCGCGAGGAATTGAAGATGCTAAATCCTTTATTGAAGAGATTGTAAAACCTGTTACATTTAATAATTTAGAAATTAATGATAAGGAAATTATTCTGACTGCTGGTTCTCAAAGTAAAGCGGCATTGATTGGAAGAAATAAAAGGCGGTTGTTAGAAATGCAGGAAATTGTTCATGATTTTTTTGGGAAAGAGTTTCGAATTATTTAGTTTTGTTATCTGTTTATATCAATCTGTGAGTTCATAAGAAACTTTATAAACTATTTTTAGAATTAAATTATATCAAACATGGGATTAAAATCTGCTGAAGCTTTAAGAAAGAAAAGAAAAAAGTTTAGATGGAAAAGTAAGAAATATAAAGTGAGAGCCTTGGGCCTTTATGCTAAATCTGATCCATTGGAAGGAGCAAATCAGGCAAAGGGAATTGTTTTGCAAAAAGTTCAAAAAGAAGCGAAGCAACCAAACTCTGCCATGAGAAAATGTTGCAGAGTTCAATTAACAAAGAACGGGAAACAGACTACTGCATTTATTCCAGGAAACCTCGCGCAAAAATTTATCGATGAACACGATGAAGTTATAATTGAAAGAATTGGAGGAAAACAGGGAAAAAGTAAAGGAGATATTCCTGGTGTTAGATTCCAAGTAATTAAAGTAAATGATCAGCCATTGGCTAGACTAGTGAGTGGCAAGATTGAAAAGGGAAGGAGATAAAATGGCAGAAGATGAAAATTATGGAACTATCTCTGGAAGCAAGAAAGTATTTAATAAATTAGTAAATTACTTGGAAAGGTCAAAAGCTGTTACACAGACAATTTTTACAAAAAAAGGAAAGCTATATTTCACTAAGGAAGGAGTTATTGCACTTGATTTAGAAAATTGTGTTGGTTCTATTAGAAATCTTGATGATAAAATGCCTAGAAAATTAGCAAAAATAATTGGAGGGATAAATTAAATGGAAGAACAAGAAACTAAAATAAACAACTTCAAGATATTTGACTTGTATGATATTTCAGGAATAGAAGTGAAAGACCCTGCATTAAAATCAGTGATAAATCTTCAATCAAAATTGATTTTGAAAAGTCATGGAAGATATGCTCAAAAATTTGGTTCTGTAAAAGTTAATATTGTTGAGAGATTGATGAATCGGATTGGAGTTTCTGGACATCGAGGTAAAAAGCACAAGATTGGAAAAGGTAGAGCAACAGGAAAATATTCAAAAAATATGAAAATTGTTTTAGAGGCATTTAAGATTATTGAAAAGAAAACTGGGAAAAATCCTGTTGAAGTTTTTGTTCAGGCAATTGAAAGTTCTGCTCCGAGAGATGAAGTTACTGCTATTGAATATGGGGGGGCAAGATATCCGCAAGCAATCGATGTATCTCCTTTGAGGAGGGTTAATTTGGCGTTACGATGGATTACTCAGGGAGCATCAGACAAGTCATTTAACAAAAAGAAAAATATTGTTGAAGGACTTGCAGAAGAAATTATGTTAGCTGCAGATAGTAATGGTGAAAGTTTTGCGTATAAGAAAAAGAATGAAGCAGAAAAGCAGGCAGATAGTGCGCGGTAGTTATAATTAAATTTTAAAAGACTATGGAAAAAAATCAAATTTTTTACATTCATGGTGGAATGACTTTCAAAAGCCACGAAGATTATTTAGATTTCTTAAAAAATAGATTAATTTCTCTTACAAAAGTTAAGTGGAGCGATCAATACCTTACAAAAGCGTTAAAAGATAGTTGTCATGTTATCAAACCCAGAATGCCATTACAAGACAATGCTAAGTATGAAGAATGGAAAATTCATTTTGAAAGATATTTTGATCAATTAGAGGATAATATTATTTTAATTGGCTCATCATTAGGGGGTGTTTTCTTAGCTAAATATCTATCTGAAAACCGGTTTCCTAAAAAAATTCTATCTGTTTATTTAGTGAGCCCGCCATTTGATAATACCTTAATAGGAGAAGATTTAGTTGGAGGATTTGAACTTCCGTTGGATTTATCTATGATTGAGAAAAATTGCAAGAACATTAATTTATTCTTTTCTAAGGATGATGATTGTGTTCCGATAATCCATTCTGAGAAATATAAAGAAAAATTGCCTAGTGCAAATATTGTGATATGTGAAGGCAAGAACGGTCATTTTAATATTCCTGAATTTCCCGAGATTATTGAGATGATTAAAAGGGATTTAAAGAGGGATAGTGCGCGATAGTTTTTGATATTTAATCACAATTAAATTTAAATAGTAGACTTTTTAAGTCACAAAATGAATGACTTAATTAGTTATGATACGAAAGATTTGATTCATCTTACTGAAACGAAGCTAGAGAAATTATTTACTCCAGATTTAACAACTTTAGATAATCCCCTTTTCGATGAATTGAATCGATGTGTTGTTATGAACGAAATTATAGAAAATGGAGCAAGAAGTGTGGAATGTATACAAAAAAGAGATATGCAACAAACCCTCTCTTTTCTTGCACGGCAAATATGTTCTCTTTATAATGTAGAACCGAGGAAAAGCCTAAAAGGACTTAAGGTCGGTGGAATGAAATTTCAACAAAAAGGGATGGACATGGGCTTAATTAGATCTTTATTTGGTCAGAATGAGCAAATGAATTCATTGGAAAAATCAGTTGACATCCAAGAAGTTTCGTTTATTTTAGGAGAAAAAGGGGTTGAATGGAGGACAACGAAGGGACAGAATCTCCAAGCATTATTTAAAGACCATCTGGATGCTTATCATGATTTTATGCTTGCAGGGTTTCGAAGTCCAGATGTTGCGAATGAAGGCAAGAGAACTCTTACAGATACTTTGAAAATATTTCCTGAAGATTTCTTATCTTTTTATGATATATTGAAAACAGATGTGCCGGAATTAACTGATATTATATTACAAGCTGGCGAAATAATGCAGAGAATAAACAAAGATAGTGAATGGGAATCATTTTATTATGGAACAGACGAAGAAAAGATGATGCGTTCTTTAATTCATTCTGGAACAGATATCAAGAAAGAAGCTGTTAAGAAGATTATTTCGGAATTTCAGAAAAGGGGGGAGTCTTCTTCATTGAACATTCCTGAAGGCGGAATTGAAATTGGAATATACATCCTTGGAAGCGATAACGATGGGGATTATGGGGGAATCCTGAAACTGCATCCAGATGGCAAAATTTATTCTCATACATTATTGAGTATACCAGAGAGACATACAGATCATCCGGGTTTTCTTGAGAAGGAATTTTTTGCATTACAAATTGATGATATTAAAGAAATTTCTGATTTTAGGAGAATTGATGCAGAGTTAGGTTTAAAAGATTGTAAAAAAAGGGCGAAAAAAGAGAATCATGAAAAATATAAAGAGAGTCTTGACTATCATCTGTGGCGTATTAAAAGTCATAGTGAAGAAGAAAGTATCCCATTAGATATTTTTGCGATTCTTGATAGTAATGAAGAAAAAGATGAATGGTTCGGTCTTCTAGATGATAGGATTATTAGCAAAGAAAAGGGTGGTCTATTTAGAATTAATATTGGAGAGGCTTATGATCATTTACAACACTATTTGGCAAGGAAACCTTATGTGTTTGATGAAAAGAATCTTTGGATAAGCGGAGGGAAGCCTATTAACTCTAGGGAATCTTATTTGAAAAGAATTGATGTTAGCAAGGATGTAGAAAGGAAACTGATAAGCAGATAGTGCGCGATAGTTTCTTCTTACGAAAACATTTAAAAATCAATTTCATTATCTTTAGATATTCTTATTGTTGGAATAATCAAACATGGCAGAAAAAGACATAGCTAAATTAATGAAGCAGCAAGACCACATTCGAAATATAGCGATTGCTGCGCATATTGATCATGGTAAAACTACTTTCTCTGATAATCTTTTGGCTGGAGCAGGTATGCTTTCTGAGGAAATTGCAGGAAAACAAAGAGCATTGGATTTTCATGAAGATGAGGCGACTCGGGGAATTACAATTGATTCTGCTTCTGTTTCAATGATTCATAATGTTGGTGGAGAAGATTATTTGATTAATTTAATCGATACTCCTGGACATGTAGATTTTGGAGGAGATGTTACAAGAGCTATGAGAGCAGTTGATGGATGTGTTATTCTTACTTGTGCTGTTGAAGGTGTTATGCCTCAAACAGAGACAGTTGTGAGACAGGCTTTGAAAGAATTAGTTAAACCTGTTCTTTTCATAAACAAAGTTGACAGATTAATTAAGGAAGTTAAGTTGACTCCTGAAGAAATGGAAAAAAAGTTTGTGAAGATAATTAATCATGTTAATGAACTTATTGAAAACATTGCTCCAGAAGGATACAAAGAAAAATGGAAGGTTGGTGTTGGAGAAGGAACTGTTGCGTTCGGAAGTGCTTTTCATAATTGGGCTTTGAGTTTTCCGTACATGAAAGAACACGGATTAACTTTCAAAGATGTTATTGATGCTTATCAAAATGATAATTATAAAGAACTTGCAAAAAAAGCTCCTTTGCATGAAGTTGTTTTGGCCATGAGTGTTAAACATCATCCTAATCCTGTTGATGCTCAAAAATATAGAATCCCTAAAATTTGGCATGGAGAGATAGATTCAGACTTGGGAAAAGATTTGACATCATGTAATCCAAAAGGAGAAGTTGCATTTGTTCCAATTAAAATTGTTATTGATAAACATGCAGGAGAAGTTGCGGGTGGAAGATTGTTCTCTGGAAGTTTGAAACAAGGTGATGAAGTTTATATGAATCTTTCAAAAAAGGCTGTTCGGGTTCAGCAAGTTTCTGTTTACAAGGGGGCACAGAGAATAATTGTTGACGAAGTTTCTGCAGGAAATATTATTGGAGTTGTTGGTTTGAAAGATGTATTTACAGGAGAGACTGTAAGTAAAAATCCGATAGAACCTTTTGAAGCGATTAAACATCTTTTTGATCCTGTTGTGACAAAATCAATTGAGACTAAAAAAGCTGCAGATTTACCTAAGCTTGTAGAAGTTTTAAAACAAATTGGTAAAGAAGATCCTTCTATAAAAGTTGAGATTAATGAACAGACAGGGGAAAGTTTGATTTCAGGAATGGGCGAGTTGCATTTGGAAATTATAGAGAACAGAATTAAAACCGAAAAAGAATTGGATGTGAATACTTCTGCTCCGATTATTGTTTATCGGGAAACTGTTAACAAAGAATCGAGTGTTGTAGAAGGGCGTTCGCCAAATAAGCACAATAGTTTTTTCATCAAAGTTGAACCTTTGGAAGATGATGTTTACAATGCAATTAAGGAAGGAAATATCCCTGAAATGAGAATCAAAAAGAAAAATGAAGAAATTGCTAAAAGATTTTCTGAGTTGGAATGGGGTGGTGATGAAATCAGGAATATTCGAGATATTTATCAGGGAAATGTTTTCTTGGATGAAACTCGTGGGGAAGTTCATATGACAGAGGTTATTGAAATGATATTAGATGCTTTTGAAATGGTAATTGATTCTGGTCCTTTGGCTAGAGAACCATGCACAAAAATGAAGGTTTCTTTAATGGATATTAAGCTTCACGAAGATGCAATTCATCGTGGTCCTGCCCAGGTTTATCCTGCTGTGAGAGAAGCAGTTACTGGAGCTATGCAAAAAGCTAGTCCATCACTTTTAGAACCATTGCAAATTCATGTTATTGAATCTCCAGATACATTTATGAGTTCTGTTACAAAGTTAGTTGGAGGAAAGCGAGGACAGTTACTTGAAGTTAAACAAGAATCTGGAAGTTCAGAGGTTCGAGCGAAAATTCCTGTTGCTGAGATGATTGGATGGAGCAATGATTTAAGGAGTGCAACTGAGGGAAGAGGAGTAAGTTCGTTGGCAGATCAGTTGTTTGAAAGAGTTCCTACAAGTTTGCAAGAAGAAGTTGTTAGGAAGATAAGGTCAAGAAAAGGCCTTGCCGAAAACCAATAAGATGGAAGTTAAAGAATTCGTTAAGACAATATTGAAGGATGTAACCGAAGCAGTTGAAGAATCAACTAAAGAGAGTGAAACACATAGTTTTTCTACTTATGAAGGAGGAGATGATAAAAAAATTAAATTTGATTTGGCTGTTATTTTAGAACAAAGTGGGGAGGGAAAGATGGGCGCGGGCATATTTAAAATTGTGAGTGAAGAACTTCAAGGGAAATTATCAGAACAAGTAGTTAATAGAATTAAATTTTCTGTTCTTCCGAGACTGAAATAAAAATAAATTTATGTGATGGGGATATGATAAGTTAGGTTTATATATCTAAAATCACTATAATATTTATAAAAGAGGTTAAATGTTATATTTATCATGAATCCCATACAACTTGCTGGATTAGTGAAAAAGGCTTATCCTAATTTTGATATGGCTTACTTTGATTATAGATTGAAATTACAAAAACTTGTTTATTTGATGAAAGCATCTAGTTTAAACTTAGGTTACAATTTTAGATTGCATCTTAATGGACCATATTCTACTATGTTATCAAGAGATGGATTTGATATGCCTACTTTTAATGAATGCCAATTACTAAAATTTGAAAATCCAGAATTGGAAAATAAATTTGAGCAATTATTAAACTTTCTAAATGATAAAAAAGATGATGCAGATTCTATGGAAATTATTGCTTCTCTTCATCTATTCCATAAATTGTATCCTGATGAAAATAATGAAAAGATAATTTCTTTAGTTGAGGAGAAAAGCCCAAAGTTCAATGATAGAAAGGGAGAAATAGAAAAATTACTCAAGGAATTAATTGAATGTGGAATTATAAAATGGTAGAAATTAAAAAAATATTTGACATTAAAGAGCTTTCAGAAGAAAAAGATTCATGTAAGTTGGCAAAAGAATTCAGTGAAAAGATTGGAGAATATCCTAATACTTCCACATTTATTGCAATTGAAGATGCAATTAATACTGGTTCCGATATTTCTATTATAGAAGATGAAGATAATTCAGAATCAGAAGTCCAAAGAGATTTCATTGAAGCATAAAATGGTTTATATCCCACCTAAGAAAAGTATTTGGTCATGCAATATGGATACAGAAGGAAGGAAAAATTCTTGTAAATTTCGTTGTCATAATTCTCACCAAGATATATCTAAATCCCCTAAACATTGGTTTATAATAATATCAGACAAAAATGACCAAGATTTTATTACAGCATTACCTTTTACCTCTACACCTTCTCAAGAAATTAGAAATGGTGGAGTAACAATAAATTCAGATGATGTTACTTCTTTTTCAAAATCCCAAAACCAATTCAATCCAAATAGACTTACTCTTGCTTTATGTAACAAAGTATGTAGAATCCCACGAGAAGAGCTTCAAAAAGATAAAGATTATGGGATGTTAAAAAAAGAAAAATACAATGAACTGGTTTGGGAAGTTAAAGCAATTATAAGAGAAGTTTAGTTTTATACTTTTTACACAGACGCGACTAAATCCACAAGGTCCCAACAACACAGTCCGATAAGTCTTAATGTATCCGAATAGTTTTCTTTCTGTCCGAGAAGTATCTACAGAAAAAAATCCTATCAAATTAAGCCTGAGTAAAAAGTGAATAAAAAAATAATCCTATTTGTGCAAGTCCAACTAATAACATAGCAATTGTTAATCTAATGATCCATTTTGTTTGTTTAGAAGAATTTTCATTAAATGTATTTATCGCTTTCTTTAATCTTCGATTACTTTCAGCCACCACTCTATCTCCATCTCTTACGTCAGAACTATGAAAATTTACAAGTCCCTTATCTGTAATCTTTTCAAATCCAGTTTTAGATTGATCTATTATTTTTTCATATTCTTCTTGTTCTACCATTTTGGATTTTTTATAAGGATTGTAAAAATCGTTTGCACTTCTCTTTTTGAGAATCATTTAAATATTCCCACAAAATAGTTTCTTTGAATAATTCCCATTGATTTTGTTTCCAATGGGGATTTTGAGACCAATGTATTTTTGGGTTCTGAGTAGAATTAATTTTTGGATTTTGGGATGTATTTATGTCTGGATTTTGACCTGGATTTATTGTTGGATTTTGAGAAGGGAGTAAATTTGGGTCTTCATAATACATATTTTCTCTTTCCATGAGATTAACTGCAAAATTAATTATTTTATCCATTATTATATTACCAAGCTGGAGATTGTTCTTCTTCTGTTATTACTTCTTGACCATAATGCTCACTTATCTCTTTTCTTGCTTTACCTGAGAGTTTGGTGGTACTCTTTAGATTTTCAGAAGGAATTATTTCACTAACAAAGTTTGGATTTAATTCAACCCACCCCTTATTAACATCAATCATTTTAAAACTCCCCTCTAAATCATGGCTGATATTTGAAGACTCATCCCAGACAAGATTATATTCTCTTCCATTACTCATTACCACAGTTTTTATTTTCATTAAGGTATGAAAGTATGACTAATATTTAAATGTTGTTTTACATTAGCGTTAAAATTATAAACAATCTTTACTTATATATTTCATGACAGTATATTGTGTTTGTTATGATTTGGTGAAAGATAGAGATTATACAAAAGTTATAGAAAAAATTAAATCATATAATTATTATGCACATGCACAAGGATCTGTTTGGTTTATAAAAAGTTCAAAAAGTGCTTCAGATTTAAGAGATGAACTAAAACCTTTTTTGGATAGCGATGATAATTTGCTCATAATAAGGGTGATACTTCCTTGGGCTTCATCAAATTTGCCTCAGAAAATTAATGATTGGCTAAAAGAAGTAGAATTCTGATAATCTTCTTTTCTATACATTATTCCAGTAAATAGTCTGGAGGAATTTTATTTTTTCCTAATTGAAATGTAGCAGTTCTAATTTCTGAATAATAAATTGTTATAAAATTATGTTTATTACAGGAAACAAGTGCAAAAGGACAATCATCTGTTAATATTGTTATTGCACCCTTTTCTTTTCTTCCTTTTTTTGCACACAAAATTATAGAAATATCGCCCACCTCCAAAGTTTTATTTAAAAAATCTTCTTCAGATAGGAAACCTTCACAAAAACTTTCATGAAGACTATCTTTTAAATAACTTTTTGATTTGAAAGAAGTATTTAATATATCATTGAATTGTTTTGGGTTTTTTACTATTTCTGTTAAGTGTTTAATGAATTCAGTAAAAACATGGGGGGTTATATAAAGAGGGACTTTTGATTTATCTATTGAATTTAGAAAAGCCAAAAGATAAGAATAATCATACAATTTATATTGGGGATCATGTTTAGTATTAGCACTAAACTTTTCTATAATTTTTGTATTATTTAATTTATCATAATGACCACAAATTAAAATAAATAATGGTGCAGTGTCAAGAAAAATTCCTCTTTTAAGAATTGGATAGAATCTTTCAAAACCTTTGTAACCATTAGTAATATGTTCATGAGATCTAAACCAGCTCAGATTACTTTCCATTTTATTCTTCCCACTCGGGTTGAATTTCCATCTTCTCAAACATAAATTTTCCGTCTACTAATTTTCCCTTACCCATTGGAGGAACAAAATTTCCTGTTTCCACATCAATTTTTATAAAATAATAATCTCTCTCTTGCCCCAAATCTGGAACCACGCTACTAATTACAATATATCTTGTACTTGAGCCATTCTCTTTAACTTGTTCCAATTTGAATTGGTGTGCAGATAAATTACCAATAATTTTTCTTAAAATATCTTGAGCTTTATTAACGGCATTTGCTATATCTAATTCTTCATCTCTTTCATCTTCAGTTTTTCCAGAATCCTTTTCAAGCTTTTTTTCTTCTTTTACCATTATAAAATTATCACCCCACTTCTTATTTATAAACTTTTGTAAATAATATGAAAGTATGATTTAAATATTTTTGTGAGATTTAAAATATTTATAAAACTAATCTTTTTCAATAGGCGTAAGAATAATTTTATTACCCTTAATCTCCAATTTGAAATCCTTCTCTCTTAAATCATGTGCCTGAATTACTGCTCTTGGGATTGTCAATCTATAAGATTCATACTCTGTTCCTTCTCTTACTATTTGTAGTTTAAGTTTGATACTCATAAGATACACAATAACAATATACTTAAATAAAATGTGAGTTCCATTTGTGTATCAAGAATGGTAAAGAAAAAAGGAATTATATCCAAGGAGTATTATGAAAGAAGACCGAATCTTACTATTAGAGCCGACCTTTCAAAAGAAATTCTTGACTTTATAAAAAAATTAAAAAGAGTTAATCAAGGATCAAAATGGATTAATCAGGCGATTAAGGAAAAGTATGAACGGGAAGAAAAATAGCTTACATTTCATTAACCTTGATTTTCTTGATCCTTTTACAATACCATCTGTTTCCATCTTTTTTGCACTTAACATATCCTTCTTTCTCAAGTTTTTCTATTCTGTTTTTAGCAGTATTTGGATGAATCCCTAAATAACCTGCAATTTCAGAGGGAGTTACTGTTTTGTCTATTTTGTTAAGAGTCTTTGCGACAGCTATTCCAATCTGATCAGCTTTTTTTAGGGGATTTGGTTTTTTATAAAATTTAGTCATTTTATCTTCTTGGAAAATTTAATTGAGTATTGGGATTTATTTTTTAAAGGAACATCAATTATAACTTTATCTCCTTTTTCAATTCCAAGTTCAAGAACAACCTCTTTTGGAATTTGAATAAAATACTGGGGGGTTCTTCTTTGACCCTCTTTAGCCTCTTTGGGTTTACTACACTGAACCTTTACCTCTCTATGAATTGTATCTACAAAGTCCTCTTTTTCCATAATATATTATAACATTACTACTATTTAAATATACCTACTTGTAATGTTACGTTTATACAATAGTAAAGTATATAAGCATATAGTATATATAATATTACGATGTTTCATTAAAGAAACAAAGTAAAAGAGCATTTATGGGATGCTTCGGGGACTGGTTATGGGACAGCCCCCTTAATTCTCATAAGGAAATTAAGATGGAAGAAACACAAGAGACGTTGATGAGTTATGATAAAAACCTAAAGGCTGAAAAGTTTAGATTGGTAGTAAAGCTAAAACCAAACCCCAAATCATTAGAGCAGGAAAAGGAGAAGTTAATTCAGAATCTATGTGACTTCATAGAACCACTCAATTTAGAGCAATTACAGGTTATGGGAAGACCAAGAGCAGATTTCAAGGATATAATAAAATCCTTTTGTATTATGTCCTATCATGGAATGTCTTACAGAAGAGCTGAATCTGATTTAAAATGGATGCATGAACAAGAATTAATAAAATATATTCCTTCAAGAAGCACATTAAATGATTATGCAAATAATGAAAATACTAAATTAATTCTTGAAAAGCTCATTCAAGTTTCATCTTTATTCTTTAGAGAAAATGAAAATACAATGATGTTTGATTCAACTTGGTTTGGATTAAGAATGTATTCTGGAGGATTTAAGAAAGTGCATGATAAAAAAAATGTGAATTTTAATCAAACAAGAAAGCTACATATATCTTGTTTAAAGAATAGCAAAATAATTTGTTGTGCTAAAACCACAGAAGGAAAAAGACATGATTGCCCTTTGTTTAAAGAACTTGTCAAAATTCCTTTAAAGAATGGATTTGAAATAAAAACAGTACTTGCAGATTCTGGTTATATGAGTAAGGAGAACTATGCCTTATGTCAAGAACTTGGAATTTCAAATGTGTTTATTGATCTTAGGAAAAATGTTACTGGAAAAAATGCGGGGAGTAATCTATGGAGAGAAAGTGTCAAACTTTGGAAAGAACAAAAAGAAATTTGGCATGAAACTTATAGATTTAGGGTTATTGTTGAAGGAGTTTTTTCTGCAATGAAAAGGAAGAATCTAAACTACCTACGTTCCAAAAAAGGGGTTTCTCAGGATGTTGAAATCCTGTTAAAATGTTTGGTATACAATCTGACAATAATCGGGAAGTATTCATAGTAAGTTCACTTCCATTCTTAACTAACTCAACTCCTTCAGGAGTTCTTGCATACCATGTTTCAGCAGAAATAACCTCCCCAACAACAATTGCTCCACTTGCAGAGATATGTCCATGTTGTCCTGTTCCATCTCTTTCACCAAAATAAATTTCCCTCATCCAAGGTTTAGATTTTGGATAACAAATAGACACGAATTCTGAACCAATTTTAACCTTTTTTCCCATAAAAAATACAATGTTCTTTTATTTATAAATATTCAGACGTAAATTATATAATCTTATTCGGACACTTTCCGTTTACTTCAAACTTTTCGGACTGTGTTGGTCCCAACAAAAGGTTTATAAATCTAAATTATCATTAAATTATATCAAATTTTCTTACGAAAATTTATACAAACAATGGATGAAAGAAAACAAATTAAATTGGAAGGAATGACTACAGTAGCTCAGCTCTTATCTGATGTAAAGCCTATTTCTGAGCAAGAATTAAAAGAGCTTAGAAATGAAACAATTAAATTAGGAAAAGTTGGTGCTTATTTTAATTATGAACCTCGGGGTGGAATGATTTAACATGGCAAAAGAAAAACCAAACATGAACGTTGTGTTCGTAGGGCACGTTGACGCTGGAAAGTCAACTTGTGTAGGTAGATTACTTTTTGATAGCGGAGCTGTTTCAGAACAAGAAATGAAGAAACTTAGAGAAGAAGCTGAAAAGCATGGTAAGGTTGGTTTTGAATTCGCTTATGTTATGGATAAAATTAAAGAAGAAAGAGAAAGAGGAGTTACAATTGACTTGGCTTATAAGAAGATTTTAACTGATAAATTCCAAATCACAATCATTGACGCTCCAGGTCACAGAGACTTTGTTAAGAACATGATTACTGGTGCTTCACAAGCTGACGCTGCATTCTTAGTTATTGCTGCTAAATCTGGTGTTCAACCACAAACAACAGAGCACTTATGGTTATTGAGAACAATGGGTGTTCAAAATATTGTAGTAGCTATTAACAAAATGGATGAAGTTGAATATAAAGAAGAAACATTCAATAAAGTTAAAGACGATGTTTCTAAATTATTGAGCCAAGTAGGTATAAAAGCTGAGAATACAGCTTTTTTAGCAGTTAGTGGATTAAAGGGAGATAATGTTGCTAAAAAATCTGAAAACATGGCTTGGTATAAAGGGCCAACAATCTTGGAACAATTTGATAAATTTCCTCAACCAGAATTACCAACAAATCTACCAATGAGAATGCCTTGCCAGGATGTTTATGAAATTACTGGTATCGGTACTGTTCCTGTAGGAAAGATTGAAACAGGTATAATGAAAGTTGGACAAAAAGTTAAAGTTCTTCCTGGAAGAACTGGAAAAGGTATTGATGGGGA
Source organism: Candidatus Woesearchaeota archaeon (assembly GCA_964406515.1). Lineage (GTDB taxonomy): Archaea > Nanobdellota > Nanobdellia > Pacearchaeales > GW2011-AR1 > JAGLWP01. The sequence goes on along the minus strand of CAYORV010000005.1, from coordinate 22,672 downwards.
AGTTAAGACTATAGAAATGCATCATGAAACAATCCCTCAAGCAGATGCTGGAGATAATGTTGGAATAAATGTTAGAGGAGTTGGAAAGAAAGATATAGCAAGAGGAGATGTTATTTGTGAAGCTGCAAATCCTATTCCTGTTGTTGAAGAATTCATTGCTCAAATTGCAGTAATTAACCACCCAACTGTTTTAGCTAAAGGTTATACACCTGTATTTCATGTTCATACTGCTCAAGTTCCTTGTCAATTTGTTGAACTTATTGCTCAAATTGATCCAAAGAGTGGAGAAGTTATCAAGGAAAACCCAGACTTTTTGAAGAACGGAGATGTTGCTAAGGTTAGACTTAAACCTCAAGGAAATTTATGTTTAGAAACACAAAAAGACAATCCATTTATGTCAAGATTTGCAATAAGAGACGCAGGTCAAACTGTGGCTGCAGGAATGTGTATTGAAATTGTGAAGACTAAAGAGTAAGGTTCTCTAAACTACTAATTTTTAATCATTTAAAATGAGAAATAAATATCCAGGACTATTTGAAAAAATGTTAAAAGAAGTTTTTGTTACTCGTAGGCCTCTGGAAGTTATAGATAACTATCTGCATCATTTTGAGGAAGGGGTAGGAAGATTGAGAATTGTTTATCATCTTATACGTGCTAGTAAGGGATATGTGTTAGAAGAATGATTGGGAAAGTTTTAAAAATAACAAAGATAAGATTTCTTTATGAACCCGATTTTTATTCCAAAGAATTTTAGAGAAGTGAAAGAGAACGGCGAAAAAATATTATATTGTAATCAATTAATAGATGGGAAAGACCTAAGAGTTATAGAATATTATGATGAAAAAAGTTCATTATACAGAGTTAATGTTTGGGGAATTTGTGGAAAATTAGAAAAATCGGGAGATAATTTTGTTGCATTTGATAAAAATATTAATCTTAAAACAATGAGGGGATTAAAAAAGCCTCTTGAAAAGATATATTCTAAAGAAATTGAATTGGCATTTTTTTGATTGGGAAGATTTAAAAACAACTAAGATAAAATTTCTAAATGAAAGACATTTCAAGATATTTTTTAGAAGATGTTCAAGAAGGAATTGAAGGTAAATATTCAGATGAACAATTAGAATTTGTATTATCTAAGCGTGGTTATGATCATTATCCCATTGATGGTTTAACTGACAGAGGCCATAGAACATTATTGAAAGACCTTTCTAAATTAGATGAAAGACAATCTAATCTTAAAAAAGTTAAAAGAAAAGATTTGAGTTCTAAGGTTGTTGAAGCGCGTGTGGATGTTAAGAAGGAGGGTTTTGGTAATTTTTTAATGGAAGGAATTAAATTTAATCTATTTATTCCAGAAAGAGAAAAAGAGCTTTATGGTTATAAAACAAAAGGGGTGGTAAGTTCTGTAATCATAGATGGCATCGCGGGAGTAGGTGTGGGGGCAATTGTAGGAGCAAGTACAGGGATAATTAATTTGGCAGTATTGGGATTTGCATTAGGAACAGTATATTGGTTTATCCCAATGCTTGTAGAAGCATCAAAACTGACAAGGGACAAACCAAACTTTTAAAAACCAATTTCCCCACTAAATTGTATTAGGGAAATATCACGTTGATATTATTATCACATTCACATTCAGTTTATTTTCATTGAAGTAATGAGAGAAAGAAGTATGAGATATTTTTCTATATGAAATCATAAGATTTTATAAAATTAAATAAATACGGAGAAAAAAACATGGCAAAAATAAGTCCAGCATCAATCAAGTATATGATACATGCTATTTTTATGGCTGAAGGTGCGCTAGAAAAACCTGACGTAATCGGAGCTCTATTCGGGCAAACAGAAGGTTTGTTAGGAAGTGACCTTGAAATGCGAGATTTGCAAAAAGAAGGAAAGATTGGAAGAATCGAAGTAGATTTGCAAAGAGAAGGTAAGAGAACTACTGGTGTTATCAAGATTCCTACTGCATTGGACCAATCAGAGACAACTCTAATTGGAGCTGCTATAGAAACTATTGAAAGAATAGGTCCTTGCGATTCTCAAATTGAAGTTGAAAGAATTGAGGACGTCAGAGGAAGCAAGAGAGATTATATCCTTGAGCGGGCTAAGAAATTAATGCAAGAAATTTCAGGTTCTACAAATTCAAGAGAAATTTCAGATGAGATTAAAGGTTCTTCAAGAATGAATGATTTGACAGATTACGGAAAATCTAAACTTCCTTGTGGAGATTTATCTGGAAATGAAATCGTTGTTGTTGAAGGAAGAGCAGATGTATTGAATTTAATCAGAAACGGCGTTAAGAATGTAATTGCAATGAACGGGACAAAACTTCCTGATGAAATAAGGGAATTGGGTGAGAAAAAAGAAATTACCTTATTTGTTGATGGAGATCGTGGAGGAAAGTTGATTGTTCAGAATGTTAAAGACAACACTAATGTTGCTTATACAGCAGTTGCTCCTGACGGAAAAGAAGTTGAAGAGCTTACTGGAAAAGAAATTTTAATGGCTTTGAGAAAGAAAATTTCTGTTGCAGGTTATTCAAAAAGCGAATCAAAAGAAGAAAAACCTTCTAAAACTTTTGAATTAAGTGAAGAAGATAAGAAAAAGCTTAAGGAAATTTCAGAGGAAAATGAAGGAACTGAGAAAGCAATTCTTTTGGATGAATTTTTAGAGGAAATTAAGAAAGTTTCTGTGAAGAGCTTGAATAGCATTTTGAGAAGAATCAAGGAAATGCCTTTAATTATTGTAATTGATGGTACTGTTACAAGTTCAACAATTCAGGCTGCAGAAGACGCTCAGTGCAAGGTTATTGTTGCGAAGAATTTCGCGACAACTGATACAAATCTTGAATTGTTAAGTTTCTAATATTTCAAAAATCCTGGGGAGAAATCCCTGGGTGTTTTTTATTTTTTATTATATAAATATTTATAAAAAGTAAGATACATGATTCTTGATGGCTAATCATAAAATTGAAATTCCTAATTTTGGAAAAGTAAAAATTAAAACAGATGGTTCTACGATTAAAGATTTTAAAGTTCATGAAAAATTTAATCTTGAATTGCCGAAAGGTTGGAGATTTTGGTATGACGCTGAAAAATCAGAAGCAGATTATCTAAATAAATGTATATTTCTTGAAAAGATAGAATCTCTAGGAGATTTAGCTTCTGTATTTCATGAGGTGGGACATCTTTATTATTTTCATCATTCTCGAATAGAAAATATTATGAGTCATTATACTGAATTAAAAGATGACCTTTTTCGTGCAAAAGGATTTGTTGAAGAATTGAAGTGCGCAAGAAAGAATATTGAAAGGGAATATTTTTCTTGGGAATATTGTCTTGACATGTTTAAACTATTGGATATAAATCTTAATCAATTTACTGAAGTGTATAAGGAAGTAAAAGGATGTTTATTATCTCATGTTATGGATTATGATAAAATAAAAGAATTTAGTTTTATAAATCCTAAAACTCGTAAATCTCACACTAATCTTGTTGAAAAATTAAAAACAGATTACCAAGAATGGGCTAAGGAAATAATGGGCTCTGAAAAAGATTTATTAGGAACTTATGCTAATCTATTCTCCTGACTTGTTAGCTAAATTTTAAACAATAATGACTTGTAGTGCAAAGATTCACTGCATGTTACTTACATTTAGTACTATCAAATAGGTAATGTATGTTGTCACCATAAAGTTTATAAATAAATTTTATGTGTAAAAACTACAGAAAACTAAGTGTTTCTGCAATTAAATACAAAATGGAAAAAAAATGAATACTAAAAAAACTTTAGTTTCTTTTTTAGCAATCGCAACTCTTTTATTTTTGGTAGCTACTGTTAGTGCTGCTGAAATAACTGATGACGTACTTGTTGAAATCAATGGTATTGAAGTTCAGAATGCTGGACTTCCAGGTTATAACTTAGGTGTTATCGCTGGTGAAACAATTTCTGTGAAGATTTCATTTACATCTGATGTTGATGCATCTAATGTAAGAATCAAAGCAGATCTTGAAGCGGACAAGGAAAGCGTTGATGCTGTAACTACTTCTTTTGACGTTAAAAACGAAAAAAGATATGTTAAGACATTGACTCTTACTGTTCCTTATGAGCTTAGTGATGAACTTAGTGATGACATAACTCTTGACATTAAGATTTGGAATGGATATGACAAGACTGAATTACCAAATGTTGTTTTAACAGCTCAAAGACCTTCATATAGTGCAGACATTATGTCAATAATTGTAAGCAACTCAGTTGAAGCTGGACAAATTTCTCCAGTAGATATTGTTTTGAAGAATATTGGTTATAATGACTTAGAAGATCTTTATGTAACTGCTAGAATTTCTGAATTAGGTATATCAAAAACAGTTTACTTTGGAGATTTAATAGCAAAGGAAGTTTCTGGCGAAGATGATGAGGATACTATGAGTGGAAGAATCTACTTAGAAGTTCCTTATGATGTTTCAGCTGGTATCTACACTCTTGAAGTAGAAGTTGTTGGTAATGACGGCTTAAGTGATATTGTTGAAAGACAAATTGCTGTGCAAAACGGTTTCCCTGAAGTTGGAATAAAATCTGGAAGTAATTTATTGGTTCTTAATCCAAGTAACCAATTGAAAGTTTACAGAATAGTTTATCCAGCAGAAGAAGTAATCGTTGTTGTTCAAGCAGGATCAAGCAAGGTAGTTCCAATAAAGACTGAAGCAAGCGGAGAATATAACTTTGATGTTTTTGTCTTTTCTGGAGATGAACTTGTCGGAACAGTTAATTTCGCTGGCGTTGATGAAGGAGAACTAACAAGTCCAATTGTCTTATTGACAGTTATATTAGGAATAATCTTCCTTGTATTGTTAGTTGTGTTGATTGTTTTAATAACAAAGAAACCCCAAAAAACTGAAGAGTTTGGCGAAAGCTACTACTAAATTTATTTTTTATTTTTTTTATTTTTTTATTATTTTTTTTAAAAGGTAGTGATAACTAAATTGAAGATGAAATAATTACCTGCTTCGCAGATTGATATGGTTATTAAAAAGGTTTAAATATCATCATTCTGAAATCATATGATGATAGGATCTCGAGAAATGTTTGAAGCAATAGATACAGAGTATAAACTTAGATTTGTCTCTAGAACTCAAAGATTACTTGATGATAGAGCAACTGAAACACATAACTTCTTGGATGCTTCTTTGACTTTTCGAGAAGGTTCTGCAATGTGGGAACAGGATTTAACAATAATGGATTGTGACAAACCTCAATCTTCAACAAATCCTTTAATAAATCCAAAAATATCGGTACGGTCGGCTAGTCATGCTTATGATTTACTCAAAGAGTATTATTCGGATTCTTTAGTAAGGGGGAAAACGATTGTTGGAACTGGGATAGAAAATTTGGAAGAGTATTGTGTCGATTAATTCTAAACCTTTAGACTAACTATCTTACTAATACCATCATGCATGCTGACACCATAGAGATTTGTAGCGTTTGAGATGACCTGGTCGTTGTGTGAAATTATAAGATATTGTCCTTTTTGCATGTATTTCTTTAGGAGATTTGCGAGACGTTCTGAGTTTCGCTTGTCCAAAGCTGCGTCAATTTCATCAAGGACATAAAAATAATAGGGGTTTAATTCTTGGATTGCGAAAATTAGTGACAAAGCAACAAGAGTTTGTTCTCCTCCTGAAAGTGATTTGACATCGAAATATTTTCCGTGGCCTGTTTTAACAGTTATATTAATTCCTCCAGCAAAAGGATCTCTTTTATCATCCATTTCAAGATAAACCTGTCCTTTTTCACTTAACTGGGAAAAAATACGCGAGAAATTTTCATTAAGAGAGGTTAATGTTTTGATAAATGTCTTTTTCTTTTTTATATCAATTTCATGAATTATTTTTAATATGCCCTCTTTTTCTTTTCCGATAATTTCTGTTTTTTCTTTAATCAAATCATATTCTTTTTTTACATGGTCGTAGACTTCTAGAGAGCGCATGTTTACAGAACCTATTCGTGACATTATTTCTTGAGATTTATTCAGCTTTTGTAAAAGTACATCTTTACCAGCTTTCATTATTTCAATATTTGGGAAGCCAAGCATTTCTGTTTCGAGATTTTCCACTTCTGCATTAACTCTTGCTCTTCCTATTTTTAAGTTGTTCATTTGTTGTTCAATATTATAAATTGAATTTTTATTTGAAGAAAGAGTCAATTCATTCTCCTGAATCTTTTTTTGCAGACCATCTCTTTCTGAAATTAATTTCTTGAATTTTTTAATTAACTCTTGTTCTTGCTCTTTCTTTTTTTCAAGAGATTCTTCTTTTTCTTCCATCTCCTTTTTTAATAAACTAAGTTCTTGATTCAAATCTCCTTCTTCCCGATTTAATTGTTTCAAAGAAATCTTTGAACGATCTAATTCTCTTTGCTTGAAAGAAATTTCAGAAGTAATATTTTCTTTTGTTCTTAGAGAAATTTCCTGAACTTCTATACGAGCTGTTTCATATTTTTGTTCTATATTTGAATTCTCTTCAAAATGTATCCCAAGATTATTTTTTCTTTTTGATAATTCATTTAATTCTCCTTTTAATATATCTATTTTCTCCTGAAGAACCTTGATTTGATTTTTCTTTTCTTCTATATTTGAAATATTGATTAAATCTAATTCTCTTTTTGAAACTTCTGAAGTTATTTGTTCTATTTGTTGTTTAATTATATCTCTCTGAGAATACAATTCACTTAGTTTTCTATCAGAATCTGCTATCTCTTGTTTTAAGGTTTCTATTTTGGGAAATGTTTCCTTATGAATTGATTCAACATGTTCTGAAGTTATTTTACTTTTACAAATTGGACAAACATCCATTTTAGATATTTTTTCTATAAGTTTGTTTTGTTTATCTACTTCATATTCATTTGTTCCGGAAATTTTTTCTAATTTTATTTCTTTTTTATTTAAATCAATTAAAAATTCCTTTTTTTCTTCTAGAGAAATCCTTAAGGTGTTTAATTTTTCCTCGTTTGTTTTTCTATCAAACAAATCTCTTGAAAAAGATTTTATCTGGTTAAGTAAAAATTCTGATTCATTGTTATAATTTTGTAAAAGATTATTTTTGTCCTGGATTCTTTCCTTAACAGATTTTAATTCTGATTTTATAGTGTAAAACTTTTTTCTTTGCTCTTCAAGATTTTCAAGTGCTTGCTTCTTGTTTTCTACTTCTTTGTTTGTCTTTGATTTACTCGGAGATTCTGATTGAAGTTCTTTCATGGTTAATTCATTTTCAATAAGTATTTGCTTAAGTTCTTGTTTTTGCTTTTCTATGTCAGATAATTTATTGTTATAATTTTCAATCCTCACATTTGTTCCTGCAAGTTCTGCCCTAAGATTAGCTATCTCTTGATTAAGTTTTTCCTGTTCAAATCCAGTGGATTTTTGTATTGTTGAATTTATAGAAGTTATTTTAGACTCTACATTTTTAATAGAAGTTTGTATCCCCAGATTTATCTTTCTAATTTTTTCGATTTCAGCATCTTTCTTTGATATCTCTTCATTTACTGTGGCTTCTTCTTTTTTCTTTCTTATCAAATCGTGATAAATTATGCTTGCCTTGTATTTTTTAATGTCTTTTTCAAGTTTTTTATATCTCAATGCTTGTTGCCTCTCTTTTTCAAGATTATTCAAATAACTTGTTCTCTCCCTTAGTATTGCTAAGGCTTCTTTTATTTTCTCTTCTGTTTTATCTAATTCTTTCAATGACCTTTCTTTTCTTATTTCATAAATAGAAATTCCTGAAACCTCTTCAATAATTTTCCTTCTTTCTTCTGATTGCATTCTCACAAGATTTTGAATTTCGCCCTGTAAAATAATATTGAATCCGTTTGGATCTATTCCTGCTTGAGCTAATAATGCTAAAACTTCCTGCCTAGTTTTTGTTTCTCCATCTATCTTATAGATACTTTGACCATTTCTCCTCACTATTCTTTTTATTGAAATTTCATTTTTTTCTATGGAAAAAGTTTTGTCAGAATTATCAAATACCATCTCTACTGCTGCTTCTTTTGCTGGCGCTGCTGCTTTTGTTCCTAAAAAAATCAGGTTTTTTGCCTTGGCTGCTCGCATTGATTTTATGCTCAATCTACCAAGTACAAAACACAATGCATCAGAGATATTACTTTTTCCATTTCCGTTTGGTCCTAAAATAACATTTATTCCTGGTGTGAAAGGAATTTCTGTTTTTTTAACAAAGCTCTTGAAACCGTGTATCACCAATTTTTTGATATGGGTCATGTGAGAAATAAACAATGGAGATTTTTAAAGATTAGGATGATAACTAAAATAACTTTTTATTTCTTCTGGCCAAAGTTCTGTTGCTTGATTGCTACATTCTCCTAAAACTCTGCTTTTTGGAATCCATTTTGCATCTTGTAAATCATCTCCTGCTTTTAAAATTCCATCAACATAAAAACATTCATACCATCTTGCTTCTCTTCTAGAGGTAGGAGTTTTATGCGAAGCAATATACCTTTTAACATCAATTACAATTCCTGTTTCTTCTAGCATTTCCCTAGCTAATGCTTTTTCATCACTCTCTTTGTTTTTAACTCCTCCTCCAGGAACATGCCATTTTCCACTTAAAAAATGCGTAGGATTAATTATTTTTTTACCTATAAGAACATTTCCTTCATGATTAACTATCGCTACTACAGACCTCATTTAGAATTCTCCCAGTTTTCTTTGCTTACTTTTTGAAACAATGTTTTTCCAAGTTGCCCAAGTTTTTCTGAATATTCCTTTGTCTTCATATTTTTTATGATTTTTTTCAAGAAACTTGCAGGTTGCAGGGTCAGAGGGATAACCAGAACCAATGCTTTCGCCGTAAATCTTTTTTAATTTTGTCATTTCTTTTTCTCTTATGCACTTTGCTAGAATTGAAGCTGCTGAAACAGCGACATGATTTTTATCTGCCTTGTGTTCACAATAAATTTCTAAATTTGATAAATTTTTTATTTTTATTTTTAATAAGTCCGTCCATTTTTCTATACTGACAGATGGACAATCCACAACCACTTTTATTTTTTTAAATCCCTTATTTATTTTATTAATTATCTCTGCTGTTTTTATAGCTTCTAATTCATTCAAATTAATTCCGTCATAATTTGTTTGATCAATTTCTTCGGGAAACGCTAAAGAAACTTCAAAAGTTTCTGCATCTTCTTTTATTTTTTCTGCAAGAAATTCTCTTCTTTTTTGGGTTAATTGTTTGCTGTCTTTTATCCCTAATGTCTTAAATTTTCTTTCTATTTTTTCATCAATAAGACAGCCGGCTAAAATCATTGGCCCAATTACAGGACCTCTCCCTGCATCATCAATTCCAAGTATTAACATTGCATTAGAAAAGAAAATTGGTTTTTAAGGATTTGGTAATGGCAGAATTTAATTATTAATAGCGGGGGCGGGATTTGAACCACGCGACCTCCGGGTTATGGGCCCGACGAGCACTCCAGACTGCTCCACCCCGCTAATAATTGGTGTCTCAGATGACTTTTAAAGTTTTCTTAATGAGGAAATGAGAACATAGAAATGTTTAAGAATAGTAAAAATCTACAAAATTATGCCCTATAAGAAACAGGGTTCTTGATAATATGGCAAAAAGAAAACATATAGTGCTTCCAATTGAAGGGGCTAGTGGAAAGTATGTGGTAGAAAACCTTAAAGATAATTCTTTAGTTTTAATTGCACAATCCATACAAATTTTTAAAACACATACAGATATACTTCAAGCTTTTGAAAAAGCTCAACAAAAATCTCCTGAAACCGGAATACAACAATATGAAAAATATTATGAATTGGGTCTTCTCGGGAAGAAACCCATAAGAGAAAGAAAAAACCTTGTTCAGGCATTAGAGGATTTTTCAAAAATGTCGGAGCCCAAAGATAATGAAAGTTTAGTTGGTGGTGGAAGATATCGGTTAGCTAAAGGAATTTTTACTTTCAGTGGAAGGTCAGATACCTATTGGGGGGTTAATAAAGAAGTATTAAGACGTTTTATACCATCATTGAAAAAATTTTATGAAGAACAAGAAAAACCTCTAAGAGACGTAGTTATAAAGTGATGAGTTGCTATATTTTTAACAAACACAAAGTTTTAAATTGTCAAAATATTCTATATTTCCATATGCCCTGATCGCATAATGGTATTGCACCAGATTGCTAATCTGGACCCTTCGGGGTGCGCAGGTTCGATTCCTGCTCAGGGCGTTAGAATCGAACTTGTTCGATACCCAAGGAGGGCACAAGAACCTCTTACGAGGTTCCTGCTCAGGGCGTTTGAAAATCTTCAACCTCTTTTTTTAACGCTGAACATATTTCTTATTTTTTTCTAAACAATATTTCGCGAGCATTAATTCAGATGCTATGTAACCCATATTTTCTAAGTTACAGAGTTTTCTTTTTGCAATTTCTTTAATTATTTTATCTGGGTTTTTTGCTCTAAATTCCATTATCATTTTATGCCTTGGATTCACAAATCCACAACAAATCTGTTGATTTTTTAGTTTTACTAAAAAATATCCTTTTGAATCTTGTTTCCAAGCAAATTTGAGTTTATCACAATTTATTATTTTTCTATTTTCCAAAATCTCTATTTTATGTAAAGGACATTTAGTTTTCATTTTATTTGTTTTTCCCACCTCTTTTCCTATTTTTTGTACAAAATTTTTATATTACTTCTCAATCTCGCTTATTCTTTTATATCTGATATAATTTTTGTCTAAAATTTCCAATAGGGGTTTTCTTTGCTCTTCGTTTCCAATTCCCTTCCAATCCAAAACTACAAAGTCAACTTCTTCTTCTGTTTTGTTTATTGCTTCTAAAATCATTTCTTCTTTAAATGGGAGAACATATTTTGGAATAATATGGGAAAGTGCTACATTTGAATCTAGTTGAAGTTTGTTGAAGTTTGGGCAATAATGTGGTCCGCCAATTCCAATTGCTACTTCATTATAGGGGTTTTCTTTGAATTCATTAATTATATCTGAGATTGTTTTTGCTATGACAAAACCTGCTCTTCTATCGTTCCACTCTGTTTCGGTTGAACCAATTTCTATGAACACACAAGGTTTGTCGATTAACGGACCGTGATGAGTACATTCTAAAGTCACGTTATAATCTTCTAATTCATATTTTTCTACATTCCTGTTTAGAATTTCAAACATTTGTTTTTGGAATAGGGCAGAAGTTTTACAGACTTTTCTTGACTCGCCCCCCAGTTCAGCTTGAAGCCAATTTCCTGGAGCGTGTATTGAAAGGGATTTTTCTTCTTTTTCTGATTTATGTTTTGAAGCAAAAATGACAAAATCATATTTGTTAATTTTTTCCTTGTCTATTCCAGAATCATCTACTATCTCTGTATCAATTAAATAAAAATCAAAAGCAGGAGCGTCTTTTATTGAGGAAGCTAAGGGATTTGGTCTGAACTGGTCTAAGTTTGTAGTTATGTTTATCCCTGCTAAATCTTTTTTGCTCGCAACTATGAGGTATTTTTTGTACATGATTAAATATAAAAACAATCTTTCTTAAATATTGTTATGGAAGAGTTGGTTAAGATTATTATTGGAATAGTATTTCTTTTATTGGGGATTCCAATTGGAGACTTTCTTGCTCGGATAACAAAGGAAGAATTAAAGTCAGGTCAAAAATGGTTTAAGATTATTATAATTGCGAGTTTAATTGGGGGAGTGGTTGGATTAGTCATAGGAAATGATGCCCTATTTTTTAGTTTTCTGTTTATAGCAATTGTAATAAGTCGGAGTTTGAAGAGTAAAAAATAATAGATTTTCTATAATGAAAAACCTTATAAATTACAATTTTTTAGTGGTAACATGACAGATACAGCAGTTTTGGAAAGACCGATTGAAATGAGCATTCCTCAAGAAAGGAATAGTTATAGAAGGATTGATAGCATTGCAGAACGTTCTTTTGGTACTTATGCTGATAACAATCTATTGGCAAGACAAAACCTTGAGAATTATAAGAAAAATGAATATTCACAAAAAGAGAGAGATGCTTTTGTTATGAGTGCCCTGAAAAAATTGAAATGTGGGCATATTGATTTGGAAAAGAATCTTGGAGAAACTTCTTATGGTCATAATCCAAGAGCATTAAATATCTTAAGTTTTATTCAAGCACATGCTCAAAAACACAAAATAAATGAAACAATAGAAAGTCTAAGTACTACTGCATTAAGGGGGGGATTGAAGGCAGAATTAGCAAAGTTAGTTCAAAAAGAAAGGATTAAAAACTGGGAAAAAATGGAGCAGATAAGATTATATCAAGAACGACAAAAAAAACGAATATATCAAGAACAACAGATATATCGGGAACAGGCAGAATTACAAAAAGATCAAGAATTAGCTATGCTCCTTCGAGATATTAAGGTAGCATCTTAATAAATTAAACTTTATTATTAAAAAAATGTTATATATAATTGGTTTGGGATTAAATTTGAATGGGATTTCACAGTTTGGACTTTCAATTGTGAAAAAGTGTAAAAAAGTTTATCTTGAAAATTATACTATCAAGTTTAATTATTCAAAAGGACAATTAGAAGAAATGATTGATAAAAAAATAATTGAGGCAGATAGAGAGTTTGTTGAGGGTTTAGAAATTGTAGATGAAGCTAAAAAAATGGATGTTGCTTTGCTTGTTTATGGTTCTCCACTCACTGCTACTACTCATATTTCTCTAATTCAAGAAGCAAAACGATTAGGTATTAAATCTCAAGTTATCCATAATGCTTCTATTTTAGATGCTGTTGGTGAAACTGGTTTGCAGTTGTATAAGTTTGGGAAAATTACAAGTATGCCTGATTTTGAAGCAGATAGTTTTATTGAAGTTGTGAAAGAAAATCAATCTATTGGTGCGCATTCATTAATTTTAATTGATATTGGATTGGAATTTGAAAAAGCTATTGAAAGATTAGGAAGTTTAATTGAGGTAGATCAATTAGTGGTTTGTTCAAAACTTGGTACTAATGGAAAAAGAATACTTTATAATTCTATTGAGAATTTAAAGGACGAAGATGTTCGGTTCCCATTTTGTTTTATAATTCCTGGGAAATTGCATTTTTTAGAGAAGGAAGTTTTGGAAGGGTTTAGAAAATGAGAAAACAAGATTTATATAGAAAAATAAAAAATAGAAATGCACTTGAGTATTTGAATCCTTAATGTTTCAATTAGGCAGGGCAAAACCAAATGGTACAATAAATCATGGATTGCCTGGATTAAAAAATGTTTTCAATATTAGAATAAAATTATATGAAATGGGAGCCTATCCAAGAGATGAAACAATTGAAGGATTCAGAAAAAGAAAAGGATTGGATTATAGATATACTGGAGAAAGTATATTGGAAGCAGTTAATAAATATAATGCTAAGATTTAGAAGTTTACAATATAAATCACAATAATTCTTAAAAAGATGATTTGATATTATTGGAAATGGATTTGTCAAAAGAGGGAGAAATTGATTGGAGTAAGGAGAAAATAAAAAAAATAATGAAATATAATTCTGATTCAAAAGAGGGGAAAGAATGTTCTAAGTCAAAGCATCCCCTTAGTCTAATAGATGATGATGGAAATTTAGCAAATAATGTTTGTACCTCAAGCAAATATTGTAAGAAATGCCATATTCTGTATTATTGGGATTGAGAATCTTATCAAGAGTTTAATTTAAAAATATCTATTCTATGTAATTATATGTATAATTTTAAGGAAATTGAAGAAGAAGTTCTGAAGTTTTGGGAAGAGAAAAAGATATTTGGGAGACTTGTTCGGAAGAATAAGGGCAAGAAAAAGTGGAGTTTTATTGATGGGCCGATAACTGCGAATAACCCGATGGGTGTGCATCATGCTTGGGGAAGGACTTACAAAGATTTGTTTCACAGATTCAAGGCTATGCAAGGACATGAGATGCGATACCAGAATGGATTTGATTGTCAAGGTTTGTGGGTTGAAAGAGAGGAAGAAAAAAGTTTGGGATTAAAAAATAAAGAAGACATTGAAAAGTTTGGTATTCTTAATTTTGTGAAAGCTTGTAAGAAAAGAGTTGAAAAGTTTTCAAAGATTCAGACAGGGCAATCAATTAGATTGGGAATGTGGATGGATTGGGATAATTCTTATTACACAATGACTGACAATAATAATCTTCATAATTGGTTTTTGTTGAAAAAATATTTTGATCAGGGCGAGTTATATAAAGGGAAAGATGCTGTGCCGTGGTGTTGGAGATGTGGAACTGCTTCGTCAAAACACGACATTGTGACAGAAGGATATAAAGAAGTGACGCACCAGGGTTTGTTTATGCAATTTCCGGTTAAGGAAAAGTCAGACGAATACTTTTTGATTTTTACTACGACTCCTTGGACTGTTCCGGCTAATGTCGCAATTGCTGCTAATGAAAAATTAGATTATGTTAAGATTAGAAATAATGGGGAAAATTATTGGTTGGTTGAGGCACGGCTTAGTGAAATTAAAGGAGAATATAAAATTCTTGAAAAGGTAAAAGGAAAGAAACTCGAGGGAATGGAATATGAAATGCCGTACGCGGATTTGGAACAACAAAAAGATTCGCCGCACAAAGTTGTGATGTGGGATTTGGCTTCTGAAGAAGAAGGAACAGGTATTGTTCATATTGCTCCTGGTTGTGGAACAGAAGATTTTGCTTTGGGAAAAAAATTAGGGCTTCCTTCTATTTCTCCATTAAATGATGCAGGAGTTTACTTAGATAATTTTGGAGAATTTAGTAATAAGAAATATTCGGAGGTTAACAAAAACGTTTTAAGAGATTTGGGAGAAAGGAATTTTGTTTACAAGATAGAAAGCATAAAACATCGATATCCGCATTGTTGGAGATGTGGTGAGGAACTTGTATTTAGATTAGTTGATGAATGGTATCTTAAAGGTAAGGATATAAAGGAGAAATTGATTAATGCTAATAAAAAAATAACTTGGTTTCCTGAATATGGTAAGATTAGACAAGAAGATTGGTTTAAGAATATGGGAGACTGGTTGATTTCTCGAAAGAGGTATTGGGGATTGCCTTTGCCAATTTGGGAATGTGAATGTGGAGAGGTAGAAGTTTTTGGAAGTTTGAAAGAACTTAGAAAAAGAGCGATTAATAAGAAAAAAGTTGACAAGCTTCCTGAATTACACAGACCTTGGATTGATGATATCAAGATAAAATGTAAAAAATGTAAAAAGGAAGTTGAAAGGATTCCAGATGTAGGAGATGCCTGGCTTGATGCAGGAATTGTTCCGTTTTCAACACTAAATTATTTGGGAAATAAAAAGAACTGGCAAAAGTGGTTTCCTGCAGAATTAATTTCTGAAAATATGCCTGGGCAGTATCGGGGATGGTTTAATGCTCTGTTTTGGGCTTCTGTGACTTTGACTGGAAAAGCTCCATTTAAATCTGTTTTTGGATATGAAACTTTGAAAGACGAGAAAGGTGAAGAAATGCACAAGAGCAAAGGGAATGCAATTTGGTTTGATGATGCTGTTGCTGAAATTGGTGCAGATACGATTCGGCTTTTATATTGTTTGCAAGATCCTTCACAGGAATTAAGGTTTGGTTTTAATGTTGTTAAAGAGCCGAGAAATAATTTGAATATTTTGTATAATCTTGGAAGGTTGATTGAAGTTTCTGGAAAACCAAACCCAAAGGCAATAGAAGATAAGTGGATTTTGAGTAGATTGAATTCTTTGATAAAAACAGTTACAGAAGAGTTAGAAAATTTGCATCCTCATCTTGCTACAAGGGCCTTGAAAGATTTTTGGTTAAATGATTTTAGTAGAAGTTATATTCAAGTTGTTAGAGAAAGACTTTCAAAAGATGACAGAAAAGTGAAGTCTGTTATAAAAGAAGTTTATGTGAACTTGATTAAATTGTGTGCGCCGATGATTCCCTTTTTAACAGAAAAAGTTTGGCAAGAACTCCGAGAGAAAAAAATTGTGAAAGAAGAATCTGTACATTTGTGTGGTTGGCCGAAAGTTGAAAGTGGGAAGATTGATAAAAAACTCGAAACAGAAATTGAAAATACTTTATTAATCATAGAAAAAGGATTAGGACAGAGAGATAAATTACACATTGGATTAAAGTGGCCTTTGGCAAAAGCGATAATTAGTGCCCCACACAGCGAATTAAACAAACCACTGCAAGAAATAATAAAATCACAATTAAATGTTAAGAATGTTGAAATAAAAAGTGGAAAAGAGATTTCTGTTGAGCTTGATACTGAAATGACTCCTGAACTTGAGGCAGAAGGTTATGCTCGAGAGTTGTCAAGGCAAATTCAGTCGTTTAGAAAAAATCTTGGCTTGCAAAAAAAGGATAAGGTTGAAACTTCTATAATTGTCGACGACGAATTTAAAAAAGTTTTAGAGAAGCAAAAAAAATTTATCAAAGAGAGAACTAACTCTAAAAAATTGGAATTTGTTACAACTGGCAAGGAAAGATTTAAAAACAAAACCGACCTTAAAATTAAAGATAAAAAAGGTTGGATTGCAATAGTAAAACTGTAAGAACTTTTGAATCATAACAATCTTTAAAAAGAAAAAGAGGTAATAAAAAATAAGATGATCGTTAAGGATGAATTTTTGAGTAGGTTAAGAAAGATTTTTGACTTGAATTTATACGAAGTAAAAGTTTGGGCAGCATTGCTTTCTCGAGGAACTTCTACAGCAGGAGAGTTGAGTAATATTTCTGATGTTCCTAGAAGTAGAACTTATGATATTTTAGAAAGTTTAGAAAAGAAAGGATTTATTATCATGAAGCTGGGTAAACCAATAAAATTTGTTGCATTAAAACCTGGAGAGGTTGTTGAGCGTGTAAAAAAGAATTTGGTTAAATATGCAAATGAAAGAGTTGACAGATTGGATAAATTAAAAGATGACGAAGTTCTTGGAGAGTTAAATTCTCTTTTTACTAAAGGTATTAAATTTGTAGAACCTTCAGATTTATCTGGAAGTTTGAAAGGAAGACAGAATTTGTATAACCATTTAGATATGTTAGTTAGAGAAGCAGAAAAAACAATAACAATTGTTACAACAAATGAAGGATTAAATAGAAAACTTGAAGCGTTGATGCCTAGTTTAGAAAAGTGTAAAAAAAGGGGTGTTAAAATAAGAATCGCTGCTCCAATTGATGCTAACAATATAAAAATTGCGAGAGAGTTTAAAAAAGTTGCAGAGGTAAGAAAACTTGAAAAAATAAAAGCTAGATTTATGATTATTGACTCAAACCAAGTTATGTTTATGCTTCTTGATGATGAAAAGTTTCATCCAAATTATGATATTGGTATTTGGGTGAATACAGACTTCTTTGCTCTAGCATTAGAACAAATGTTTGAACTTGCTTGGAACGAGATGAAACCTGTTAAATAAAGAGGATAAATGGTAAATAAAAAGAAATTAAAAAAAGATTATTTACTGAATGTTGTGTTATTGAATTTAGCGATTATTTCTGGAACATTATTTCTTTTGAACTTGTTACCTGGCGTAGTTGCGTGGATGGAAGTCCAACATTGGGGATTGTTTTTGGGAGTTTTTATTTTACTCATGATTATTCCCCTTAGAAAACTCTTGTTTAAATAATTCTAAAAAATAAAAAATAAAAAAATTAAGCAAATTTATTGCTTAAGTATAGCTAATACTGCGCTTAGTGCTGTTGAAACTACAACAACCCATCCTGCAATCATTGTCACTATTTCTGGTATCCATCTAACTGCAATAACTCCATCAATCATAGCGAAACCTACAGCCAACGATACAAGAACTCCAGTTAACCAAGCAACAAAATTCAAAATCCCTTTTATGTTTTTTCCGACCATTTCTACCTCCTTTTTATTTAACTATAATTATACTAAATAAAAATAGTTTATAAGTTTTGTTAAAATAAAAAAATAATTATTTTTTCTTCTTTTTA
Organism: Candidatus Woesearchaeota archaeon; assembly: GCA_964406515.1. Classification (GTDB taxonomy): domain Archaea; phylum Nanobdellota; class Nanobdellia; order Pacearchaeales; family GW2011-AR1; genus JAGLWP01. The sequence continues at coordinate 4,703 of CAYORV010000005.1, read as the reverse complement.
GTTGATTTTTTTGATGTAACTTTTTTCCTTACAACTTTCTTTTTTGTAGCAGATTTTTTACTTGCTGGTTTCTTAACAGCCTTTTTACTTCCGCCATTTATCCCTGAAAGTGTTGCCCTAAAACCAATTGGTGCTTGTGCTGATGTAAGTCTTGCTGCTTTCTCTGCCAATAATCTTGCCCGTGTTATATTTCTTCTTATATCTACATCTAATCTGTGAAGTTCAAGATTAGCTTTTTTCGTAGAAGCCATTAAAGCTCTCTCTGAAATTTTACCAAAGAAAAATCTTTTACATTCACCAGTAAAGTCATCAAGAAGTCCTTGCTTTTCATCTTGTCGTGCTCGAATTGTTTCTCCAGCAACATTGAAATCTTTTAAAAGTTGTGCGAAAAAAGATTCATTCATCTTTTTTGATTGTGCCATTTAAATTTCTATTTTAACCTCCTTCTAATTTATATAAGAAAAAAGAGTTTAAATAAATTTTGATTACATTTCTTCAATTACATCTATACCTAGGAGTTGCAGTGAGTTTTTCAAAATTTGTCTGAATGCTTGAACTAATGCTAATCGAAATGCTTCTTGCTTTGAACCAATCACTGGACAAGCATGGTAGAATTCATTGAAAATCTGGGCGAGCTGATAAGAATAATTCGCGAGGAGAGAGGGAGCTAAACTTTTGTAAGAAGCCATAACAACTTCTGGAAACTGTGCAAGTTTTTTTACTAGCTCAAGTTCTTTTGTTTCTAAATTATAAACTTTGAATTTATCTTGGTTTTTTGTTTTTTTCAAAATAGAACTTGCTCTTGCATAACTGTATTGGATGTATGGGCCTGTGTCGCCTTCGAATGAAATGAATTTTTTGGGGTCAAAAATAATATCGCTTGAACGATTGTTTTTCAAATCTCCATAAAATATTGCGGCTATTGCAATTTTTAATGCCCGTTTTTCTAATTTTGTTTTAGGAATTGAGGGTGATCTTTTTTTAATTTCTTTTTTAGCTAACTCAATTGTTTCTTCCAAAATATCTTTTAGGAAAATTGTTTTTCCTTTTCTTGTTGCGAATTTTTTCCCGTCTTTGTCGAGATATAATCCGTGGGGAATGTGAATACAATTCTTTGCCCATTCATATCCCATTAATTCTAAAATTCTGAATAATTGTTTGAAGTGGAAGCTCTGTTCTTGGCCAACTTCATAAACCATTTTTTCGAAGCCGTGTTTTTTGTATCTATCGATTGCTGCTGCTAAATCTCTTGTTGCATAAAGTGTTGTCCCATCTGTTTTTTCAATTAAACAAACGCCCAGGTTCTCTTCTTGCAAATCAACTATTTTAGCTCCTTGGCTTTTTTTCAAAAGATTTTTTTCTTCTAATTCTGCTACGACTTTTTTCATTTTATTGCGATATTGAGATTCTCCTGAATACTCGTCAAATTTAATTCCAAGAGTTTTATAAGTTTTTTTGAATTCACTCAAACTAAATTCTCGGAATAATTTCCATAACATTTTTGCTTCGTTATCTCCATCTTCTAATTTCTTGAACCATTCTCTCGCCTTGTTGTCGTAAGTTTTGTTCTTGCTTACTTTGACATAAAGTTCTAGAAGATGATTGATTGGGTCTGCATGTAGTTTTTTTTCGTTTCCGAATTTTTTGTAACCAAACATAAGTTTTCCAAATTGAGTTCCCCAATCTCCTAAATAATTTATTCTTACTGCATTAAATCCTTCAAACTCACAAATGTTTGCAATGGCATTTCCAATAATTGTTGACCTTAAATGTCCAATTCCAAAAGGTTTAGCAATATTTGGAGAAGAAAATTCAACTACTATTTTTTTTCTTTTTCCTAAATTAGTTTTTCCATATTTTTCTTTTTGAGTCAGAATTTCCCAGACAGTTTTTCTTGCAAGATTTTTTCTACTTATAAAAAAATTGATGTAAGCTCCGGATGTTTGAATGTCGTCAAAATCCATTATAGGATGATTTCCAATATTGGATCTTATTTGTAAAGCAATTTGGTTTGGTGCTTGTTTAAGTTTATCTGCTAGAAAAAAACAAGGAAAAGCATAATCTCCCATGTCTTGGTTTGGCGGCATTTCTAATAAATTGCTAATTTCTTCGTCTTTTAATTCAATTTTTTCTTTTTTTAGTGCTTTTTTGAGAACTTTTATTACCAACTCTTTCATAAGATATAAATAGCAAGAGAGATTATAAAGTTTATGAAAGTTGTCCAATTCAAATCTAAAAATGAAGAGGATTTAAGGAAAGAGATTGAAAAGTATGCTCTAAAGGTTGGGATAAAAGTGAATCCAGATGAAAAGATAGTGCAAGAATTAATTAAGGGGCTTTTAGCAAAGAGGAAAAAATATGGAGAGAATTATTGTCCATGTAGAGTTGTTAGTGGAGATAAAAAGAAAGATGAAGAGATTATTTGCCCATGTGTATTTCATCGTGGAGAAATAGGATTGAAGGGGAATTGTCTGTGTCTTTTGTTTGTTAGTGGGAAGAAATAATTAGGAAAATTGGCTCACGATGTTCGCGATTATTTTACTTTTTGGATTAAACTCACAAGAATATAAATTACTGCAATTGAGGATAATAAATAAATTAATCCTATAGGGGATACCAAGGTCATAATTGCAACAGGTAAACTTTCAGTAACCAATAAACCTCCTTTAGCAGGGAATGTATACCAATAAAAAGTGTTTCCAATAATTGCCAGAACAATACTTAAAATAATTTTAAAACCATTAGACTTGAAATTCATATTAATAAAATATTTTTGAAGTTTATAAAATTATTGAAGCGTTAAGTTTTTAAGTTGAATTCTTATGGAAAAATATGGAAATAGATAAAGAAAATCTTGAGAAAGCGCTGGCTAAAGACTCTAAGGAAAAGTCAAGCCAAGAAATGCCAAAAGAAACAGAAATTGGATTTCATCAGGGAGCTTTGAATACTTTAGTGAATGAGAGAAATGAATTGTTTAAAATGATTCAAAATATCGAAGCAATTATGCAAGCTCATTTGAAGAGATTAGAAGAATTAGGCGTGAAGATTGAGAAGAAAAAATAATTTTAGTTAAATTTTTAAGTTGAATTATACTCCAAGTTTTAGGCGGGGGTTCCGGAGTGGTCAAACGGGCAGCCCTTAAGAGGCTGTGGCTTAGTGCCTACGCAGGTTCAAATCCTGTCTCCCGCATTTATGCAATTGAACAAAGTGAAATGCATTTTCTGATATAAGATTATTTTCCCAAGGAGGGATACCCAAAGAGGGCACGAGAACCTGCAAGCAGGTGACTCAACTTCGTTGAGCCTCAAATCCCGAGCTTTTAGAGAAGCGACAAATATTTTTAATTAATCACGACTTCTCTGGGAGCGAGTTGTCTCCCGCATTTAGGATTTTTCAATTCGGTAATTTTATATACAATTGTTTTTTAATATAAGTATGAAAAAGGGGATGATTGTGATATTATTTGTAGGTATTTTATTAGTCTCTCCTTTGATTCAGGCTCAAGAGCAAGCTCAAACTTATTCTGGATTTAATAGATTCACAAATAATGTTAGAATGTTTTTCTCCTCTGGGGATAATAAGGTAAGATTGGCTTTGGAGATAAGAGAAAGAGAAATAGATTCAGCTATGGAAAATTCTCAAAATCAAGATGAGGAAGATGCTATTAAAAATCTTGAAAGAGCACATAAAAAACTTAAGGTCGTGCAAGAAAAAGTTTCATTAGATACTGCTGATGAAGTTGAAGAAAGTGTTGATGAGCTTATTGATATAATAGAAGACGAAGAAGGGCTTTCAGATAATTTTGATGTTTATGTTTTAGAGGAGAAAAAAACACAACTAATGGCAGGACTTACTAAAGAGATTTTTGAGATGTGCAAAAAACTTGCAAAAGAAGATTATACTTTAATGTTAAAAGAAGAAAAGTGCAATCCAGAAACTGCTCCAGAATCACTCCAAAAAGAATTAAAAGAATTAAAAAAACTTCAAGAAGAATTATTTGTTCAATTAATGTTAGATATTAGAAGTTGTATGGGTGATCCTGGAACTTGTAATTGTGATGATGTTTCTGACGTTGATGAAAAAGCACAATGTAAGAAGATGATTGCTTTAGCAGTTAGGTGTGAATACAAAGATGACCAAGAAGCATGTGACCAAATGATTGCTTTGAGGCCTCCTGCAGAAAGTTTTGTCCCAGATTTTTTAATGAATTTATTTAGAGAGAAACAAGAAGACATGCTATCTTTTCATGGAGGAAAATCAGATCAGATTCCTCCAGAGTGCCAAAATCAAAATACTAAACCAGAATGTAGACAATATGATCATCTAAAAGAAACATCTGCAAAATGTTGGGATGCTGAAGGCAACTGGGATGAAGTAGAGTGTTCAGGACCTAAAGATGAAGTGATGACAATGCAAGAAGCTATTCCTCATTGTTATGATGGCGATATTTTTTTAGAAGAAAAATGTGGGGAAATTACAATGGTTGAAAACGAGGACGGGCTGATAAATTATATTATTGAAAATGAAATTAATGGTATTATAGATGGATTTGAAAATGAAACAATTGATGTTGGGGGAGAGGTTATTGAGGATTTTGTTTTGGTAGATGAAGTTTGGACAATAGAAGAAGGAATTAAAGATATTGACACAGATATTCAAAACTGGGTTGTAGATCATCCAGCAATGGATGTAGATGGTGATGA
>CAYORV010000004.1:39934-54415 GCA_964406515.1 Candidatus Woesearchaeota archaeon | reverse complement strand
CAAGAATGCTGCCCTTTCAAGGCAGTGACCCGAGTTCGAATCTCGGTGGGGGCGTTTATGCAATCTTTAGATTGCATTATTTCTCTGAAATTGAACAAGGGGAACCCAAGCGATTTCGTGGTAGTGGTTATTATAGTTTTCTTTTACATTGTAGCTTTTCTTTTTCTAAAAGAAAAACCCACGTGCGAGGTCGCGAGTAGGGATTCGAATCCGAGCAATTAAAACATTGACTAACTTTATTATTAATAACAAAGTTATGATTGGGAGTTCGTTGGGGGCGTTTATGAGATTAAATGGAATAAAATCTCATAGCCGCCAATACAATAAAAAATGGTGAGATTCAAACGAGTAGAAGAAAATCTCGGTAGGGGCATCTTCAAAATTTAAAAATTCTTGACCATATAACTCCCCTCTAACTTATATCCAAGCTTCCTATAATATTCTCTAACTCCCACACCTGAAATAACTTTCAAAATATCACAATTATTCTCCTGTGTTATCTCCTCTGCCTTTTTCATTAATTGTTTTCCCAAACCAGTATGTTGAACATCCCCCTTCATCTTTAAACCAACAGCCTTACCATAAACATGCAACTCACGAATAATCGCTAATTTATCTACAATTCTCAACCTCAATAATCCAAATAAAATATCATCTTCATTTACAATCTCTAAAAAATATTCATCTCCTCCAGATGCTTTGTATTTTGTAATTTTTAGTTTAAGTTTCTTTCTAACTTCCCCCTTAACAAATCCAATTTCTCGGTATCTTATTTCCTTAATTTTAATTTTCTTCTCCCTCAATCCTTCTTCTACATCTTTTCTCAAATCAATCTTAGTCGTACCTGCAACAAGATATTCTGGAGGAATCTCTCGCATAATCCTCATAATCCTACAATATCTCGGAACAATCTTCAACATTTGAACAAGTAATCTCTCTAACATTTCTTTTGTATAAGGTTTATATTTCTTTTTCCAATAAAGTTTCACAAGCTCTGATCCCTCAAGAACCTGACATGGATAAATTTTCAACTGGTCTGGCTTAAACCTCTCATCAGAAAACAATTTCCTAAACAAATCCAAATCTTTCTTAATATTACTTCCAGGCAACCCAGGCATTATATGATAACCAATTTTAAAACCTGCATCTTTCAAAACCTTAGTCGCCACAACAACATCTTCAACAATATGCCCCCTATTAACTTTTTCATAAATTGCATCAGAAGGCATTTGAACTCCCAACTCGACCCTTGTACATCCAAATTCCCTTAACCTATTTATAAATTCAACACAAACATCTGGCCGAGTCTCAATGCAAAGTGCAACACATCTATGCTTCGCCTTTTCATTCATCTTCTTAGCCTGCTCTAAAGTTTTAGAAACCTTCCCATTCAATCCATCATAACAAGATTTAACAAAATCATACTGAAGCTTTATAGGATATTCTAAAAAAGTCCCTCCCATAATTATCAACTCAACCTTATCTGTCGGATGATTCATCATATCAAAAGCCTTAATCCTCGCTTTAACTTGCTCATAAGAATTATATTTCACCTGGGATGCTCTTAAAACAACTGGCGATTTAGGCGTATAACTCTGAGGAACATTCAAAGAGGGACAATAAAGACAGGTCCCGTGTTTACACTTCCGAGGAGGCAACATCACAGCTACAGGAACAATCCCCGAAGCACTCCGCGACGGCTTTCTAACTTCTCCTTTCTGTGGAATTAACATAGCTTTTAGACACAATAATGCTTTTAAATTATTTTGCATCAAAGAAAATATGAAAATAGGTATTATCGGAGGTTCTGGTTTAGAAAAAGGAGATTTTCTCCAAAATACAGAAGAAGTTGAAGTAACTACTCCTTATGGAAATCCAAGTAGTAAAATAAAAAAAGGAATTTTAAATGGAACAGAAATATTCATTCTTTCACGACACGGCGAGAACCACGAAATAACTCCAACACATGTCAACAATAGAACAAATATCTACGCTTTAGCAAAATTAGGATGCACCCACATTCTAACAACAACAGCAGTGGGTTCATTAAGAAACAATATCGAACCAGGAGATTTTGTAATTGCAAATCAATTCATAGATTTTACAAAACACAGACCAACAACTTTTTACGAAAACTTCAAAGATGAAATCGTTCATACAAATATGTCAGAACCTTTTTCAAAGGATTTGAGAACACACTTAATTCAAACTTGCGAGGAACTCAATTTAAAACATCACAAAATAGGAACAATACTTACAATAGAAGGTCCAAGATTTTCAACAAAAGCTGAAAGTTTCATGTTCAAACAATCTGCACACATAATCAACATGTCAACTGCTCCTGAAGCAATTTTAGCAAATGAAGCAGAACTCGAATATGCTACAATAGCAATGGTTACAGATTATGATTGCTGGAAAAAAGATGCGCCACCAACAACTTTTGAAATGATTCAACAAAGAATGAAACAAAATTCTGAAAAAGTAAAAGAAATTTTAATTAAGACTATTGAAAAAATAGCAAATTCTAAATCTTTTTAACTCTCTCTAACTTCTATTCCTTATGAAAACACAAAAACAAGTTTGGGATAAAATTGCTCCAGAATGGTTTGAATTCAAAACAACACCAGCATATCATGTCCAAGAATTCTTAAAAGATAAAACAGGAAATATCTTAGACCTTGGTTCAGGTTCAGGAAGACATTTACAAAAAATTAAAGATGGGAAAATGTATCTTGTAGATTTCTCTAAAGAGATGATTAAATTAGCAAAGCAAAAAGCAAAAAAAGAAAAAATACCTGCAGAATTCACTGTAGCAAATTTAACAAAACTCCCATTTGAAGATAATTTTTTCGACTCTGCAATTGCTATAGCTTCACTTCACTGCCTTGAACCAACAAAACAAAAAAAAGCAGTCAAAGAACTTTTCAGAGTTCTCAAACCAAACACCCAAGCAGAAATTACAGTTTGGAATAAAGATTCAAAACCTTTCAAAAACGCAGAAAAAGAAAAATACATTTCATGGCGCGACAAAGGTAAAAGATATTATTATTTATTTGATGAAAAAGAAATTCACAAACTCTTTAAGGATGTTGGTTTCAAAATAGTTTCAAAAGAAGAACCAAAAAGAAATATTATTTTTATCGTTGAGAAACCTTAATCTTTTTCCTTTTTCTTAAAGACATTAATCATATCCATAAAACTCTTTTTCTCAAATTCATCAATCTCCATCTTTTCCAAATCAACTGTAGCAGTAATCAATCCCAATTTTGGAACAAACACAGTTACAATAAGAAAAATTTTCTTATCTTTTGATTGCAAAGAAAAAAGCATCTTCTGAATTTTATCTTTCAAACCTTCTTTCGCCATCCTCTCCTCAATCATCTTCTCAATTTCATCAAATTCAATATCTTGTTCAAGAAACAATTTATCTGGAATCTTCCCAAAATCTTCCAAAGGAACTAATTGCATATTTTCAATCTGAAAACTCATGAGCTTCTTATTTTCAGGAATCCAAAAATCAAAATGCTGTTTATTTGGTTCTTTTCCGGTTTTATCAATTATAAAAAATCCAGAACATGCATACGCACTAGGATTCTCTTTCATAAAATTCTTAAAAACATCAGAAGCTTTCAACTTCTCGACATAAAATTGAAGATTCATATTCTCCCTTCAATCTCTTTTCTAATTTTATCTACAAAATCCTCAACATTCATTGATTCAATCTTCTTATCTCCTTTGCTCCTCACTGCAATTGTTTTTTCTTTCTCTTCTCTATCTCCTACAACAATTATATATGGAACTCGCATTACTTCTGCATCCTTAACTTTTGATTGAATAGTTCTCTGCGAAAAATCAGCATCAATTCTCAAATTTTCAATTGCCTCTCCTAACTTTTGCACAACATCACGCGCATATTTTTCATTTCTATCTGTGAAACTCAAAACACGAACCTGCATTGGCGCAAGCCAAGTCGGAAACCTGCCATTCAAATGCTCAATCAAAATCCCAATAAATCTTTCTAAACTTCCAAAAACAACCCTATGCAACATAATTGGCTGTTTCTTTTTATTATCTTTATCAGTATATTCTAAACCAAATCTTTCAGGCATTGCAAAATCCAACTGAATCGTCGCACATTGCCACTCCCTATTCAAAGAATCCTTAAGATGAAAATCAATCTTCGGTCCATAAAACGCTCCATCTCCCTTATTCACTTTATACTTAATCTTCCTCTTTTTCAAAACTTTTTCCAACGCATTCTCTGCCTTATCCCAAACCTTATCATTACCAATTCTTTTTTCAGGTCTTGTAGATAATTCTATTCTATAACTAAACCCAAATTTCTTATAAACAAAATCAATCAAATCCATTATTGCAAAAATTTCTTCTTCAAGTTGTTTATCTGTACAAAAAATATGTGCATCATCTTGAGTAAATTGAATCACCCTAAACAAACCAGCCAAAACCCCTGAAAGTTCTTGTCTATGAACAACACCTAATTCTCCAACACGCAATGGCAATTCTTTATAACTCTTCGGCCGATTCTTATAAACCAACATTCCCCCAGGACAATTCATCGGCTTAACCAAAAAATCCCTCTTCTCATATTCTGTCACAAAATTATTCTCCTTATACTTATCCCAGTGTCCTGAAATCTGCCAAAGTTTTTTATCCATAATCTGTGGAGTTGAAATTTCCTGATATCCTGCCTTCCTATGAACCTCTCTCCAAAAATTAATCAACTCATTCCGAATAATCAAACCATTATTATGCCAAAAAACCATCCCAGGCGCAACCTCTGAAAAAGAAAACAAATCCATTTGCTGCCCAATAATTCGATGATCATTCTCTTTCAACTTAGAACTATCCAACCTAGTCTTTGAAATCTCACGAAGTAATTTCTGCGGATCATAATCTTCCTCTGTCTCATTTCCTTGAATCTTTATCTCCCTAGACAACTCACTCAAAGGATGCCCCTTCACTTTCATTTCAAATTCCTTGTAATAACCAAATGGCGCTCGCACAATGTTAAAATTTTTCTCCAGTGCTTTTTCTGCTTCATCTAAAACATTCACTGCTAAATCCGGAGCAGCCAAATTATTCGAAAGATGCGCATAAGGATAAAGAACAACATTTTTTGTGCCTATTTGCTTCGCTATATCTTTCACAGCTTTCACAAATTCTTCAACAACTTTCTCAATATTCTCGTCGCCTTTCTCAACCGCAGTAAAAATCGCCAGAGCTTCCTTTGATTCGCCTCCCTCTTTTTCTTTCTCAGATAAATCTCCAATACTTCGCAATGCTTTTTTCAAAGGTTTAAACTTAATATAATCTGTATGCAATGCTAAAAATTTCATAAATTCATTAAGAATAAGACATTTATAAAATTATCAAATTCAAAATAGGAACTTTTAAAAAAGAATTTTCTAGAGTTATTAAATGAAAAAAGCCTTGATTGCAATATTAGCTGCAGGATTTTTAACAAATGGAATTAATGTATTTGGAAATGAAGGTTTAAGTATTGTTAATAATACTTTCAAATTTAGTTCAATTGTTGAGAAAAACATTGATAGAATGGATGATTATATTAATTTAGGATATGCTAAAATCAATGTTCCTTCTTATTTTGATAAGGATTCTTTTAGGGCGTTGATACTTGTAGAATCAGGAGATAATCCACGTGCATTGGGATTTTATGGCGAAAGAGGATTATGTCAACTTAAGGAAACTACCTGGAATCAAGTTGAAGAAAATTATAATTTTCATAAAGAAGCTTTTGACCCTAATAAAAATATTGAAGTTTCTTTAAAATATATTAAATGGCTTGATTATGCTTGTAAAATCTATAATCCTAATTGGGATAATTTATCTGATGGAAAAAAAAGAAATTTCGTAATAGTTGCTTATAACGGGGGAATTGGACACTTGAATGAAAAAGCCAAGTGGGATATACAAAAAATGCCCGAAGGAGCACAAAATTATCTAGTAAAAATAGATAAGTGTTTAGAAGAGATATTTAACCCTTAAACATAAATTTCTCAACTTGACTTTTTGCCTTTTTCATTTTCGCCTGATGTTCTTTCAAAAAATCATTCATTTTCATAATCAAATAATTCTTTAATTCAGAAGTCAACATTCTCCCAGATTTATACTCTTCATAAATTTCTTCTAATTTATTATCGTCTGGTTCAAAAAACATTTTCAGATATTGGAAACTAACATCAACGTCAGGATTCCCACCTTTTTTCCTATGCTCTTCAAGAGTTTCTCTTCCCCCAGAAAAAGCATATTTCTTTATCTTCCTCTCAACTTCTTTCGCAGAATCTGTTAAAGCGATAAAAGACGTTGGTTCTGAAGCAGACATTTTTCCTCCGCCCAATCCCAAAGCAAAAACATGATAGGTTGAACTAATCTGAACAAATTTTGGACTTTTTATTCTCCGAGAAATATCTCTCGCTAATCTAATATGGGGATCCTGATCAATTCCAACAGGAACTAGAACAGGAACAGATCCCTCAAATTCAGGTAACTGTGAATGCAACATGTCCGAACCTTGCAATAAAACAGAAACCATTTTCCCCGGACTAATCTCTCCATAAACTCCTTTAAATTCTGCAAAAGTAGAATGCCTCGCTAAAATATTTTGTAATCTATAATAAGCATTTGACTTCTCCGAATCTTTTGACCTTTCACTTTGAAAATAAACATCGCATTTAAACAAATTCAAACCAAGAGCAACATAATTCGTGATATACTCTTCAACAGCAATCTTCCTACTTTCTTCTAAACTTTGCCCTCGTGCATTATAGGCCTCTATATCTGCAACAGCAATATAAATTTTAGCTCCAAGATTTTGATAGAAAACCATCTGTTGCGCAAGAATCATATGCCCAATATGAAATTTCCCTGTCGGCATCAACCCCGTCATCATCACAAAAGGTTTTTTGTTTTTAACAGCTTCCAAAATTCTCTGAATATCTCTATGTGCAAATACAATTTTTCTCCGAAACAATAAATTTTTATTAAAAACCTCTGGAAGTTCCTCCAAAGACTTCAATCCAAATTCTTTAATCAATTTACCATAATTTATCTTTCCAGAAACTTCCCAAGGAGTCACTTTCTCTTTTTCCATGTCCCAGAAAAGCATTCCTTATTTTTAAATATTCTCCATAACACCCATTTCTCCAAACAAATATTTATAAATAAAGATTGACTACTTTAATCATAAAATGAAGAGGACAATAATTCCACTAATACTTGTAATTCTATTCCTTTCAACAGTTTCAGCAGAAATTATAATCAATGAACAACCACAAGATGTTTATAATTTAGGGGATCTTATTTCTATTCCTACAACCATCAAAGCTGTGAGCGGCATTACAGGAATTTTTCAAATGGATTTATTCTGTGAAGGACATCAAATAAATTTTTATAGAAATGGTATTAGTTTAAACCCCGGAGAAGAAAAAAATTTTGATGCTTCTATAGTATTAGTAGAAGATATGATTGGAGAATTAAAAGGAGAATGTAAGGTAAAGGCAATGTTGGGAGAAGTTTATGTCTTAACAAGAGAATTCAAGATTTCTGATTATTTAGAAATAAAAATGGATGAAGATAAAAAAGAATTCAATCCAGGAGAATCTATCATAATTCAAGGTTCAGCTATAAAAGAAAATGGGAAAGATGTTAACGGATTTATAGATGCGGAAATCATCATGGCAGGAAACGAATCTTCAGAAAATATAATGCAACCTGGAACAATTAACAATGGATTCTTCTTATTAGACATCCCAGTTCCTTCAGATACAAAAGCAAGTTCATATCTTGTGAAATTGAATGCTTATGAAAAAGATTCTCAAGGAGATATAACAAACAACGGATTCGTAGATTATAATATAGTAATAAATCAAGTTCCTACAAATTTAGAATTAATTATTGAAAACCAAGAAATAGAACCAGGAACAAATTTAATCTTAAAAACAGTTTTACATGATCAAACAGGAGAAAGCATAGAATCAAATTCAGTAATTATAATAAAAGATAATAGTAATTTAGTAATGGAACAAACAGACCTCGCTAACGGGGAATCTCTTGAATATTTTATAAAATACAATAAAGTTCCTGCAGAATGGAAAATCTTTGCAGAATCAAACGGATTAGTAACAGAATCAACTTTTACAATATTAGAAAAAGCAGAGATTCGAGTAGACATAATAAATAAAACAGTGGTCATAACAAATATTGGAAACATTATCTACAATAAAACAGTTCTTGTAAAGGTAGATGATGAATCTTTGAATATTGATGTAAATCTCAGAATTGATGAAAGCCAAAAATATGTTCTAAAGGCTCCAGACGGAGAATACCTTATAGAAGTTATAACAGAAGAAGGAAATGAACTTAGTGAAATGACCATGCTTACTGGAAAAGCAATTAGCATTAAAGAAGCCAAAGGAGAATTTTCAAGAGCAGTGAGAAACCCACTTATTTGGATTTTTTTAATAATGGTATTAGGAGCAGTAGCATTTTTCTTTTTCAGAAAAGTTCGTAAAAAAACTTTTTCAGGTAGGAGTTTCACTTTTAAAAAAAAAGACAAACCCCAGACACAGAAACCAGCAAAAAATAAATCCCTAGTTAATTCTTCTAACACTGCAGAGCTTTCTTTATCTATTAAAGGAGATAAACAAGATGCAAGTGTTATTTGTTTGAATATTAAAAATGCTGAAGAAATAAAATCTAAAAAAGGAAATGCTGAAGAAATTTTACAAAGTTTGGTTAAATTAGCCGAAGAACACAAAGCAGTAACTTATGAAAATCAGAATAATATTTTTTTCATTCTAGCTCCAATAAAAACAAAAACTTACAAAAACGAAAAAACTAGTGTAAAAATTGCTCAAGAAATAAAAAACATTTTATCAGAACATAACAAAACAGCTAATCAAAAAATTGATTTCGGTGTATCATTAAATCATGGAGCAATTATTGCAAAAAAAGAAGGCACAGGAATAAAATTCATGAGCATGGGAACTTTAATTACAGGAGCGAAAAAAATTGCCTCTATTTCAAAAAGAGAAGTTTTACTAAGTGAAACAATAAATGATCGATTAAGAAGTCATCTAAAAACAGAAAAACATACAAGAGACAAAGTTCCTGTTTTTACAATACAACAAGTAAAAAAAGATAACGAAGATAACAAGAAGTTCATCAGAAGTTTTCTAAAAAGAATGGATAAGAAAGAAGATTAAAAATAAAAAATTTATTCTTTATTTTTTTTAAATGAATAACGAATATAATTCGCTGTCTCTTGTGTATTAAGGCCCATCATAACTACTCCTCCAATTCTCATAATTTCATCAACACTACCATAATCAAATATATATCCTGTAATTGCTACTCCCAATCCAATTCCTAAACGTATTGCAGAATTTCTACCTTGTTTAATTTTATTTTCTAATTGTTCCATTTTGAAAGTGATAAATCCTACTTTTTAAATATTTATATCCTCAACATCCCCTGCACAATCGCCCTCTTAATCTCGGGATGTTTTTTTTCAAGCTCTTCAACAAATTTTCCTAACTTATCTTTTTTCTCTTTCTTCTTCACAAGCTTTACTCCCTTCTGGGGGCCTCGAAGAGGTACTCGCACCTCCTTGGTGTACACCCTTAGGTGCAGCTTCCGCAACTTAGCATATAACAAGACTTCTTTATCTAAAAATAAATATAATGGTCTGATAATTAACTTAGCACTTTCAGGGTGGGCGAGCGATTTCGCGAAACCCCCTATCGCGCCTGTTGAGCGGGGTCGCGAGTTGGGTGGGCACTTACTCTTCACCAAACTAACTGGCGGGTGGGCGCTAACACCCTTCTCAACGACCTCATGAACAATTTCATCAGCCACAGAATCTGTTGTATCTGTATAAGCAATTTTTGTTATTTTCTTCCTACTTGGTAATTTCACAACCTCAACATGTCCTTTCTCAGCAAACATTTTCAAAACATCTTCTAAAACTACATCTTTAAAATCCATGCCCTTAGTAAAAATATTTTTCGGGGTACCTGCTTGCAGGTTCTTGTGCGCTCTTAGGGTACACCCTTGGGTGGTGCCCCCAAAATACCCAATCACATCTCCACTTTTCACCATCTCAAATTTACGAATCGTATACAAAACTTTTTTCTGAAAATATCTAACAAAACACATAGCACAAAGCTTTCGCTGATTTGTAAATTCATAAACTGGTTTTATTTCACATTGCTTACACATATAAAAACTAAAAAAATCATATATAAAAACTATTTGGATTTCTTCTCTTTTTTCTTTTTCACTTTGCCCCCCTTAGGGGGTACACCCTTGGGTGCATTAACTTTCTCTTCTTTCTTTTCTTCCTTAACTTTCTTTGGCTTTTTTGCCCCATCATTCCGCAATTTGGGGTACACCGAACGGTGCTCTTTTTTAACTTCTTCAATTTTAGGAGAAATCTTTTTCTTAGACTTGCTAAACTTTCCAAAAAAGTTCGCAATTACAATTCCAATATGAAATATTTTCAAAACAATTCCCAGCAACAACAACACTGCTCCAAAGATAATTATTTTAATAAAAATATTATGTGATTGATTAAAAAACACAAGAACCATCTCTGAGATATATTCACCAAATTCTCCTGCAGAGCCCAATAAACGAGAAACCAATGGACCAATTTTTATCAATGGGAGAGCTGCAATAATTGTCAAACCTCCAACAAGTATAAAAGAATTTAATTTCTTTTCAACTAATAAAAATGCCAAGGCCACTAAAACGAAAAATGCTATCAAAGAAAGATAAAACTTACCTTGCCAATAATCGTGTGCTTTTTGAGAAATCAAAAACAAAGGAATTTCACTTTCACCAAAACAATCCCAAAAGTTACAATTATATTCTTTGTAATAATATTGTTCAATGAGAGAATTAGCTCCATGGCTAACAACTGCCCCTGAACCCTGAGTAAGAACATCACAAGGAATAACTATATTATTTCCCTCATAATTAAATGTATATTGTTGATTATCTTGACAATAAAGTTCTATTGCTGGCATGAGACTTTCTATTTCCTCTTCTATATTCAACCCTTCTCCAAGAGCACCCAATTGTTGGTCAACAACTTTATTTACTAACGAACTTAATCCGGGTTGAACATGCTCGTATTGCAAAGATGAAGAAACAGTCCATAAAATACTTCCAACTAAAACTAAAAAGAAAATCAAAACACAAACAGTAACTAATAATATTCCTCTTATTACACCCATAAAAGTTTTAATAAAAATAAATTTATAAACTTAACTATCCATAATTAAAAATGACAAACATAAATAAAGAAAAATGCATCGGATGTGGACTTTGCGCGCAAGTTTGCGAAGAGGTCTTTGAAATGGGAGACGATAACAAGGGAAAAATAAAAGAGCAAAAGAACATACCTTGTGTAAAAGAAGCAATTGAACAATGTCCTGTTGATGCAATTACTGAATAATAATATTTATTAACTCTATACTTTTTTATCTTATATGAATGAAAAAAAAGAGGAGATAGAATTTGTAAAATGGTTTTCTGAACTTAATAAGGATTCTGGAAATGTTGCTGGAGGAAAAGGTGCAAATTTAGCAGAAATATATAATCTTAAAATTCCTGTGCCTCCTGGATTTGTAGTGACCGCACAAGCGTACGATTATTTTCTTGAAAAAGGTGGCTTAAAAAAACAAATAAAAAAACTACTTGAAAATTTAGATTACGAAGACACAGAAAAATTAAATGAAATCACAAAACAAATTAGGGATTTAATTTTAAAAACAGACTTTCCAAAAGAGATTGAAGAAGAAGTCATTGAAAATTATGAGATTTTAGATGTAGATGAATTAAAAGAAAGCAAAGGAGGAGCATTAGATATTCTAAAAAGTTCAGCTGAACCAATTTTTGTAGCTGTTCGAAGTTCTGCAACTGCAGAAGATTTGGCAGACGCAAGTTTCGCAGGACAACAAGATTCATTCGTAAATATAAAAGGAAACTCCAGTTTAATACTTCATATAAAAAAATGCTTTGCATCTTTATTCACAGCACGAGCAACATATTATAGAAACAAAAAAGGATTTGAACATGAAAAAGTAAGCTTAGCAGTCGTTGTCCAAAAAATGGTAGATTCAGACAAATCAGGTGTTATATTTTCAAAAGATCCTGCTCATCAAAATGATAACATTATCATCGAAGCTGTTTGGGGATTGGGAGAAGGAATTGTTTCAGGAAGAATTACCCCTGACAAATATCTTGTTTCTCAAGAAATAGAAATCACTGATAAAAAAATTGCAAATAAAAAAGTGGCCATAACCAGAGATTCTGGAGGAAACCAAGAGATTGTAAAATTAAGAGAAGAAAAAGCAAAGCACCAAGTCTTGAAAAATTATGAAATAACAAAGCTTGCAGAGATTGCTCAAAAATTAGAAGAGCATTATCAAAAACCACAAGATATAGAATTCGCAATTGAAGGGGAGGAAATTTTCATTGTTCAAACTCGCCCAGTAACTACAATTGAAGGTAGAATCAAAAAGGGTGGTGCAGAAATCAAAGGAGAGGTCGTGCTTGAGGGATTGGGCGCTTCACCAGGGATTGCTTCAGGAAAAATAAAAATAATTCATGATTTAGAAGAATTAAAAAAAATAGTCCAAGGAGATATTCTCGTAACAACCATGACAACTCCAGACATGGTGGTCTCTATGCAAAAAGCTGCAGCAATCGTAACAGACGAGGGAGGTATGACTGCGCACGCTGCAATTGTTTCAAGAGAAATGGGAATCCCAGCAGTAGTAGGAACACAAGAAGCAACCACTAAATTAAAAGAAGGAGAAATAATTACCGTTGATGGTTCATCTGGAAAAATTTACAAAGGAAAAGTAGCAGAAACAGAAAAAAAAGAAGTTCTTCCTGTAACAGCAGAAACAAAAACAAAATTAAAAGTCATCGTGGACTTACCGAGCTTTGCTGAACGTGCTTCAAAATCAAAACTTAGACATGTAGGATTGACAAGAATAGAAGGAATAATCGCAGAAGGTGGAAAACACCCATTATATTTTTTAAAGAAAAAACAAATACAAGATTATGAAGAATTAATTTACAAAGGAATTAAAGGCATAGCAGAATATTTTGATGAAGTTTGGGTTAGAACTTCTGATATCAGAACAGATGAATTTGAAAATTTAGAAGGCGCACCAAAAGAAGTTGAAGCAAACCCCATGTTAGGTATGCACGGAATAAGATTCGGAATAAAACATCCAGAAGTATTGAAAGCTGAACTCAAGGCAATGAAAAGGGTTTCAGAAGGCAAGAAAAAGATTGGAATTTTAATGCCCCAAGTAATTTCATTAGAAGAATTAAAAAAAGTAAAACAATTCTTAAAAGAAATAGAATTCAACGATGCAAAAGTTGGAATCATGATTGAAACACCTGCAGCAGTTCAATTAATAAAAGATTTCTGTGAAGAAGGAATAGATTTCATTTCCTTCGGTACAAATGATCTAACACAATATATGCTTGCAGTAGATAGGGGAAATGAGGAAGTTCAACATCTTTTTGATGAAATGAATCCTGCAGTCCTATACCAATTAGGATTTGTAATAAGGGTCTGTAAAAGATATAATGTTGAAACAAGCATTTGTGGGCAGGCAGGAAGTAAAAAAGAGATGGTAAAATTTTTAGTGGAAAAAGAAATAGATAGTATTAGTGTGAACGCAGACATGGCTAAAGAAATTTCAGATTATATTTCAGAAATTGAAAAAGAAATTGTTAAAGGAACAGATGAAGAACCTCGAAAATATCAAGCAGAACCAAACCCAAATAATAAGGGTGGGGCGAGTGATTTTGCAAAGGGCAATTTGGATATTAATACTGAGCAAGGTCAGGAGTTGAGTGGGAATCCTGCAGAAGAAAAAAAACAAGAATTTAGTAAACCACAAGAGATATCTGAAGAATTAATTAATGAAAATAATAACTCCTCTCCAGAATCTGTTGAAGAAAATAAAATATCTGAACCACTAACACAACCTCAAGAATATGAAACAGATACCAATAAAGCAGTTGAAAAAATAGAAGAAGAAAAACAAGAATATCTTCAAAAGGAATATAATCCAGAACCCGAACAAAAACCAATAGAATCTCCACAAGAACCTATCCATGAAGAAGAAGCCCCTATAATTCCTGGTTTTCAAACAAATGTAGAAAATCAAGAAGACCAGTCATCCGAATATGAAACAGATACCAATAAAGCAGTTGAAAAAATAGAAGAAGAAAAACAAGAACAAGAATTTGGGAAACCCCAAGAGATATCTGAAGAATTAATTAATAAAGATAATAACTCCTCTCCAGAATCTGTTGAAGAAAATAAAATATCTGAACCACCAACACAACCTCAAGAATATGAAACAGATACCAATAAGGCAGTTGAAAAAATAGAAGAAGAAAAACAAG
>CAYORV010000004.1:0-39834 GCA_964406515.1 Candidatus Woesearchaeota archaeon | reverse complement strand
GAATATGAAACAGATACCAATAAGGCAGTTGAAAAAATAGAAGAAGAAAAACAAGAATACCTACAAGACCAATATCCTAACAATGAACAAAAAGAAGAACCTATTCAAGAATCTAATGAAGAAAATGATGATGAAGATCAAATTCTCGATATTTTCTAAACATTCCAAAATTTTATAAACAAAAAAACCTTAGATTAAGTATGCCAAAAAAAGCTGCTCCAAAAAAGAAAACTTCTGCAAAAGCCAAAACAACTAAGAAAAAAACTACAATACTCCCAAAAAATACAAATGTAGAAAAAGTATTGGTTGAAAATTTCATTTCATTACAAAAAGTTATGACAAATCTTGCTGTAAAATTTGACAATCTCGGTGCTCAGATTTCTAAGTTACTTGAATTATTTGAAATTTCTGCAAAAACTCTTGCTACAAAAGATATCAAACTTAATGCTAAACCCATGGAAGATAAAAAAGTTGCAGAAAAATTAGATGAACTACTTGATCAAAATAAAATTATTGCAAGAGGTTTAACTTTACTTCACGAAACTCCTGAAGAAATATTAATGCCACCGATTCAACCAAGAATCCCATTAAAACAACAACCTATGCCCCCCATTCAACCACAAATGTCTCGACCATTACCTCCTACTCAACCACAAATGTCTCAACCATTACCTCCTACTCAACCAAAAATGGCATCTCAACCTCCTCCATTAAAACAAGGTGCAGGAGAATATCAAAAATCGCAAAAACCATTACGTCCTAAATCTCCTCGATTAGCAAAAAAGAATGAAACAGTTTTCTAAAAATTTTAAAAAATTATTTTTATTGTATTTTACAAGAGAATTAATTCTTCACTCAGGAGAAGAAGAATTTCTTCAATTACAAAATTCTATGGCAAAACCAGTTCAAGAAGAAAAGGAATTAAGAGAATTCATCCATTCGATAAAAACAAAAACTCCAGAGAAAAAAGAAGAATTAATAGAAGAGGATTTAGATTTCTCCAAAATTTTCAAGAGTATGAGATCAAGAGTTTATCCTCAAAGAAGAACCCTTTTAATTCCCGAAACAAAATTACCAGAACATTTACAATATTTAAAACCAATTCCAAGAAATATAGAAATTGATTTAGAAAAATTAAATCCTTTAATTAAAGATCCTGCTATAAAAATAATTGAATGCAATGGTCCTGATGAACATATTATTGTTAGAGGAAAAATGGGCGTAAGACCAACAAATATAGTTTTAGGTAATGAAGAAATAAACAAGATAATAAAAACATTTTCTCAAGTTTCACATATTCCATTTCACGAAGGTGTATACCATGTTGTTGCTGGACGATTAATTTTGTCTGCAATTATATCTCAAGTAGTTGGTTCAAAATTTATGATTAAAAAAATGTTATATACTCCTAATTTTAAAGGTCAAACATATCCTCAACCAATGATTAGATAGAATAACTCTCTTCAAATCCTTCAAGTTCCTCTTCAACAACTTCTTCTTCTGAAATTCCACTAAGAATATCTCTAAGCCACTTCAACCTGTCAATCTCCATTTGCTCTTTTAATTCTTCCTCGAATAAATCTGAATCATATGAATTCTCTATCCACATTTCTCCAAATTCATATCTTACAATAATTTTATCGTTGAACAAACTAACTTCACTCTCAACATTTGCGTCTCCAAATTCATTAATCAACATTTGTTTTTCAGCTTCAGTAAGTGGAATAATTTCTTCAATAACAATTTCAATCACTTCTTCAACAAATTCGACCACTTCAGAATTATCTAAATCTGTTGCATCAACTTCTGTTTCATTCTCTTCAATTATCTCCTCTTCAAAAACATTTGTTTCTGTTACATTTTCAGTAGGTAATACTGCCCAAAGATTTATTATTGTTTTATTTTCTGGATTAAAAACAGACTGCACTAATTCCTGCCCATCACCTTCTGCTGTAATACTAACATCTATAATTGCATTTGCACATTCTTCTGTTGTATGCCACTCAATTGTATTCTCTAAACTAGAATATTTTGTTCCCACATTTTCATCATTCTCAAAAAAATATCCACAATCAACTTTCCAATCATAATTCAAGGTAAGATTACTTTCATAAAAAACTTCCAAATCTAAATCATATTTACGTGAAGACTCATTATCTTCTTGAATTGGAATAATGGTTAAATCAGTAATGCTTGGTCTAACTTTCTCTTCTAAATCCATAACAACCTTTCCAGTCATTCTAGTTTTACTTAAAGCTATACCATAAATTAGTCCAGAAAGCAAAATTACTCCAAGAAAAATAAAAACAAATTTTTTATAATCGGTTTTTCTTCCATTTCCCTGATATTCCGAAACAACCTTCCCATTTACTCTACGACTATGATAAAGATATGGCCCATAAAGTTTCCCATTACGTTTTATATATTTTTTATACACCATCTTTTAATTTACCCTACATAAAAGAAACAAATATCATATTTAAAGATTTCTTAAAGTGAAGCTGCACATTCATCAAGATCATTCCATATGTAATAAGTATCGTCTTGTGCTATAACTGGCTCTGGATTTGAAGTAAGTTCAACTATAACCTTATCATAACCAGATAAATCAGTAGTTATATACCTAAAAATTCTTATACATTCTACTCCATTTGTATAACTTGAGTACTCCCCCGAATAATCAACATAACCTTCTTCATCATAATCTGTGAATTCACTGCTTGCAATAAAGATCCCTGTTGATGGCCATACCTCCTCTATATTTACAGAAACAAGAGCTGTAACAAGCTCGCAAACCCCAACATTATTACATAATTCTCCAGGATCGCAACTTCCACAATCTATAGGAGCCCCACAACCATTAGTAGCACCTTCTGGAGTACATTCAAGAAACCCTAATTCTTCACAAGTTTTAGGAGTACATCCTATACATTCAAGTCCATCTTCACTACAAGTTCCTGTTTCACAAGTACCACAAGGTTCTTCACAGTCAGGGTCAGGGTCAGGACCACAAATTCTCAAACCACATTCAGAAACACAATTTCCGTCTCCACCACCAGGAGGTTCATCTCCATCATCTCCTCCATCATCTCCACCACTTCCTACATTAATATTAGTTGAGGTAGTTTGGGAACAAAGTTGTTCATTTCCAGAATCATCCACAAGATAAACTGTAACATCTACTCTATTTGGCTCTGACAAACTAGTATCTATATTAGAAAAAGATTTTCCTACTAATGCTTCTATATTGCCTTCTTGAGGAATAACACCAGAATTTCCTGTATCACTATAAAAAACTAATTTTACTCCTCCAATTTCATCATTATCAGAACCAGTTCTTTCAAGAGTTCCACCACAAACATTATCTGTACAACTCACAGAAATTGCTTCTACATCAATATTCAAACATCTTGCACCAGAACCAACTCCTTTTGCTCCTTCTTGAATTATATTCCTAACAACTCCCCAAACAATGCCTACAGCAACAAGTACTAATAAAATTACCAATAACGTCGTAACAATAGCTGACAACCCCTTTTTATTCATATCTAAAATAAGAAAATAGTATTTATAAATTTAACAATAAATAAAAAATTATGCTGGTTGTTGTGTTTGTTGCATCGCTGCTGCAATCTGTTCTGTTCCAGGACACCCAATAGCAATCACATTAATTGTTTGGTCTTCAAAAGTCAATGGAACTGGTTGACATGATGCTACTTGTTGCATTATTGAAGCAACAGCATATGTAACTCCTTCATTTTGCAATCTTATAGCATTTCCTGTAATTGCAGGCCTAATTACTATTAAATAAAGAACTGCTCCAAGTAACACTACAACCGCTAAAATCAAAGCCAAAATCAATACACCTTTTTTTTCTGTTTTCATATCTTATTCAAATTCCTTTTATTTAAAAACATTTCGTTAATTTATTGTAGTAATTTCAACCATGGTTATAACATCTTTCCAGACAACTTTGTCTGGTGCATCCACATAAACAGAAATCACATCACCTTGCACAAATGTAACAACATCTTTTGATTGCACATCATAATCTATTTGAACTCCAACCTCTGCATTCAAAGAATTCCCAAATCCAATCTGTTTTCCATTTTTATAAATAATTATATCAATCTGCTCCACTCCACTGTTAACAACTTCCAAATTAGTTGATAAGCCAGTAATACTTCCAGGCCTCATCATAACATATCCTTTTTCTAAACTTCCTGTAACTCCTGTAGCTGTTTCCAAAAATCCATCAACAATCATCTCTCCAGCAAATCCAAATTGTAAAGATTGCCTTTTATCGTGAGCTATAATCAAATCACCTTGAGCTCTTAATTCTTCAACAGAATATGTAACTACAAATAATTTATCTTCTTTTCCATCTTCTTCATAATCAATTTGATAGATGGCTAGATTACTATCTCCAACATTTTCTATATTAACTTCCTTGGGCAAATCATCAAAATTAACTTCAGTCATTTTAGAAATTTTATCAGAAGTTATTTGTCTTTTGTCTATAAAATCAACAACATAGGGAACGATTTTATCAGCAGAATCCAAAGAACCAGCAACTCTATCGACAAATTCTGGAATTCCCTCATCAATTACTAAATCTGCAGCTGCTACAAAAACTCCAATTACCAATAAAACAATTACACATAATCCTAGAATAACACCTATCTTTTTCATCTCTTATAGAAAAATAACAAAACTATTATATTTAAATATTCCCATTCACTAATCCAATTATGGACAAAATAACTCCCCAAAAAATTCAAAAGTATAAAACATTGACGAAAAAAGCCTTAGCTGTTGCCAAAAAATCAGTGATAAAGGGAAAAGAAGATTATGCTAAAGAAATAATTGACATGGTTGAAAATTATGTTTCTGATGCAGAGCATTTTGAAAAAAAACAAGATTTAGTAAATTCTTTTGCAGCATTAAATTATGCTCATGGCTGGCTTGATTCAGGAGTAAGACTAGATGTTTTTAATGTCGATGACGACAAGTTATTTACAGTTAAGTAAATTATAAAAAGCATTTTCTCTTTTTAATTATCATGAAAAAAGAGGTAATAGTTTTAAGTTTAGGTGGAAGCCTAATTGTTCCAGATAAAGTTGATTTAAAATTTCTCAGAGAATTTAAAAAAGTAATTTCAAATAATACAAAAAAATACAAATTCATAGTTGTTTGTGGTGGGGGAAGTGTAGCAAGGAAATATATTTCTGCATTAAAAGATTTAGGATTAAATGAAGAATTTCAAAGTTTTTCAGGAATTTCAGCAACGAGAATGAACGCAAGATTTATGAGTTATATATTTAAAATAAATCCTTGGAAAGGAATTCCCCATACAATGAAATCTTTAAAAAAAGATGTGGGAAAAAAAGAAGTTGTATTCTGCGGAGCTTTAGAATATAAACCTCGCCAAACCTCTGACTCAACAGCAGCACAAATAGCACAAAGTTTTAAATCAGATTTCATAAACCTCACAAATGTTCCAGGATTATATAATAAAAATCCAAAAAAATTCAAGAACGCTAAATTTATCCCAAAAATTACTTGGAAAGAATTTTTCAAACTCGCCAATAAATCAAAGTTCAAACCAGGACAGCATTTTGTCTTAGATCAAACAGCAGCAAAGATCATTATGGAGCACAAAATTTCAACATACATAATTGGAAAGAATTTAAAACAACTTGATAATCTCCTCAAAAACAAAAAATTTAAAGGGACCACAATTAAAGGATGATTATGAAAAACCAAATCATAATTCAAGAAACAAATTTCAACAAAATACAATCTCAAATCAAAGAAGCTCAAATCCAAAAAAAGCAAATAATTTTCTCTAGCGATGATGATGAATTAAATAGAAAAGTTCTTGAAAAACTTCCAATTCAAATTCTTTTGATTAATCTTGCAAAAAGAAAAGATTTTCAAAAACAACGAAATTCTGGATTTAATCAAGTACTTGCAAAAATCGCAAAGAAAAAGAATGTAATCATAGGAATAAACTTAAAAGAGATTCTCAAAGCAAAGGAAAAAGAAAAAATTCTGTCAAGAGTTGAACAAAATATAAAACTCTGTAATAAAAATAAACTTAAAATGAAATTTATAATTGAGAAACAAGGAGATAATTATGACCTAAAAGCCCTTGGTTTAGTTCTTGGAATGCCAACATGGATGACAACATTTTGAGACCATTAGTAACTCAAACGTAATAACACAACCTTTTTTAATACATTAAACATTTTATGTGTATGGAAGTTAAAAAAATTGTTGAATCTTTAGCTCCAAATGAAAAGAAAATCCTCCCCTATTTGAACGAAAACATTAAAGAAATAATCAGAAAAACAAATTTAGATCAGGTTTCTGTACTAAGAGCATTAGAATATCTACAAAATAAAGAAATAGTAAAACTAACTTACAAAACAAAAAAAATAATTGAAATCGGAGTTAATGGTGCTCTTTACAAAACAAGGGGTTTACCAGAAAGAAGACTCTTAAACTTGCTCAATGAAAAAAGAATTATTAAATTAAAACAAGCACAAGAACAAAGTAAAATTTCTGAAGATGAATTCAAAGCATCATTAGGAGTATTAAAGAAAAAAGCACTAATTGAATTGAAAAATGGGAATATAATGTTTGTAGGGAACAAAAGTGAAATCTCAAAGAAAAGTCTTGAAGAATTGTTTTTAGAATCACTTCCTTTAAATTATGATTCATTAAAACCAGAACAAGTACATGCATTAAAAACCCTAGAAAAAAGAAGAAATATAGTTCAGATAAAAGATATTAAAACAATTGGGATTGAAATAACTGATTTAGGAAAAAAGGTTATTGAATCAAAAACAGAAACTAAAGAGTTAATTGAACAACTAACTCCTTCAATTTTGAAAAAAGAATCATTATGGAAGGGGAAAAAATTCAGAAGATATGATATTACTTCTCCTGTTCCAGAAATAAGTGGTGGAAAGCGTCATTTTGTAAATCAAGCAATAGATTATGCAAGAAGAGTATGGACAGATATGGGATTTAAAGAAATGACTGGGAAAATGATTGTCAGTAGTTTTTGGAATTTTGATGCTTTATTCACTGCCCAAGATCATCCAGTAAGAGATATGCAAGATACTTTTTTCCTTGCCCCCAGTAAAAATTTTGAAAAAATTTTTCGGGGTACGCCCTTGGGTGTGAAAGAATCTCAATTACCAAATAGCAAACTTGTAAAAAACATAAGAAAAAGTCATGAACAAGGAACTGCGGGAAGCAAAGGTTGGAGATATGAATGGGATGAAGAAAAAGCCAAAAGAAGAGTATTGAGAACACACACAACATGTTTATCAAGTCAAACTTTAGCCAACTTAAAAAAAGAAGATTTGCCAGCAAAATTTTTCGCCATAGGAAAATGTTTCAGAAACGAAACAGTTGACTGGAGTCATGGTTTTGAATTCAATCAAACAGAAGGAATTGTCATTGACCCAGACGCAAATTTTAGACATTTACTTGGATATCTAAAACAATTTTATAATAAAATGGGATTCGAAAAAATAAGATTTCGTCCTGCTTATTTTCCTTATACAGAACCTTCTGTAGAAATAGACGCCTGGCACCCTGAAAAAAAAGTCTGGTTAGAACTGGGCGGTGCAGGAATTTTCAGACCAGAAGTAACAATTCCCTTACTTGGAAAACACATTCCAGTTTTAGCTTGGGGCCCTGGTTTTGACAGGAGCATAATGGATTACTATCAAATAAAAGACCTTCGTGAATTATACAAGAATGATATAAATCAATTAAGAAAAATGAAGTTTTGGATAAAATAAAATGGCAAACATAAAATTAAACCGAAAACAGTTTGAAAAAGAAATAGGAAAGTTCGATGAAAAAATGCAAAACAAGGTAGCAATGTTTGGAACCACAGTTGAAAATTTTGATGATAAAGAAATTGAAATTGAAATTTTTCCAAATCGTCCAGATTTACTTTCTTATCATGGATTCAAAAGATCTTTCTTAGCTTTTTTAGGAAAAGAAGAAGGACTAAAAAAATATAAAGTAAATAAACCAAAAAAAGATTATCAGGTTAAAATAGATTCTTCTGTAAAAAAAATAAGACCATACACGGCTTGTGCAATTGTTAAAGGATTAAAATTAAATGATGAAAAAATTAAAGAGATCATTGAGATTCAAGAAAAATTACATACAACAGTTGGAAGAAAAAGAAAAAAAGTTGCAATTGGAATCTATCCTCTAGAAAAAATAAAACTCCCTATAACTTATACTGCTTTAGAACCTGATAAAATAAAATTTGTCCCTCTTGAATCAGATAAAGAAATGTCTGGTTTACAAATTTTACAAAGGCACGCCACTGGAAGAAAATATGCTCATCTTTTAGCAGGAAAAGCCAAATTTCCAATTTTCATGGACGCTGATGAAAAAATTTTAAGTATGCCTCCAATAATAAACTCCAAATTAACTGGAAAAATTACAGAAGAAACAAAAAACATTTTCGTTGAATGTTCTGGATTTGATTTCCAGATTTTAAACAAATGTCTTAATATAATTGTTACAGTTTTAGCAGAAATGAACGGAGAAATTTATCAAATGAACCTCAAAGGAATTATAAAGGAAATAACCCCAAACTTAACTCCTGAAAAAATGAAACTTTCATTAGAAAACACAAACAAACTCTTAGGAATAAATTTAACTGAAAAACAACTCAAAAAATTAATTGAAAAAATGGGTTATGACTATGATAAAAATTCAATAAAAATTCCTGCATGGAGAACAGACATTTTGCACGAAGTTGATTTAATTGAAGATATTGCAATAGCATATGGATATGAAAATTTTGTTCCAGAAATACCTGATATTGCTACAATTGGAAAAGAAGATCCAAAAGAAACAATAAAAAGAAAAATTTCAGAAATTTTGTCTGGGATTAATATGTTAGAGATTTCAAATTATCATTTAACAAATAAAAATGACCAATTCAAAAAAATGAAAATTAAAGAACAAGATTTTATAGAAGTAGAAGAATCAAAAACAGATTATACAATCTTAAGAAAAGACCTCACACATTATCTTCTTAAAATACTTTCAGAAAATGTAGATACGGAATATCCTCAAAAAGTTTTTGAAATAGGGAAAGTTTTTCACATCAAAAAGGTTAATGAAAATCAAAAGGAAATAAAAGAATCAGAACACCTTGCAGCAGCAATCACGCCTGGAAATTTCACAGAGCTAAAACAAATTCTAAAATATTTATCAAGAATGATTAACGTAGAAATAAAACTTGAAGAACCAAAAGATTTTCCAAGTTATTTTATTGAAGGGAGATGTGCTAGCATAAAATTAGAAAATGAAGAATTGGGTTTCATTGGAGAAATTCATCCAAAAATCTTAAAGAATTGGAAAATAAAAATGCCTGTAACATTATTAGAGATTAATTTAGATGGAGTTTTAGAGAAGTTAAAATGAGTTTGGAAGAAAATCTAAAAAATATCAAGAAATTCTTAATAAATAGATACAAAAATAATCTAGCAGCAATTTTAATCTTCGGCTCAGCAAATACAAAACATTTTACAGAAGGAAAATCAGATATTGATCACGTAATATTATTAAAAAAACAAAACAATCTAGATTCCGAAAAAGAATCAAAATTTCTTTTTAAAAAATTAAAATCAGAAAATTTTGCGACCCAATACCTTTTTACACTGCAAGGAATACTAAATCATATTTATAAAAACAATAGAATAGGTTGGAGTACTTACATAACCCTCGCAAGTGATGATGGTTCTAAAATTTTGTACTCAACTCCTGAATTCGAAGATTTTAAAGAAAAATTAAGAAAAAATCTTCCAACTAAAGAAAAAATAAATAGGTATCTAAAAGAAAAAGATGAATTTGAGTTAGAAGGTTATTTTAAAGAAATTAAAGGATATAATTTAACAAAATCCATAATGGCGCATTTAAGAAGAAAACTACAAATCATGAATTATTTTAAAACTGGAAAATTAATTTTTGATTATGAAAAATGCCAGAAAAGTATTAATCTAATTCAAGGAGAAAGAAAAAAATTAAAAGATTTATATGGGACATATGAAAGAAAAGAAAAACTTCCAAAAAAAGAGATTGATTATTATAGGGAATTAGCAACAAGATTTACTGGGAGAATAATAAAGGATCAACCAAAATAATCTTTTTTACCTTCTTCAACCTCGATATCCCAATTCTTTTTTACTACTTTAATAATTTCTAAAAGATCTTTTTTTATTTCTTGCCATAATTGAAAAGATTCTTGGATAAATTCTACTTCTTTTTCTTCTGTAGAACTAATGTCTAATTCAATTAAATTAATTTCATTTTTTGCCAATTTTTTATAAATCTCAGTTAATTTTTCTTTTTCTTTAACATCAATGGTTTTTATAACAGAAAAAACAAACATCGGAACATTAACCGGATTCAAAAGAGATTCAACAAATCTTGAATAATTAAAAATCCTATCCGCAATTATCTTTCTGACCTCTCTTAAAATAAAATCAGTTTCATTTTCTGATGCTTTCTCTATCTGAAAACAATCATTCAATTCTTCAAAACTAGGTAGATTATACTTAATCTGGAATTCGCTGTATTTCTTCTTAAAATCTTTCAAAGACATTTCTTTAGTCATGATGCAATCTAACTAAAGGACTTTATAAAATTACTGAATTAACTCCGACATCTTAATCTTCTACAATCCCCAGAACAACAAACACTATCTCTCAAACAAAGAGTTCCGTCTGACCTACATGAACCAGCAGATTCAGCTTGTTGTTTTTCTGCTCTAGTTCTACAACGTATAATTCCACCTTCATTAGAACAACCATATGGGCAATCTTCGATCACTTTTCTACCCACAGTGTTAACACACCCTCCCCTACACACCGGGGGTTTCCCCCATATTCGATTGGTTCCACAAATTATGTCTTTTGTATCAAGTTCATCAAAACAACTTACACATTGTCTTGTATCAGGATCCTTATAACATGCTTCATCTCTTCCAGTACAAATCACCCTATCTTCATCATAATCTATTTCCTCCTCAGGAATTTCAGGTATTATTTCCTCACATCTTCTATTAACACATTCATAACCTTCTGGACAACCACTACAATCTATTATATTGCCGCAACCATCAAATGCATCTGCACAAATCAAAGGATAATCTTCTTCACAGGTTTTTGGAATGCAAACAGGTAATTCCCCACATCCCAAATAAGTTCCATCTGCTTTCTTAAGATATGTATTAGTAGAAACAGGAGTTACAATAATAAAGTCTTCTCCTATTTTATCTACAGATATTGTTACAGAATCTATAGTAATTTCATCTCCCTCAACAGCACCAGTTTTCATGGCCCTCCACCAACCACCAGATTCATATTTTTCAATATCTACAGTGTTAGTTACATTATCAGACACAAAATTAACAGCTCTTACATTATAAAATGATTCTCCCTGTATTTCATCATTATAGTAAACAATAAAATAATTCTCAGAAGGAATACTACTTGAAGTAAAAACAAGAGAATTTTCATCTATTTCTTCGTCGCAGTCATTGTCTATGCCATCGCAAATTTCATCAGAAGGAGTGCAATTAGATGTGGATGTTATCCCCAATACTCCAGATGTTTCAGCAGGATCTTCATTAGCTACAAAGATATCTAAAAGAATCTCCAACAATAAGGAAGTTTCCTTAGATTCTTCCTCTGTCATACAATGAGCCCCTGCTTCATCTTCAGAACATCCAAACTCACACTCTTCAATTACAGATCTTAATACTTTTTTTTCACAACCATCTTCCCCACAAACAAAATTCCTTGCTTTTAGTTTAGTTCTAATAGTATTACAATTAAAATCAACAGAGTCTAAAAGTGTACAATCATCACATTCTCCTGTTTCTACATTATAACAATCATCATCAACTCCTTCGCATAACAAACAATCGTCATCCTCCATATCAATTAAACTATCGCAATCATTATCTATTTCATCATCACAAATTTCTATTTCTGGAATACATTCTTCAACTTCTTCCCCAGGAACTTCACCAGGAATTCCTTCTTCATCCTCTCCCCCACTAACAACACACCCTTCATCAACATTATCATCACAATTATTATCTAAACCATCATCACAAACTTCTATTTCATCTGGATTAATATTCACGTTAGTATCATCACAATCTCCAGACTGTGTAGAATAACCTGAAACAAGAGATATCAAACATTGTGTTTCAGAACTTCCATAACCATCTCCATCAGAATCTAAATAATAATCTACACATCCAACTGGCTGAACAACACAAACTCCAGATTCACAATTATATCCATCTGAACAACTCTCACAACTTAATGTCCCTCCACAACCATCATCCCAACTTCCACATTCATATCCTAAATCAGAACAGGTTTGAGGAACACATGCTAAAATACAAGCACCATCCTTACAAATTTCCCCATCAGAACAAGCATGTTTAAGATACATCGCCTCCCCACTATAAACACATATAGATTCTTTCAAATTAGTTGAATTAGTACAGTTATCGGTAAGACATCCATTTGTTCCACAAGCAGTTCCATTAATAGCGTAAGCTAATCCTCCATCAGAATCAGTACAATCTTCTACAGCCCTTCCACTAATCCTGCTCCAAATATCAGAAAAAAATCCAGCAGAAATAAAAGATAAAGATAGAATTAATATAAAGAAAATACAAACAAAAAATTTCAATCCCCCTTTCATTATTCCTCAAGGAATTAATCATTTTTAAATTTTATTAAAGCCACTTCTATGGATTGAGGCCTCAGAAGGTCATCCCTTGTGGAAACTCAGGACCTCATGCTTACCGAGCATGCGCTCTACTAACTGAGGCCTATTTGAAAAATAGGTCATCCCATTGGGAAGCTAAAGTGGCATATAAATTTTCAAGAATTAGATTATAAAAACATTATTATTTCTTCATCAACTTCAAAATCAACAAAGCTAAAAGAACAATCAAAAATGCAAGACCAACAAAACCCAAAATCATTGCCATCAAAGAGAATAAGCTTTTGAATATTTCCTTATTTAAAAGTCTATACAAACAAAATGATATTAATGATAACGCCGCAAATAAAATCAAATTTTTCAAAACAAGTTGGATTTTTCTTTTTGTTGCACGTACTAATCTTTTCTTATTAGTTTTCTTAGGACTTTTCTTTCCCCTCTTTTTTTTAGCCATCTTACTCAATATTTATACATATGGACAATAGTTTATAAAGTTTAGCCTGTCTCATTCCCTTTCCAATCCATATCAATAGTTTTAGAAGTTATTGACTTCAAATTTGAAAAAATTGTTCCAAGCCAAACAACATATAATCCTCCTGCTTCTCTTATTCCGTCAAAAGTTGTTATATTTACTTCATGACCTTTAAGAACCAAAGTAAAACTCAAATAAGAAAATAAAATTAATCCTATTAAGAAAAGTGCAAATATTTTATGTCTCATCCTCTTCATTTCAACGATCACCCAAATAGCTATAATTAAAATAGCAACCACAAAAATGGTAATACCTAATACCATAACTAAAAGAAATGCATATAGTATAAAAATATTTCTATAGCCCCACCAGGATTCGAACCTGGGTCAGCTGGTTCAGAACCAGCCATACTTGACCACTATACTATGGGGCTATAAGCATAAGTATATCCTATCATAGAAGTCTTAAAAATTTATCTAATCGCTAAATTTAAATATCTTCTGTTCCTTAAAAATCTATGGCAGAAAAAGAAATTGGGAAAGTGTCTGGCTATTTTTCTCATGTAAGTGTTGCTGCAATAAAACTTTCAGCAGGTTTGAAAGTTGGAGATAAAATCCACATAAAGGGAAACACAACGGATTTTGAAGAAAAAGTAAAGAGTATGCAAATAGAAAAAGACTCTGTGGAAAAAGCAAAAAAAGGGGAACACATTGGAATAAAGGTTTCAGAAAAAGTTAGGCCAAACGACACGATTTTCTTAGTAAAATAATATGAAATTACTAAAATTAAAAGAAATAAACAATAAGATAGTTCGACAACTTAAGAAAAGTATATTCATTTATCCTACAGATACTATTTATGGCATTGGATGTGATGCAGAAAATAATGCTTTAGTAAAAAAAATTAGGGAGATAAAAAAAAGAGATAAAAAACCTTTTTCAGTTATTGCTCCAAATATGCGGTGGATAAAGAAAAATTGTGAAATTGATAAAAAAATATTAAAGAAATATCTTCCAGGAGCTTATACTCTTCTACTAAAAAAGAAAAACAGAAATTTCTTAAAACATGTCTCTGATAATGAATATTTAGGAATAAGAATCCCAGAACATCCTATGACAAAGATTTTACAAAAAACAAGAAAGCCAATTGTCACTACTTCTGTAAATTTATCTGGAGAAAAATTTGCTAATGAGATATCTGAAATCAATAAAGAAATTTTAAACCAGGTTGATTTTATTATTGATGCTGGTAAACTTTCAGGAAAATCATCAACATTAATAAAAGATGGAAAAATTATAGAGAGATAGTTTTTTATATTAACTCTTTTTAGGATTAAATAGCCCCCGTAGTTCAGAGGCCAAGAATGCCACCCTCTCAAGTAGAAGTCAAAGATCTAGCTTCAAAATGAGGGGTGATCTAATCTCGAGGAGAGCACAGATCTAGCATCTAAATGCAACTTCTCAAAGTCTTGTAAAAACAAGGCATCAGGGAACGGTGGTGACCCGAGTTCGAATCTCGGCGGGGGCGTTTATGCAATCTTTAGATTGCATTATTTCTTTGAAATTGAACGAGGGGAACCCGAGCGATTTCGTGGTGGTGGTTATTATAGTTTTCTTTTACATTGTAGCTTTTCTTTTTCTAAAAGAAAAACCCACGTGCGAGGTCGCGAGTAGGGATTCGAATCCGAGCAATTACAACATTGACTAACTTTATCAATCAATAACAGATGTTGTGATTGGGAGTTCGGTGGGCGTCAGAGATATATTCGTTATTCAACTATAAGGCAAGAATATATCTCTCTGATATTCGGACAAAGAAGTTTAAATTCTCAGGGAAGCTAAAAAGAAACCGTAGGTGTCTTTTAAGTTCGACTCTCGGCGGGGGCGTCATATTCAATCACAATAATTCTTAAAAACACATTCAACAATTCATCTAGATGAGTAAAGTTTCTTTCACAACCAGTCTCAAATGCGCAATAAAGGGAATATTTTATGGTATCTACAAACAACGCATGCTCAAAGTCCTACTACTTCTCGGAATATTTGCAATCTTTTCTTCTTTAATACTAAAAATCTCCAAAGCATATTTAATAACAATCTTAACAGTTGTATTTTTAGTAATTATTTTAGAACTATTCAACAACAATTTTGAAAGACTTATTGATTTAATTTCTCCAAAATATCGCAAGGAATTCGGAGAAATCAAGGACACCATGGCAGGGGTAGTTCTCTTATCATTTATTTTAATGGTAATTGTAGCATCGCTAATTCTTTATGAACCAATGATAAAATTATTTTCATTAGTCTCAAGGTCTCCATTGCCTTTTGTTCTAATAACCATTAATATCCTTTTGATACTCTTTATTCTTTTGTATAGAAGAAACAACACTAGCTAAAAACTATTCTTGAATCAATAATTTTCCCTTGCATAAGGGGATTAATATCTAATTCTTTAATTCTTGGATATTGCTTAGCCAATTTGCATAATTTAAGAATATTTTTTTCTGCGATATCTGAAAGATTTTTATCCAAATTTTTTCCTATATCAACTTCTTGCATCATTTTTCTTGCCTCTTTTTTATTAAAAGGACAAACTCTAAAAGTTATATCTTTTAATTTTTCTACATGAACTCCGCCTGTGCCAAACGCAATAACATGCCCAAATTCAGGAGTTTTTTTAATACCAAACAAAAATTCTTTTCCAGTTATTTGAGTTTGAATTATTACTCCTTCGCAAGATTGAATTTCCTTAAGTTTATCAAAAGCCTTCAAGGCAGTTTCATAATCTTTAATGTTCTTAATAACCCCTCCAACCTTGGTCTTATGAACAATCTCTTTTCCAGAAACCTTCATAACCCAAGGAAAACCCAATTTTTCAGACACATTTTTCAATTCATCCTTTTTTTCAATATAAATTCTCTTTGCAACATCAAATCCTTTTTTCTCTAAAAATTTTCCTGCTTCTCTCTCTGTTAAAATTTGCATGACCCAAAAAAGAAATGTATTTATATATACTTTTCGAATCAATAAAATGAAAAAGAGAAAATTAAAAAATTTCCTTGAACCAAAAACAATTGCAGTTATCGGAGCATCAAATAATCCAGAAAAAGTGGGTTACACATTAATGGAAAAATTACTAAAATTCAAGGGAAATGTTATTCCCATAAACACAAAACACAATGAAATCTTAGGGAAAAAAGTTTATGCCTCATTAAAGGAATATCCTAATAAAATAGATTTAGCAGTTATTGCGATTCCTTCTGAAAAAGTCAAAGAAATTTTAAAAGATTGTGCAAGAAAGAAAATAAAAAACGTGATAGTAATCAGTGCAGGATTTGGAGAAATCGGAAAAAAAGAATTAGAAAGAGAATTACTCCAAGTTGCAAGGCAAAATAAAATAAATCTTCTTGGACCAAATTGTTTTGGAGTAGCAAATCCATCCAAGAACCTAGATACAACTTTCGCAAATAACTCTTCAGAAAAAGGAGACACAGCATTCATAAGTCAAAGCGGAGCATTATGGAGTTATATTGCAGATTTATCATTGGGTTTTTCTGGATTCGTAAGTTTAGGGAACATGGCTGATTTAAATTTCTCTGATTTCATAGAATATTTTAACAAAGACAAAAATACAAAAAAGATAATTCTTTACATTGAAAAATTAAAACAAGGAAAAAGATTTATCAAAGCTTGTAAAAAATCCAAAAAAGAAATAATAGTTATCAAAGCAGGAAAAACAAAAAAAGGCAAAGAAGCAGTAATCAGTCACACAGGAAGTTTAGCAACTGATTTTGAAATTTACAAACAAGCATTCAAACAAGCGAACATTAAACTCGTAGATTCTCTTGCAGAAGCATTTAATTTAAAAACAGATTTCCCAAAATTGGAAAAAGGAAAAACCGCTATAATCACTAACGCGGGAGGACCAGGAACATTAATAACAGATTATCTTGTAGGACAAAATATTAATGTTGAACAACCAATTGATATTTTAGGGACAGCCACACCAAAAGATTACAAAGAAACATTAGAAAAATTAAAAGGATATCATTCAATTGTAGTAATATTAACTCCTCAAACAATGTCGCAACCAGAAGAAACAGCAAAAATTCTTGCTAAATCAGAACAAAAAGAAAAAATAACTGCCTTTTTCTTAGGAGATAAATCAGTTCAAAAAGCCAAAAACATTTTAAGGCGTGCAAACATACCATGTTATACTAAAATATAAAATGGAAGAACTCACAAAAAAACAAAAATTAAAACTAAAGGCGAAAAATTCTGCAATAAAATTTAAGAGGGAATTAAAAAAATCTGTATTAATCGCTATAACTGCTGCCTTTGGTTTTTTAATTGCTCTGTCTTGGAAAGAATTAATCACAGAATATATGAGCAAAATCTCTGCGAATAATCTTTTACAAGGAAAATTTATCGCTGCCATAACCATCACTTTATTTTCTGTTTTAGGAATTATGCTTGTTACAAAATTATTTCAAGAAAAAAGTGAAACAAAATAATATAGAAATAATTATGCAAATTCTTGCAAAATATTATAATCATTCAGATAAGACCACATTAAATCGCATGCGGAAAAAACCAGATGCATTTAAGATTCTCATCTCTTGTCTTCTTTCTTTAAGAACTAAAGATACAAATACAGAAAAAGTTTCTAAAAAACTTTTTGAAATTGCTCAAACCCCAAAACAAATTACTGCAATTCCCATAGAAGAATTAGAAAAACTCATTTACTCTTCAG
The DNA here is from genome assembly GCA_964406515.1 of Candidatus Woesearchaeota archaeon. Classification (GTDB taxonomy): domain Archaea; phylum Nanobdellota; class Nanobdellia; order Pacearchaeales; family GW2011-AR1; genus JAGLWP01. The sequence goes on along the minus strand of CAYORV010000004.1, from coordinate 21,812 downwards.
GCCATTACAAAAAGAAAGCCCGAACATTACAACATGTCTCAAAAGAAATTATTGAAAAATTTGACAGCAAAGTTCCGAATACAAAAGAGTCCTTACTAAGTATCAAAGGAATAGGACCAAAAACAGCAAATATAGTTTTAGCTTTTGCTTTTGGAGAAAATGTTTTACCCATAGATACTCATTGTCATAGAATTCCAAACAGACTAGGCTGGGTTGAAACAAAAACTCCTGAAAAAACAGAAAAAGAACTTGAAAAAATCCTACCAAAAAAATATTGGAGAGAATTCAATGCAATTTTTGTGCAATTCGGAAAAGATATTTGTCAACCAATTTCACCTTGGTGTTCTAAATGTCCTATAAAAGATTATTGCCCTAAAATTAGTATTAGAAGGAATAGATAAAAACCTTTAAAAACCAATTCCCACTTTTTCAATTATGAAAAGAAGTTCTAGAAGATGGAAAAAGAAATGGCAAATGCGCTGGAAATGGCAAAGAAAGCGTCTTAGAAAGGAAAAAAGAAAAAGAAAACTAAGAAAAGCTAGAGCTCGATAGTTCTCAAACATAATAATCTTTATAAGTTCTTTTAGGAATATTCTACTATGACAAACGGAATTTGGACAGAGAAATATCGTCCTACTATTTTTTCAGAAATCGTTGGGCAAGATGAAATTATCAAAAGGGTGCAATCCTTAACAAACACATTAAATATTCCACATTTACTCTTTGCCGGGCCAGCTGGAATTGGTAAATCTACATTAGCTTTAGTTATAGTTAAAGAACTTTTCAAAGCAGATTGGAAAGAAAATTATCTTGAACTTAATGCAAGCGATGAAAGAGGAATTAATGTTGTAAGAGAAAAAGTAAAAAGTTTTGCAAGAACAAAATCATTAGGGAATATACCTTTCAAGGTCATTTTTTTAGATGAAGCAGATGCACTAACGCCAGAAGCACAACAAGCATTAAGAAGAACAATGGAAAATTATTCTGCAAATTGCCGTTTTATTTTATCCTGTAATTATTCAAGTAAAATAATTGATCCAATACAATCTCGTTGTGTAATTTTTAGATTCAAACTTTTAGAAAAAAGAAATATAGAAACATACATCCAAGGAATTACAGAAAAAGAGAATTTAACAATTACTCCGGAAGCAATGGAATTAATCTACGAAGGAAGCGAAGGGGATTGTAGAAAGGCTACAAATTTATTACAGGCAACTGCAGCAATTTCTCCGTCCATAACTCCTGAACTAATTTCAACCATGTTAGCAACCACAAAACCAAAAGACATCAAAATAGTTTTAGATTATGCTTTATCTGGAGATTTTCAAAGATCCAAAGAAAAGCTTCTTGATATCATGCTTAAAGAATCCATCTCAGGTCAAGATGTAATAAAAGCTATACAAAAAGAAATATGGAATCTCCCAATAGAACCAGAAATAAAAGTTAAACTCACAGAAAAAACAGGCGAAGCTGAATTCAGACTTGTAGAAGGTTCTGATCCTTTTATCCAATTGCAAGCACTTCTAGCAAGTTTTGTCTTGGCAGGACTAGGTAAATCATGATAGCTGGCAAGATTCTTGTGCCCTCCTTGGGTATGTTGGCTGGATTAGGGAAGGGATAATGGAAAGGCCAGGGGTAGGAATAGGAGTAATTATCTTGAAAGAAAATCAAGTTTTACTTGGGAAAAGAATTGCATCACATGGTGCTGGAACCTGGGCTCCACCAGGAGGACATTTAGAATTATTCGAATCCTTTAAAGATTGTGTATTAAGAGAAGTTAAAGAGGAAACAGGATTGACAATTAAATTAATAGATGAATATCCCAAAGAAAAAGCAACCACAAATGATTTCTTCTATTCAGACAAAAAACACTATGTAACTCTTTTCCTCAGAGCACAATATCTAGAGGGAAATCCTCGAGCACTAGAACCCGAGAAACTTGAAGAATGGAAATGGTTTGATTGGGGAAATTTTCCAGATAAATTAATGATACCTTTCCATAATTTAATTAAACAAAATTACAATCCTTTTGAATAAAATGCAACCCTGGAGTGAAAAATATAGACCAAAAAAATTTGAGGAAATTAAAGGCCAAGACGAAGCCGTAGCAAAAATAAAGAACTTCCTAACAACTTTTCCAAAAAAGAGAGCCTTGCTACTCCATGGTCCACCAGGAACAGGTAAAACAACTATAGCACATGTTTTAGCTAATGAAACAGATTCAGAAATATTTGAACTAAATGCTAGTGATTTGCGTAACAGAGGAAAACTAAGAGAAATACTTAGACCTGCGACAGAACAAAAATCTTTAATCAAAAAAAGTAAAATAATTCTCGTAGATGAAGTAGACGGGATATCAAGAGCAGATTGGGGAGGAATTTCAGAATTGGTTTCAATAATAAACACAACGCCTTTCCCAATTGTCATAACTGCCAACGATGTCTGGAACAAAAGTTTATCTCCCCTAAGAAGAAAAACAGAACTTATACAAATAAAAGAAATAAATTATGGAATAATAAAAAATGTCTTAATAGATATATTAAGAAAAGAAAATAAATTCATTGATAGTCAAATATTAACAAACCTTTCTGTAAAAGTAAAAGGGGACTTAAGGGCAGCGATAAACGACTTAGAAGCAATTTCAGAATTAGAAGACCCTGCTTCTGCAGTTCTTGATGAAAGAAATAAGGAAACAGATATTTTCAATTCACTAAAACAAATATTCAAAACAAAACCAACAAACGAAATCCTGAGAGTTTTTGATTCTGTTAATATGTCTATTGACGAAATATTATTATGGGTTGAAGAAAACATTCCAACAGAATATCAAGGAGAAGAATTAGTTCAAGCAGTTAATATGCTAAGCAAAACAGATTTGTTCAAAGGAAGAATTTACAAAAAACAATATTGGAGATTTTTAGTTTATGAAAATATATTTTTAAGTTATGGAATGTCTGCTTCAAAAAATCCAAACAGAATTCTAGAAAATGGTTTCACAAGTTACAAAAAACCAACAAGAATATTAAAAATCTGGATGAACAATCAAAGAACAGCAAAAAAGAAATCAATCACAGAAAAATACGCTGCCCTTGTTCACGTCGGAAAAAAACGAGCCTTGAATGAATTCCCAATAATAAAACAAATCATAAACTCAAATCCTGAAATTCAAAAAGAACTCAAACTTAATGAAGAAGAAATTGAGTATTTGAGAATACAATAATTATTCCAAATATTTTCTTAAAATATCTGCTTTATCAGTTTTCTCCCAAGTGAACCCAGGTTCATTTCTTCCAAAATGTCCGTAGGAAGCTGTCTTCTGATAAATTGGTTTTCTCAAATCTAACTGATTAAGAATATCTGCAGGTTTCAATGGAAAATTTTGCCTCACAAGTTCAGAAATTTTTTCTTCTGGAATTTTATTTGTCCCAAAACAATCAATATTTATTCCAGTAGGTTCTGCAACACCAATGGCATAACTCAATTGAACTTCACATCTTTCTGCTAATCCTGCAGCAACAATATTCTTTGCTATATATCTTGCAGCATAAGCACCACTTCTATCTACTTTTGAAGGGTCCTTCCCAGAAAATGCTCCTCCCCCATGCCTTCCAACACCCCCATAAGTATCAACAATAATCTTTCTTCCAGTTAAACCAGTATCTCCCTCAGGACCTCCTATAACAAATTTTCCAGTAGCATTAATATGGACTTTTGTCTGGTCATCCATCATTTCCCCACAAATAGGTTTAATAACTTTCTCTAAAATTTCTTGTTTTAATTCTACTTCAGAAATACTATTAATATGCTGTTGAGCAATAACAATTGCTTCTATCCTTACTGGTTTCTCATCCTCATATTCAATTGTTACTTGACTCTTCCCATCAGGTCCCAATCCATTAATTATATTTGACTTTCTAACTTCTGCTAATCTCCTTGTTAATTTATGTGCTAACACTATTGGAAGAGGCATTAATTCATCTGTCTCTGAACTTGCATAACCATACATCATTCCTTGGTCCCCTGCTCCTTGTTCCTTATTTAATCCTTCACCTTCAGAAACACCTTGAGAAATATCTGCACTTTGTCCATGCACACTTATCCACACACCTGCATCTTCACAATCAATCCCAAATTCTGGATTAGTATAACCTATTTCCTTCAAAACTCTCCGAACAATCCCCTGAATATCTGCAAAACCATTTGTGGTAATTTCCCCTGCAACATGAACACTTCCTGTTGTAACAAGAGTTTCAACAGCAACCCGAGAATAAGGATCTTGAACAATTAAATTATCAAGTATGGCATCAGAAATTTGGTCACAAACCTTGTCAGGATGTCCCTCTGTTACAGATTCCGACGTTATCAACCTTTTCATTTATAAATTTATGAAAATTAGTTTAAAAATATTTATATGGTAAAATAATATTAATTAACAACTTGCAGTTGTAGCCGCAGAAGTTGAATCCCATCCCCACATTGGAGTTGGACTTTCACTAGCCAAATCTAATGCAGAACATTCTTCAGGAACATCATTAAATGCCTGGCAGATTGTATCTAAATATGCTGCAGGACTTCTTGCACTACTAATAATTTCCCCATTAATAACTAATGCTGGACTTCCACTAACACCATATTCCTCACTTAATGAAGAATCTTCTTCATAATAACCCTCTGCCCTATTATTTACACAATCAGTTAAATCTGCTTGATTAATTCCTGCTTTTTCTAAAGCATAATCAGAATCTCCTTCTTCTAAAAAGTATCTCAAATAATCCAAGTATTTCTCAGATTGTTCTTCTCTTATACAAACTTGCCTTGGAGTCTCTGTTTCTTCAGGTTCATGCATAAAGTAATGCACAAATCTAATTTTAGCATCAATCAAATCTCCCAAAGATTCTATAACTGGAATCATTCCTTTTTCTGCTTGAGTTCCATAAGGACAATGAGTCATAATGAATAATTCAACAACAGGAACATCTGATTTAGGAACATCCTGAGAAGTCTGGTCTTGGATATCTTGTTGTTGACTAACTAACGGAATTAAATTAGAAGTATAAGAAGCACCATCTTTAGTAACATAAATTGGTAATTCCTCTCCTTTAAATTCTACTGTCGCTAAATAAAAGTTTCCTTCATCTTTCATATCTACTAAAGTAACCTCTGAATCTACCACATTGTTCAAATATCCAATAAGATTTTCTCCTGCGACATTCTTTGAAACAACATTTCCAGTAACTCCTCCTCCAGAAATCATAGCAACTAATAATAAAACAGCTAAAGCTCCACAAACTAAAGTTGAAAGAATAAAAGGATTTTTCCTTATCTTATCAGTAATATTCTCTGTTTTCATCAAGGGCTTCACAGGTTCTTCAGATTTTTCCTGAACTGGTTCTGAAGTAGTTTCTTCTTTTTCTTCTCCATGATCTCCTTCACTTTTTTCTTCATCCATCTTAACACAAAAGAAAATCCTTTTAAAAACATTTTGGTGAAATTAGTCACAATTAAAAAAAACATCAATAACTATAAAAATAAGTTTTTATTTCTTTTATCATGCCTTACGATATCATAATTGGAAGAGATGAATCAGATAAAAAAGCGTTCGCAGACCGAGGACTCGTTCTTATTGGAAAAGGTTATGTTCGTATGGGACAATACACTTCTTTAAGTAACAAAATATTAATGGACATTGCAAGAAGTCATGTTGTTCTAGTTGCAGGAAAAAGAGGTTCTGGAAAAAGTTATACCTTAGGGGTTATAGCTGAAGAACTCTCAAATCTTCCAAAAGAAGTAAGTCAAAATATAGGATCCTTGATCTTTGATACCATGGGCATATATTGGACAATGAAATTTGAAAACGAAAAAGACAAAGAACTCTTACAAGAATGGAAATTAAAACCACAGAATCTTCCTGTAAAAATTTTTGCACCATTTGGACATTATGATTTTTATTTAGAAAAAGGAATCCCTGTAGATGAAAAATTTGCACTTGATGTTTCAGAATTAGCTTCAGAAGATTGGATAATCACTTTTGGATTAAAAATGACAGACCCTATTTCAATTTTAATTCAAAGAACAATTAATGACTTAAAAGAAAAAGGAAATTTTGGACTAGATAAAATAATTTCTCATTTAGGGGGCGATGAAAAAAATTCCAGAGATGTAAAAAATGCTGCAATTGGATTATTTGAAGCAGCAAAAACTTGGGGGGTATTTGCAGAAACCAATGAACAATCAACAAAAGTAAGTGATTTAGTGACTGGTGGAACAACTACTATTTTGGATTTAAGCGTCTACAACTCTGTTGGGGCTTTTAATATTCGGGCATTAGTCATAAGTTTGGTTTCAAGAAAAATATTCAAAGAAAGAATGGCTGCTCGTAAAATAGAAGAAGTTCGATCTGTCTCAAAAAGTCTTGAATTTTCATCTAACATTGAAAAAAAAGAAAATCCATTGGTTTGGCTTTTTATAGATGAAGCTCATGAATTCCTACCCTTAAAAGAAAAAACAATTGCAACAGATGCTCTAATTCAACTTTTAAGAGAAGGTCGACAACCAGGAATTTCAGTAGTATTAGCTACGCAACAACCAGGCCAGATTCATAAAGACGTCATGACTCAATCAGATATTGTTATCTCACACAGAGTAACAAGTCAACCAGATCTAGAAGCATTAAATCATATTATGCAAAGTTACCTTCTTGAAAGCATTAAAAAATACATGGACGATTTGCCAAGTTTGAAAGGTTCTGCAATAGTTCTCGATGACAATTCAGAAAGAATTTATCCAATAAGAATTCGTCCAAGATTTACATGGCATGGCGGTGAAGCTCCTACATCAATTAACAAGGAAAAGAAATTATAGTCACCGACATGCCTGGCAGGGTGAGAGTTTACACGAACCATCTAAATTTACCTTATGCGAGTGTGGGCTCGAATTGGCGAAGCACCAACTTCAATTGCTAAAGAGAAAAAGTTATAGTTCGCCGGAGTGCCTGGCATGGTGAGAGTTTACACGAGCCATCTAAATTTCCCTTATGCGAGTGTGGGCTCGAATTGGCGAAGCGCCTACGTCGATTAGCAAGGAAAAGAAATTATAAAACTCTCAAATCAACCCTTAACCTAATCTTATAAGGCCCAATCTCTCCAGCTTTTTTTGTTTTTAAAATTTTAATTTTCTTCTTAGATTTCTTAGCCTCTTCTTCAATCTGCTCAACAATTTTATCTTTTTCATCTTCCTTACAAAATCCATAATAAAAAATTCTGGTTCCTTTCTTACTCACCTTAAATGCTTCTGTCAAAAAAGTATCTTTTAATTGCGGACGAGGCATAACTATAACATCGAACCGATTTTTCATCTTTCCAACAGCTTTCTTAACATCTCCAGAAATCAATTCAACTTTATCCTTAACTTTATTTAATTCAATATTCAACTTAGCATATTTATTCGCTTCTCTATTTATTTCATTTGACCAAACCCGAGCTCCGCTCTTTTTAGCAATCACAATCGAAAACGGCGCAACACCTGCAAACATAACCAGCACATTATCTTTTTTCTTAATCTTAAAAGCAACCTCTTTCCTTTCATTACTCAACCTAGATGAAAAATAAGTTGTATCAATATTAAATCTAAACACACAATCATTTTCTTTATACAAAACTTCTTTAGTTTTTTCTCCAGCAAGATACTTCGTCTGCATTTTCCGCAATCTACCCGAAAATTTTCCAACTTTTTCTAAAACAGTTCTTATAGAACAATTATCTTTCAAAATTTTATTTGCAAATTTCTTCCTATCCATAATTTTAAATTCTCGAGGAAATTTAGCAATAGCAATATTCCCAAACACATCAAATGCTCTAACTTTTTTCATATAAGATAAAACTAAAAAGAATTATTAAAACTTCCTAATCAATAAATTTATAAAAACTTCCCGCTTAATCACCTTATGCAAAAAAGAGTGTTGCCTTTATTCGTATTCTTATTAATAATGTTCATAGGTTTTATCAGCGCAGCAACTTTTCCGTTAAGTGACATACTTGACCAAATAGATTCAGACACAATGACAATAGTTTTCATATTCATAGTTTCTTTTACAATTATTTTCTTTTCATTAAATAAAACAATATTCAAAAAAGATAGAGCAATCGCAGCTGTCCTCGCACTTGTTTCTTCATTTGGAATAACTTATGGAATGAACAAATTAGACCTTGATATTCACAATTGGTTTTACAACATTGGAATTTCGGAAGAAACATTATTCATCCTAATTCCTGTATTGGCTTTAGCTCTTGCAATTTTTCTTGTTATACAACTTAAAGGAAAATCCTTTCTTGTTTTTGGAGGATTATTATTAGTCTCTTCATTCTTTATTGAAGAAGCAGCATTAGTAATAGTACTCGGAGCAGTTTTACTTGTATTTGGATTCCTTTCATTATCTAAGGGGAAAGACGATCCACTCACAAAAGCTGCAAAATCCATAGGAAATTTTTTCAAAAAATAAAATGAAAAAAATAATCTCTTTAACTTTAATTTTAACAATTTTACTAACCAATATTATCAGCGCAGCAAAATTTTCATTAAGTGAAATAACCGACCAAATAGATTCAAATACCTTAATTCTTCTCTTAACATTTGCAATTTCATTTATACTTCTTTTCTTTTTATTAAATCATTTAATCAAATCAAATAATACTGCCCCTGCTATTCTTGCATTAGTTTTCTCTTCAGGAATAACCTATTGGATAAACCAAGTAGAAATTGTCGGTGATTGGTTCTTTGATTTAGGATTTCAAGAAGAAACATTATACATTTTAATTCCTATAATAGCCTTAGCATTCATTATTTTTCTAATTGCCAAATTAAAGAAAAATTCATTATTAGTCTTTGGCGGTTTGCTTTTACTCGCTTCTCTATTTGTTGAATCTAAAGAAATAACTATTGCTTTGGGAGCTTTCCTCCTTGTCATTTGGTTATTCTTATTACTTAAAAGAAAAGGCCCAAGAACTCCAAGAGGGCCAAGGCCTCCCAAAGAACCCAGACCTCCTCGACAAAGAAATAGAAAAAAATTGCACAATAAATGGAATCAAAGAAAAAACAGAAGAAATGAAACAGCACAAAAACAACATCAAAGAATCAGACAAACGCGTCACAACAAATGGACTAAAAGAAAAAACAGAAGAAATGAAACAGCAACAAGACAAAATCCCACATTAAATCGGACAAATTCTCCCAGAGCACAACAAATCAAACAACAAAAAATTCAAGCCAGACAACACCAAAGAGCCAGAAAATTACGCCATGCACAATGGACAACAAGAAAAGGATATAGAAATGTGAAAAAAAATGTTGGCCAAAAAAAGCAACAAATACAACGAATTACAACCAGAAAAGCGCGTCATGCTCGATGGGCCACAAGAAAAGGATATAGAAATGTGAAAAAAGGAATTTCTCAAAGACAACAAGCAAGAACACAAAAGCAACAACAAAGAGGAAGAAGAGCGATAGAAGAATCAAAACAAAGACAGCTCATACAACAACAAAGACAAGTAGCAACTCAAGAAAGAAGAATTGCATTACACCAAACTGCACTTGAAAAACAACCAAGACAAAAACTACTCCCAGCTCCAAAAAGACAAGCTCCCACATATAATAAAATGCAAATAACCTCAAATATAGCATCGCTAAAAAAATCATTTAATGAAATTCAAAGAGTAGATCCAAGAGATCCAAGATTATATGGAATTATTAAAGAAGTAAAAAGATTAAGACGACAAAAATAACTAAACCCAATCTCCCAATCCTTTCTGCTTTTTCTTCTCTGCAATATCTCCAAGTCTCTTTAATTGTTTTTCAACACGCTCTTCTGAAAAATCATGCTCTTCAACAAGTATCTCTTTTATCTTTTCTTCATCAACATTTGAAAATTCAAAATCCACATCTTCAACATCTGGTTTATGAAACAAAGGAAAAATCTCTGTCCAATCAAATCTATCTTCTTCTGGTAAATTAAGAATCTGTTCTTCAACACTTTCAAAAATCAAAACCGGCTGCTTAAATTTCTGAACAATTTGCAAAGCCTTTTTCTGCCCAATCCCTAGAATTCCTTTAGGATTATAATCTGTTCCAACAAGTATTCCAAGACAAATCAATTGGTCCAAATCAATCTCAAGACTATTCAATACTTTTTCAAGTTCAATTAATTCTGGTTTAATTTCAACATATCCTGAAAAGGTTTTTCTCTTTCTTGCTAAAGTTAAATTTTGTATTAATTTGGGTGCGCCAAAAAGCAAACTATCATAATCCTGACTCGCACTTGCATAAATATTCTCATCAGTTCTTGCGAGATGCGCTGCCTCTGATTCTCCCTCACTCGGCGCCTGCACAACCGCAATTCCCATCGCCTTCAAAAGTTCCTTACTTTCCCGAATCATATCATCATCTAATCTAACAAATTGACTACTATATTTTCTCATAGCAGAAATATCCTCACTCTGTCTCGCTTCTTCATATCTTGTTTTTGCTAAATTTTTTGCAGAATCTCGGCTTTTCCTAATTTTTGCTTTCAAATCAGGAGCCACTCCATCAAAAACATAAACTAATTTCATTCCTTGTTCAAGTAATGCTATGTTCCGATAAAAAATTCCAGAAAGATGACTTGTAATACGTTTTTTATCATCCATCAAAGGCGTTCCATCCATTTGCCGAATTGTTGTCAAAAACTGGTATAAGGTATTAAAAGCATCAACACAAATTGTTTTCCCATTTAACTCAGCAAAATCCAATTCTCTCCGCGGAATAATCTCTCGTATGTTTAAACCCATGAATAAGCAATGTATAAGAAATATAAATAATTAACTCTAACCAGCTTTTTGAACTAAATCAGCTTCTTTTTCCAAATTACGGCCTCCTTGAATCATCATCCATTTTTCTAAATCTTCTAACTCGCATTTAGAAGCAAGACAATCGGCTAAATAAATACCATAAGATCCAGCAACATGATTTCGGCTAGTATCCTCTATATCTTTGTCTGAATCATACTCTCCCCAACGCCTAAAAAGCTCAACATCATTCATAAAATAACTTTCAAAATAAGATATTTAAACCTTTCCTTCAAAGCTTTTAAATAATAAAATCTCTATATTTTCACATGAAAACTGACTTCATTCCAATAGATTACGATTACTTTGATTTCAAAGGAAGAAATCATGCAAAAATCATTGGTAGAAATAGCAAGGGAAAAAGAATTTGTGTAATTGACTCTTGTCCTGTTTATTTCTGGGCAATCCTCAAACAAGGATTAAAAGAAAATAAAATAAATTCTTTAATCAAAAAAATAGAAAAAATAAAAGTTATAGAAAAAGGTAGGCAAACAAAAGTTGAAAAAGTAGAACTCTGCGATAAAAATTTCTTGGGGAAAAAAGTAAGGGCCTTGAAAATATTTGCTACAAATTACAAAGATTTGCATGCAATTGCAAGTAAATTGGGAGTAAAAGAAATAGAAAAAAGAAGGGGATATGATTTAGGATTTATAACTCATTATATTATTGAAAAAAAATTAAATCCTTTGTCTTGGTATAAAATTGAAGGAGAAATTTTACACAACTCAGAAGAATTCGGAGGAATTGACACTAACTTGGATGTAGATTTTTGTATCAAATTAGAATCTAAAAAAGAAATAAAAGATAAAAAATTTATCCCAAAAGTTTTAGCATATGACATAGAAACAGATGAATTAAAAATTGGTGAAGGAGAAATCTTAATGATTTCATTAGTATCTGAAAATTTCAAAAAAGTGATTACTTGGAAAAAATCTCAAAAAAAATTAGATTATGTAGAGTATGTAAAGGATGAAGAGGAATTATTAGAAAAATTTTCAGAATATGTAAAAGAAATTTCACCTGATTTCTTAGTGGGATATTTTTCAGATGGTTTTGATTTACCTTATCTTAAAGCAAGAGCAGATGTGAATAAAATGAAACTCCCGTTAGGATTAGATGGAAGTCAACCAAAATTCTCAAGAGGAATCAATCTTACTGGAAAAATAAAAGGCATTGTTCATGTAGATATTCTCAAATTTATCAGAACTGCTTATGCACAATATATGAAATCAGAAACCCTCAGCTTAAATGAAGTCGCAAAAGAATTTCTCGGAGATACAAAAAAATCATTCGAGCACAAACATTCTTCAAAAATAAAATCTGATGAATGGGAAAAATATTACGAATACAACTTACATGATTCAATTTTAACTCTCCAACTCTTCAATAAATTCTGGCCAGATATTTTAGAATTTTCTAAAACAATCCAAGAACCAGTATTTGAAATTTCAAGAGCTGGATTATCCAAATATGTTGAATCTTATATTCTACACAATTTAGAAAAGTTCAATGAAATTCCTGAAAAACGACCAGGATATGAAGAAATTGGGCAAAGAAAATCAAGCGGAGGAGTAGAAGGTGCATTTGTATATTCACCAACACCCGGATTATATGAAAATATAGCTATGTTTGATTTCACTTCAATGCATACCAGCATAATCATAACTCATAATCTTTCAAAAGGAACTCTCTTAGAAAAAAAAGAAAAAAACTCAAACGAATCTCCGGAATTAGAATTAAACAACAAAAAAACAAAATTCTACTTTTCAAAAGAACCTGGTTTTTTTCCAGAATTATTAAATGAAATTTTCAACAAAAGAAAAAAATTCAAAGAAGAATACAAAAAAAATCCGAACGTAATAACAAAAGCTCGGAGCAATGCATTCAAAGTTTTATCTGCATCTGTTCATGGGTATATTGGATTTTTTGGAGCAAGATATTATTCAATTGAATCTTCTGCATCAATCCTTGCATTTGTAAGAAAATATAACATCGATACAATAGAAAAAATAAAGAAACAGGGATATGAAATTATTTATGGGGATACAGATTCAATTGCTTTTTTAACCAAAGGGAAGAGTGAAGCAGAAATCAAAAAACTTCTCAAAAAACTAAATTCAGAACTTCCTGGTTTAATGGAAATGGAATTAGAAGATTTTTATAAAAGAGGATTGTGGGTTTCAACAAGATCTGGAAAAACAGGAGCAAAGAAAAAATATGCTATGATAGATAAAGAAGGAAAATTAAAAATTCGTGGATTTGAAACAGTACGAAGAGATTGGTGCAATCTTTCTAGAAAAATTCAAAATGATATAATTAAAATGATTTTAGAAAAAGGTGATGAAAAACAAGCATTAGAATATTTAAAAAAAATAATCAAAAAAGTGAAAAATCGTGAAATAGACAAAAAAGACTTGATAATTAAAACCCAGCTCAAAAAACCAATCTCAGAATACAAAGCAATTTCTCCTCATGTAATTGCTGCAAGAAAAATGAAAGAACAAGAAATTCCCATAACACAAGGAAACCTTGTAAAATATTACATAGCAAATATAGGAAACAAAAAATCACTTGTGAGAGATAAAGTAAAACTCCCAAATGAAAAAGGAGAATACGATATAAAATATTATTTAGAACATCAAATTCTTCCAGCAGTTGAAAATATTTTTCAGGTCTTTGGAATAGATATAAAAGAAGTTATAGAAGGAAAAAAGCAAATGACATTGGGAGATTTCTAAGATATAAAAATTTATAAAGAAGTATAAAATGAAATTTAAATGCCAGAAATAACTACAACAGATTGGATGAAATATAAAGAAAAAGTAAATCACAAGAGAGGAGATTATATTAAAAAAATACCAGAAAAAACCATTCAAGATTATCAAGGCACATTAGATGGAATAATGATTACAACACACCTAAGGAAAGAGAAGAATAATGATGAAATAATTTTAAAAGTTTTAGAAGAAGTCTCAAAAGAAGGAGAATTTTTAAATCAAAATTGGATTTATCCTATAGAAATAGTACAAGACATACAAAAACAAGATCGTTTAAGGAAACTTGGAAATAATATATTGGAAGATGCATTGGTTTTCGCTCCAATAACTATTGGAGGATTATTTACAGGTTTTTCAGCCATATATTTTGAGTCATCACCATTATTGGCAAATATTACTTGTTGGAGTAGTTTAATGGGGGGTGTTTATGGGACTAGATTTATGCACTCATATATAAATAAAAAAAGAAACAAAAAAAATAATCCACAAAAGAATTAAGATAATTTTATAATATCAAATCCTATTCCTAATCTATGAAAACCAACATCCAACCAAAACCACTTTTTCTCGAAAGAATGAAAGAACTTCTTGGAAAAGATTTTGAAAAATATATTAAATCGCTTCAAGGAAACACTTTAAAATCTTTTAGAGTAAATACATTAAAAATTTCTCCAGAAGAATTAAAAAAAAGACTTGAAGAAAAAAAATGGGAAGTCGATCAACCCTTCAAAGAATATCCTGAAATAATGGTTATCAAAAACAATCTCGAACCAGGAGAATTTGGAAGAAGTTTAGAACATCAACTAGGATATTATTATATTCAAGATATTGCAAGCATGCTTCCCCCAGTAGTATTAAATCCAAAACCAGATGAAACAATTCTTGATTTATGCGCATCTCCAGGAAGTAAAACAACTCAAATAGCATCAAGAATGGAAAATCAAGGAACAATCATTGCAAATGAAATAAGTTTACATAGGATAAAAATTTTAGCTTCAAATTTAGAAAGATGCGGAGTAACAAATGCTATCATAACAAAAAAAGAAGGATTCGCTTTATGTAATAAGTTGAAACAAGAGGGATTTCTATTTGATAAAATTTTAGTGGATGCTCCTTGTTCTGGAGAAGGAACAATTATCAGCAATCAAAAAACTCTAATAATGTGGAACATAAAAACTGTTTTCAATTTATCTAAAATACAAAAATCCCTACTCTCTTCTGCAATTGAAATTTTAAAACCCGGCGGAGAAATTGTTTACAGCACTTGCACACATGCTCCAGAAGAAGATGAAGAAATTATCGATTTTATTTTAAAAAAATTCCCTGAAATGAAAATAGAAAAAATAAATCTACCAGTAAAATTTGCTCAAGGAATTACAAATTGGAAAGATAAAGAATATGTTGAAGATGTCAAATACTCTTGTAGAATTTATCCTCATGAAACTCAAACAGAAGGTTTTTTCATTGCAAAGTTGAGGAAAGACAAATGAAAATAATAATTGCTTCAGGATATTTCGATCCATTACATGCGGGACACATTGAATATCTTAAATTAGCTAAACAACTCGGAGACAAACTCATCGTAATATTAAATAACAAAAAACAGTGTATTTTAAAAAAAGGAACTTCATTCATGCCACAAGAAGAAAGAA
This sequence comes from Candidatus Woesearchaeota archaeon, assembly GCA_964406515.1. Lineage (GTDB taxonomy): Archaea > Nanobdellota > Nanobdellia > Pacearchaeales > GW2011-AR1 > JAGLWP01. The sequence continues at coordinate 6,509 of CAYORV010000004.1, read as the reverse complement.
AAATAATTTTGGAAGCACTAAAATTCGTTGATGTGGTTTTTGAATCTGTTGATAAAGATAAAAGTGTATGTAAATCTATCAAAACAATTGCAGAAAAATACAAAGGTCATGAAATAATTTTTGCTAAAGGGGGAGACAGATTTAGTTATGAAATACCAGAAGCAAAAATATGCCAAGAGGCTGAAATAAAAATTGTCGATCAATTAGGGAAAAAGATTCAATCATCATCTGATTTAACAGGAATAAAAGAAAAATGAATTTAAAAATTTTAAATAAAAACGAGAAACAAGAAATAATCAGAGATTTAGATAAACAATTTGGAATAAAAGAAATTCCCGGACTGATTTTTACACTTGGAGGCGAAAGATTATTTCTATTCTCAGGAAATTTCACAGAAAAACAAATAAAAAAATTAGCAAACCTTGCTCCAATAGAAAGACTTGGGGTTTATTTTGCAAAACAAGAAGTTGGATATATGAGATTAAGTATTGAAGGAACTCAAATTCTAAAAGACCAAATAACAAAAAACATCTTTGAACTCACAGAATCTCAAGTAGAAGAATGGATGATGGGCAGAGAATTGAATTTAAAACCAAAACAAAAAGGTTTTGTAGTTATGAAATACAAAGATGATTTTCTAGGTTGTGGAAAAGCATCAGCAGAAAAAATAGGAAATTTTATTCCAAAGAATAGAAGATTGAGGGAGAAAGCTTAATCAATTGATTCTAACACCCTCTTCACTCCCTTGGTACGAGCTAATCTCTTACAAATTCTATAACATTTTTTAGAATCAATTGATAGTTTAGAATATTTTAATCCCCAGGTTCCTTCAACAATTGAACGTTCTTCAAGAGAAAGATCTCCATTAGCTAATACTTCCTCATAAAAAGGCAAAATATTTTCAGGCAAATTTTTCCTATATTCTTTCATTCTATGTCTAATTCTCCTTTTAACACCTGATGGGAAAGGTTCTAACTGAATTCTCAAGGGTGCTGGCCAACCATCTAGATTAACATGAAGTGCAGATAAAAATTTTTTAATCATATTAACATTATAATTTTTCTCATTATCCATAAATCCTTTATCCAAAAACATTTTAAATACATTATTGCACTCAAACATATAATGGACACCCAAAAAATAATCAAATCAGGCCAAATAGCCAAACAAGTTAGAGAATGCATAAAACCATTAATAAAACCAGGCGTGCCTCTCTTAGAGATAGCTGAAAAAATTGAAGCAAAGATTGAAGAACTTGGAGGAAAGCCAGCTTTTCCAACAAACTTGAGCATAAATGAAATCGCAGCTCACTACACTCCATCTCACGACGACAAAACATTAGCTCATGGTTTATTAAAAATAGATTTCGGAGTTCACATTGACGGATGGATTTCAGATACTGCATTTTCAATTGATTTAGAAAACAGTGAAGAAAATAAAAATCTCATAAAAGCTGCAGAAGATGCCTTAACAAACGCCATTAGGGTGAGTTCAAATAGGGCGGGTACTACCACTCTTTCACAAATAGGTCAAACAATTCAAGAAACAATTGAATCCCAAGGATTTTCATCAATTATAAATTTGTCAGGACATTCAATGGATGAATATGAATTACATGCCGGAGTTACAATTCCAAATATTGATGATAAAAGAGAAATAGAATTAGAAAAAGGACTTTATGCAATAGAACCTTTTTCAACAACTGGCTCTGGAAAAGTTCATGATGGAAAACCTTCTGAAATTTATTTTTTAATAGATGAAAAAAATGTGCGAAGTCCAATTGCCAGAGAAGTTTTAGAATTTGTAGCAGAAAAATATCAAACACTTCCTTTTTGTTCTAGGTGGATTGTAAAAAAACTTGGAAACAAAGCATTATTCGGATTAAAACAATTAGAGAATAACGGAAACCTCCACCACTTTTCCCAACTTGTAGAATCACAAGGAAGCAAAGTTGCACAAGCAGAACATACAATTCTTATAGACAAAGAAGAAGTTAAAGTTACAACAAAATAATTATTCCCTCTTCTCTAATTCATCTAATTTCTTCTTATAACATGTTGGACAAAATGTATGAGATATATAAAAATCATTTAAATCCTTTTCTCGCTTTTCATAATTTCCAAGAACTTTATCATATAATTTAGGATTTTCTTCTCTTGAAAACCAATAATCTTCATCTGCAGAAATAACCTCTATTTTTCCACAATCAGGAAAAGAGCAGACACATAGCATCCCCTTTAAATCTTGAGCCATTCTTTCTAATTCTTCAAATAATTTTTCTTTTTTCATATAAATTTTTTAAGAAATTAATTTATAAATTTATCCTAAATAATTAACCTGAGGTAGCGCTGCCTTTGCAGATTTCAAATAATTATCTTCAATTTTCCTGTAAACATCAATTGTAGAATCTGTAACACTTGGTTTAACTTTTTTCAATGCTTCTTCAAAGTGTTTCTTCATAACTTGATCAGCATCTGGAGATTTTCTAAGAGCAAACATCGCTGCTTCTCTTACTAAAGAATCCAAATCAGCACCAGTATAACCCATTGTCTCTTTAGCTATTTCTTTCAAAAACTTTTCTTTCTCTTTATCTGTGAAAAGTTTTTTACCATCCCCCATAGGAGTGTTCTTTGTTTTAACTTTTAATATTTGAACTCTTCCTTCTTCGCTCGGAGCATTTACTAATAAAATTTTATCAAATCTTCCTGGCCTCAATAAAGCAGGGTCAAGCATATCAGGTCTATTTGTAGCTCCAACAACTAAAACATCATTCAAATCTTCCAAACCATCCATCTCTGCTAAAATCTGATTCAAAACACGCTCTGTAACTTTTGTTCCAGCTTCTTGTCCTCTCTTGCCTGCCAAAGAATCAATTTCATCAAAGAACACAATACAAGGTGCAACTTGTCTAGCTCTCTCAAAAATTTTCCTAACAGCTTCTTCAGATTTACCAACCCACATACTCAATAATGAAGGTCCTTTAACTTGAATGAAATTAGCTTCTGATTCTTTCGCCACAGCTTTCGCTAACAAAGTCTTACCTGTTCCAGGTGGACCATAAAGCAAAATTCCTCTCGAAGGTCTAATACCCATTCTATCAAAACTCTCAGGATATTTCATAGGCCATTCCACAGCTTCTTTTAATTCTTCTTTAATTTTCCCTAATCCTCCAATAGATTCCCAATCAACGTTTGGAGTTTCAACAAGAACTTCTCGCATTGCACTAGGACGAACAATTTTCAAAGCCTCAACAAAATCTTCATGATTAACAATTAATTGTTCTAAAATTTCTTGGGGAATTTGTTCTTCACCATCAAGCTTCATTTTTGGAAGCAATTTTCTTAATACATTCATCGCAGCCTCCTTAGCTAACGATTCTAAATCTGCTCCAACAAACCCATGAGTTAAATTAGCAATTTCTTCAAGTTTAACATTTTTATTTAAAGGCATCCCTCTTGTATGAATTTTCAAAACAGAAAGTCTTCCTTCTTTTCCAGGAACACTAATCTCTAATTCTCTGTCAAATCTTCCAGGTCTTCTTAAGGCAGGATCAAGAGCATTTACCCTATTAGTTGCACCTATAACAATAACCTTTCCTCTACTTTTCAAGCCATCCATCATTGTCAAAAGTTGACTAACAACACGTCTTTCAACTTCTCCCTGAACTTCTTCTCTTTTAGGAGCAATAGCATCAATCTCGTCGATAAAAATAATTGTAGGTGCAGTTTTCTCAGCTTCTTCAAAAATATCTCTAATCTTTTTTTCACTTTCTCCATAAAACTTGCTCATAATTTCTGGTCCATTCAATAAAATAAAATTAGCATCTGATTCAGTTGCAACTGCCTTAGCCAACAATGTTTTTCCTGTTCCTGGTGGCCCATGTAACAAAACTCCTTTAGGAGGCTGTACTCCAAGTCTCTCAAAAATTTCTGGGTGTTTCATGGGAATTTCAACCATCTCCCTAATCTTCTTTATTTCTTCAGACAATCCTCCAATATCTTCATAATTAATTTCTGAGATTTTTTCGTCAGACATCTCAACTGCTTTTGGATTTAATGTAACTTCTGTATTTTCTCCTATTATTATTGGTTGGCTAGGAGTTGCTGAAACAACTAAGAATCTAATTTGAGTAACTCCGCCTCCTAAATTTCCAAAACCCATTCCTCCAAGCATATCTCCCAAACTTCCACCAAAAATATCATTAAGATCTCCCATTTCTTCAGACATTAAGTCCTTTCTCCTCTGAACTCCTCCTAAAACAACAACATCTCCTTTTACAACTGCCCTTCCTAAAAGTCCTTTTTTCAAGCCCTCGGGGTCACCTTGTACCATAATACCTTTTTGCGCGGGAGCTATCATAATTTTCTTGGCTTCCTTAACCTCTGCCTTAAAAACAGAAACAACATCCCCAATTCCAGTCTTAGCATTTCTTCTCAAAATACCATCTATCCGAATAATCCCTTCACCAACATCAGCAGGATAAGCACGATCAGCAATTGCAACTGTTTCTCGATTTCCTTTAATCAAAACAACATCCCCTCTCTTAATATTTAATTCTCTCATTAATTCAAAATCCAATCTAGCAATTCCTTTATATGCATCATCTTGTAATGCTTCCACAACCTTCAATTGAATTTGTTTTTTTGTCATTCTTCTTGTTCCTCTGCAAAATTTACAGACAATTTTCCTATATCTTCCAAACATAATCTTACCATATTATTCATTATATTCTCCTGTTCTCTCATAAACAAAACTATTTCTTTAGGAATCGAAACCGCGTAACTATTTCCAACAAGTCTCATTTTCACATCAAATGTTTTATGTTTAAGATTTATAAACTTGTGGTATTCCTGCTCATCAACCGGATGGATTATTTTTGCATGACATTTCGGACAAATTACTACTCGAAGAACAAATCCATTTTTAGCTAATTTCATTTTCTTCATTTGAGTATTACATTTCTTACATAAAATTGGGTTGTCAAATATATCCATTTTTTGTTATTATAAAGCCGTATCAAGAAGATACGGCTGGGGTCGAAAAGAGGTGTGTATACACTCTGTATATACGGTATGTATTCACGTTTATAAATATTATGGTGATATAAAACATTTTAAAAACACAATTAACTAATTATCTTAATGCTTACAAAAAGAGGTTCAACAAAAAATTTCTTCAGAAAATTCTGGAATTTACTTTGGAAAGACGATAGCTTCAAGGGATGGGCATTTTCAATAGTCTTTTTCTTTGTATTCATAAAATTTCTTTTTTTTCCATTCCTAAGTTTAGTAACAGGGACAGTTTTGCCCTTAGCAATTGTTGAATCTTGTAGTATGCATCACAAATCAACACTCTTCTCAAACTTCGAAAACTGGTGGGAAAAACATGAAACAAAATACAATAGTTTAGATTTAGAACAGCAAGATTTTGAAGGAGGTTTCTTAAATAAATTCAGAAGAGGATTCACAAAAGGGGATATACTCTTTATCGTCGGTGTAAAACCAGAAAAAATTAAAATAGGAGATGTTATAATTTTTGAAGCCAATCAACAAAATCCAATAATCCACAGAATAATTGATATTAAGGAAGAAAATGAAGAATTAGTTTTCTCAACAATTGGTGATAATAATAATGGGCAATTGAATTTTGAGAAAGAAATAGGAGAAGAAAAAATTATTGGTAAAGCCGTTTTCAGATTAGTACCCTACATTGGATGGGGAAAATTAATCTTCTTTGAACATCTCAAACCTCCAGAAGAAAAAGGAATTTGTCATGAAAAATAAAATTGAAAAAGCAAAGACTTTTAAAGAAAATAAAATAAAAGTAAAAGAGGTAAAAAATTTATAATGGAGTTTTGTCCTAAATGTGGTGCAGTACTTATTCAAAAAAGAAAAAATGATGGATGTGCTAGATGTAATTATTCTGCAAAAGGTAAAATTAAAATATCCACTTCTGAAACAATAGGGGATAAAAAAGAAGTCGCAGTAATAAAAAAAGATACTCAAGTATTTCCTATAGTAAATGAGCAATGTAAAGAATGCAATCACGACAAAGCATATTTCTGGACCGTGCAAACACGAGCTTCTGATGAAGCAGAAACCAAATTCTTCAAATGTGTCAAATGCGGACACACATGGCGAGAATATCGCTGAACAAATTAGAATAATTAATAACAGTGATGTTCGAGCAGAGAGTATAGGTAAAAGTAACTAAACCTATCAAGAACTACCTATGCTCGAGCAGAGAATATCGCTGAACAAATTAGAATAATTAATAACAGTGATGTTCGAGCAGAGAGTATGTAAAAGTAACTAAACCTATCAAGAACTACTATGCTCGAGCAGAGGATATAGATAAACCTTTTAAACTTCTTCTTTAATATTAGTACATGGCTCTGTAGCTCAGCTTGGTTAGAGCACCAGACTCTTAATCTGGGTGTCGGGGGTTCAAATCCCTCCAGGGCCATTTTTATTTATATTCTAGAATATAACAATCTTTAAAAGTATATT
>CAYORV010000003.1:0-58976 GCA_964406515.1 Candidatus Woesearchaeota archaeon | reverse complement strand
TTGGGATGCTGTTTATGATAATATTTTATTAAGGGGAAAGATAAAAAAAGAATTAGTGGATGTTGCAGAAAAAATAGGGAATAATGATTTGCTCGAAGCGAAATTTAATATGCTTTCTAATCATGCGTTTCATGAGATATCTGATAAAATTCGGGAAGAAATTGGATTGCCGATGAGTGAGAGAGTTTTTCCAGAATGGCAGTATTGGCTCAATAGTGAGATTAAGAAGAAAAGAGTGTGAAAACATTTATTAACTTATTTTTCTTTTGATTTTTAAGAGGATGGTAAGCTGGATAACTTTTGCATGGCAGGTTGAGATTATTGCAGTAGCAATTTTAATTTATGCATTGGTTGTATTTTTGAGAGCTATAATTAAATTAGATAAAGAATTTAGAGTAGCTATTTTATTGGTATTAGGTTCTGTAATTATTAATATTGCCCTTGGAATCATGATGGGGGTTTTCCTTAATTCAAGTTCTGATCAAGAAAAACTTCTTGGTCTTTGGATTATTCGTCCGATTGTAGTGCTTATCGCAGCCATCTTAGTTATGTTTGGTGCAAGAAAATTTTTCAAAGCTTTAGAGAAAAATAAGAAATAATTCTATCAAAGTCACCTTCGGCGACTTTAGAATCATACATAAAGCTACATTATAATTCTAAACATTTATTAATTCTGTTTTTATTTCTCTTATATAAAGAGGGAGAATATGCCAAGAAAACCAACTGTTGATGAAGTTCTTAAGAAACATGGTGCAAAAATAGAAAATCAAATTAATGCTGCACCTAAAAATATTGATTATAGTCAAACGTATATTCAATTTAAGAAAGAAATGGCGCCAGAACTCAATAAATATGAAAAATGGTGCCATAGTTTAGGAAATGTGATTAAGCTTAAGATTTCTAAAAAGGATGAGGATAAAATAAAGAAGCATTTAGAGATAGCACATTTAGAAGTTGAACCTTGGCAAGCAATGACTCTAAGTGTGATGAGTTTTCTTAGTGTTTTTTTAATTGGTTTGATAATTTCTGTTGCAATAACATTGATTAAAGGAAGTCTTGCAGGTTTTCCTTTTCTATTTTTTATCTTAATAACTGTTTTTTCTATTTTTCTATTTTATTTTGTTAATGGTTATCCAAGAAGATTAGCAAACAAGTGGCGTCTGAAGGCGTCTTCTCAGATGGTTCCAGCAATATTATATCTTGTAGTTTATATGAGACACACTCCTAATTTAGAAAGAGCTGTTGCTTTTGCTTCACAACATTTACAACCCCCTCTGGCATTGGATTTTAGAAAAGTTTTTTATGATGTTGAAGTAAGGAAATTTTCCACAATTAAAGAGAGTTTAGATAATTATCTTGAGACTTGGAAAGATTATTCTATTGAATTTGTTGAAGCATTTCATTTAATTGAAAGTAGTTTATTTGAGCCAGATAATGCAAAGAGAATTTTAACACTTGAGAAAGCATTGCAAGTTGTGTTGGAAGGGGTTTATGATAAGATGTTGAAGTTTACTCATGATGTTCGGAGTCCTTTAACTAATGTTTATATGTTGGGAGTTGTTTTGCCGACACTGGCTTTGGCATTGTTGCCTCTTGCTTCTGCAATGATTGGCGAGTATCTTAAGTGGTATCATGTTTTTATTTTGTTTAATCTTGTTATTCCTTTTATGGTTTTTTATCTTACAGATAAAGTTTTGTTATTAAGACCAGGAGGATATGGAGAAACAAAGTTGTTGGAAAGGAATCCTCTTTATCCAGAATATAAAAGTAAGAAACATTATACAAAAGCGTTTTTGATTTGTCTTCCATTTTTGTTGATTGGTTTTTTACCTTTGATTTTTCAGTATACTTCTTTACCAAGTTTGGTAGGATTAAAACCAGATTATACTTTTGCTGAATTGGGATTGGGATTTTTTGGAGAAGAAGCAATTTTTGGATTCATAGAAACTTCCACAGGACTTGCCGGACCTTTTGGGATTGGCTCTTTAATTTTGGGAATGTTTATCCCCCTAGGATTAGCATTGTTTTTTGTAATATCGTTTAAAGGTAGGACTGTTAATTTAATTAAAGAAAGACAAAAAACAAAACAACTTGAAAAAGAATTTAATAATTCTCTTTTTCAGTTAGGAAATAGGATTGGAAACGGTACGCCTCCAGAATTAGCTTTTGGAAGAGTTGCTGAATCTTCTAAAGGGTTGAAGACTGCGGATTTTTTTAAGAGAGTAAATTATAATATTATGCAAGGGGGAATGAGTGTTGAGAAAGCAATATTTGATAAGAAGAGGGGAGCAATTGCTTATTATCCTTCTAATTTGATTGCTACGAGCATGAGAATTTTAATAGAATCAGCAAAAAAAGGATTAAGGATTGCTGCAGTAAGTTTGATGAGTATTTCAGAGTATATTAAGAATATACAGAAAATAACTAATCGGCTTAAGGATATGCTTGCAGAAATTGTTTCTGATATGAAAAGTAATATGACTTTCCTTGCTCCGTTGCTTTCAGGAATTGTTATTGGTTTAGCTGCAATGATTACTTCAATATTAAGTAAATTAAATCTCGCAGAATTGTCTGGAGGAGATGTTTCTGGATTGGGAAATCTTGATACACTTTCAAATATATTTAGTTTAGTAGAAATGATTCCTCCGTATTTCTTACAAATTGCTATTGGAATTTATCTTATTCAAATAATTTTCATCTTAACTGGAACTTTAGTAACAATTGATTCTGGAGAAGATAAACTTGAAAAGACAAGCAAAATAGGAATTAATTTGAAAAAAGGAATTGTGTTGTATTTAATTACAGCTTTACTTGCAACATTGGCGTTGTTTATTTTAACTTCTGTGGTGTTAGGGAATTTAGGGTAATATTTATTAATCATCTTTCTTTTTTCTATTTATGAATAAAAAAGGGGTTGTTTCAGATTATCTGCCGTGGTTATTAATTGGATTAGCAGTGCTAGCAATTTTAATGATTACTATTTTTCTGTTGAAAGGTAAAGGATTTTCGCTGATAGATCAAATTAAAAATTTGCTTGGAGGAAGAGGATAGTGGCGCAACTAACTACAAGTCAATTGATAAAAATTATTTTAGGAATTTTTGTAGTGGTTGTTGTAATTGGGGGAGTTTTTTTATTTTTTAAGGATACTATAATTGATTTTTTCAAAAACCTTCCTGGAGAAGAGGAAGAAGGAGTTCAGCCAGGAGTTACTGAAGAATCAGAACAGCAAGAGGAAGAAAGAGAACCTGAGAGATTATGTGAAGATTGTAAGGGAGGATTGTTTAAGCCCTGCAATGAAGATAGGTGTGAGAGTATAAGTCAAGAATTAAATTATTGGGGTAGAGGATGTGAATATGTTCCTCCGCCGACAGGATTTAAGGGATTGTTTAAACAAGGTCAATGTAACCCGACAAATACCAATGAGAACTAAAAAAGGCATGTTGCTTGCATCAGAAACTTTGAAAATTGTTATCGCTGTAATCAGCATTGGGTTTTTGGTTTATTTTTTGACTAGTTTATATTTTAATAATATTAATGGACAGAAATTAGCCAAAGCTGAAGTAAGTTTAAATGGCGATGAGGGAATTATGGGAAAGATTGTGATGGTAAATCAAAATGGTGTGGAAAAAGAAAGTCATGTCCAAAATCCTTCTGGTTGGAGTTTGATGAGTTTTACGGATAATGAAGTAAAACCAAATGCTTGTGCAGGAGAAAATTGTTTATGTATCTGTAAAAATATTAAACAAAATAATATTCTGTGGGTAAAGGATAGACAAGCAAAAGCTTGCAATGAAAAAGGGGTTTGTGGAATTGTTGAGAATTTGAAGGAGTTTGAGAAGATTGAGATTAAGGGAACTGATACTTTTGTAGTGATAAAAAAAGTAAATGATTTGATTGAGATATCTAAAAAATGAATCTTGATGAAATGATAAAATATTTAGCATGGGTAATCTTTTTTGGTTTAGTGCTTACTGGACTTTATTTTATGTTAAAAAAGGTGGGAATTTTATGAATAAACAGGAAATTCATTCAAAATATAAAACAGGAGTTTTACATAATGAAAAATAAAAAAGGAGAATTGACAACGCAGCAAATAGTTATGTTGATTGTTCTTATAGTAAGTTTTGCGATAATTTTATTTTTTCTTTTTAGATTAAATCTTGGAAAAACAACAGAGGATGAAGTTTGCCATAACTCTGTTGTAATGAAAGGCAATACTGCATTGCCAGAAGAGACAGTGGCATTGAATTGCAAAACTAGTTATGTTTGTTTAACAAAAGACGGAACTTGTGAGAGTATGACTCAACCAGAAATTGAAAAAGTTAAAGATAAAGATGAGGTGTATGAAGTTTTAGCAAATGAGATGGCTGATTGTTGGTGGATGTTTGGTGAAGGAAAAATAAATTATGTTGGAAAAAAACTAACACAGAGACTTCATTGTTCTCTTTGTTCACAAATTGCTTTTGATGACAGTATAGATGAAGATTTTTTTGAGAATAGAGAAATTAATCAAAGGGAATTTTATGATTATATGGCAAATAATAATGTTTCTGGAAAAGAAATTAATTATTTAGAATATCTTCAAGAAATTGAACAAGTTTCGGTAATTGAACAGACTCTTGCAGAAGAAGGTTCTGAATTTGGAAAAATAGATCTTGACAATCGTTATTATGTGATGATGGGGGTTTATAATGATGTTAGTGTTTCAAAATGGGTGGTAGTGGGCACAGTTATTGCAGGGGGAACTGCCGGAATAATTGCAGCGATAGTAGCCTCTCCAGCAACTGGATTTACTTCACTTGGAGCTATTCCTTCAATAATTTTTGCTGTTTCCAGTGCAACTGCTGGAGGAATTGGGGGAGGTTATGTTGGAACAACCCGTAAAGGAGAATCTGGGAATGAGTATCTTAGACCAACACTTGTCGAAGTTAACTCAGACGTATTTAAAACATTCAATTGCGCAGATATCCAAACACTTGCGTGATTAGATAATTTTATTAATTAGATTTCTATTTTATAGTATGAATAATGCAGTAAGTTTACACTTCCTATGTTGTCAATTTTAAATGAGGAAGTTAAAAATTAACAAAAGAGGTACATTGCTTGTAGAGAATGTTATATTTATTATTTTGAATTTGCTTTTTCTTTCAATTGTGATTTTGTTTTTGTTTAAGCAAGGAAGTGGGGCGATTCTTTTAGAACAATCTTATGCAAAAAATATTGCGTTGTTGATTGATTCTTCAAGGCCTGTTATGGAATTAAGATTGAATATGGAAGAAGGGATGAAGCGTGCTAAGAAGAACGGTATTAATTTTGAAGATGTAGTGCAAATAACTGGAAATACTGTCCGAGTGAAACTGAGTGAAAAGGGAGGATATGAATATTCTTTTTTTAATGATGTAGATGTCACAGTTTATCCAGATGTTTCTCCAGAATATTATATAATTAAAATAAATGGTTATAAAAATGAAGAATAAAAGGGGAGCAGAAAAAATACTTTCACTTTATTGGTTTGTAATTTTGATTCTTGTAGCTTCTGGAATTTTTGCAATGGTCTATGTTTTTTATGGTGCTCCGTATGACGTGAGGGAAATTGAAGCAGGTGTTTTTATAGATAGGGTAGCGGATTGTATATCTCGTGAAGGAAGAATTAATTCTGAGATAATTGAAGGAGGAAATTTTGTTGTTGATTTTAAAGATAATTTCATAGAAGAATGTCATTTGATATTAGAAGAGGACGGAGAAGAACAATATTATGTTGAAGTTGATTTTTATAATTTTAAGAATCCAGAAAATTCTGTTTATGATATTAAAGAAGGAAATAATAATTGGAAAGCAAGTTGTGTAGTTCAAGAAGATGAAGAATATAGTCGGCTTGCTAAATGTCTTGATAGAAGTTTTTATTCGTTGGATGATGCAAATAATCAATATATAATTAAAATTTTGGGAGTTGTAGGAAAATCTGAAAAAAATGTTAAGAAATAAAAGGGGACAGGTTGGAGAAACAATGACATGGGTAGTTGCGACAATAGTTATAGTTGTGATTTTAATTTTGTCTGTTTATGCTGCTTTGATTTTAGCGCAGAAAAAACATCTTGAAGTTCGAGGATTAGAGGTGAAGGAAGAAGAAGGAATTTATGCAGGTGTTGGATATATTAAAATTAATGAAGGGGGAAAAGTGCTTGATACAAAAACATCTCTTGCACACGAGTTAGCAGCACAGGAGTTAGCAGGCAATGAAAATAAAGCAGCTATTGATAAATGGTTGGAGGAAGCAAATGAATAAACAGGAAATTCATCCAAAGCACAAAACAGGAGTTTTGCACAATGAATAATAAACGAGGAGACATTCCTGTGACTATTTTAGTATTGGGAGTTTTGATGATATGTGGTTTGGCTTTGCTAAGTTTTTATAATGCTAATCTGAAGACAAGAGATTCTTTTGTTGGGATAAAATTATTGAAAGAAATTAATTCACAAGTTGAACAAGCTTTATTTGCCCAAGAAAATCCTGCAGGCCTTGATTTAGAAGAAAAAGTCACTAAAGGATTTTGGTTTTGGAAAAAAGAGAAGATTCTTTTCTCTGTTGAATTTGAACCATAAACAAAAAGTTTTATAAATAAAATAATCGTAAAGTTAATATGCAAAATAAAAGGGGTCAAGGGTTAAGCACTAATGCAATCATATTAATTATTCTTGGAGTTGTAATTTTAGTTGTTTTAATTTTAGGATTTACTATGGGCTGGAAGACAATTCTTCCATGGATTGGAGGAGATAATGTTGACACAATTGTAAATCAATGTGCTGCTGCTTGTTCAACGCAGAGTGTTTATGATTTTTGTACTAAGCAAAGAACCTTGAAATCTAGTGATTTGCCTACTGCAGACGGTAAGGAGAAAATAGAGGATTGTTTATTCTTTTCAACTTATGAAAATAAGGATGGCGAAACGTATGGAATAGAAGCTTGTCCTGGTTTGTGTTCTGAAAGTCCTGCAGAAAGTGAAGAATCTGAAGAAGAATCTGAGTAAATTCTTCACTAAAGATTATTTAAACTAATTTTTCTTATTTGAATTATGGATTATGGATTTTCTCAGAAACGAAATAAAAGAAAGGACAAGAAAAAGGAAAAGAAAAAACATCCTTATAAAAAAGGTGGGCGAGGAAGAACCTTGACCTTGGAAAAGAAATCAAAATAGTTTTATAAATTACTTTTAATTAGTTTGATTATGTTTGAAATAATTTTTTTGGGGGTGTTGGCTTTATTGTGGATTTTATTTGCAACTATCCAGGATTTGCGAAGTCGAGAAATTGCTAATTGGGTAAGCTTTTCTTTGATTATTTTTGCATTAGGATTTAGATTTTTTTATTCTTTATTTTTGGGAGAAGATTTTTCATTTTTTTATCAAGGTATTTTTGGTGTGGGAATATTTTTTGCTTTAGGAAATTTACTTTATTATGGGAGAATGTTTGCTGGAGGTGATGCAAAATTAATGATTGCGCTTGGAGCTATTCTTCCGATTTATGGAACAATTTTAGAGAATGTTCAAATCTTTTTTATGTTTTTTTTTGTGTTCTTTTTTTCAGGAGCATTGTATAGCTTTGGAGTTAGCGGAATTCTAGCAATTAAGAATTTTAAAATATTCAAGAAAGAATTTGTCTTACAATTTAAAAAATATTCTAAACTAATTTATTTAGTAATGTTCTTAGGTTTAGGAATAATGGCTCTGGGTTTTGTTGAAGTCATTTTTTTCTTTTTAGGAATTCTGCTTTTTGTTTTACCTTATCTTTATGTTTTTGCAAAAGCAATTGATGAGTCTTGTATGGTCAAGCAAGTTAATGTTGAAAAGTTGACAGAAGGAGATTGGCTTTATGATGATGTAATTATAGGTAAGAAAAAAATTAAAGCTAAGTGGGACGGACTTAGTAAGGAAGAGATTAAAATAATAAGAAAAAAATATAAGAAGGTTAAGATAAAACAAGGAATTCCTTTTACACATGTTTTTTTAATTAGTTTGATAATTTTATTTTGTTTGATTTTATTAAAGGTAGAATTATGGAATCTGTTTTTTTGAGAAGAGAAAATTAAATTTAAGGTATCCTTTTCGTAACCCAAAATCTTTTTTTAATTGTTTTTGGTTTTGGTTTTTTAATCGGCTTTTTTGGTTCTTCTAAGATTTTTTTCAAAGTTGCTTCAAGTTCTTCTGGTGATGCCTTATGTTTTTCTGATTCAATTGTTTCGTCTTTATAGACTGGAATAACATTGATAACAGAATGTCCAAATAAAACTGAAGGAGAAATTATTATGTCTTTTGGGTTAAGTTTCTTTTTTAATAATTTTGAAATTTCTTTTGCGAGTTCTTGAGCTTTTTCAGAAGTTTCTTGAGAATGTTTTTTTGGAATAATAATTGTGTGTCCTTCTGAGATTGGATTGATTTCAAGAATAGCCATGGCATTTGCATTTTCTTCAATTTTAGAAGATTGAATATTTCCTTCGGCGATTGAACAGAAAATACATTGTTGTCCGGGAGTAGTGCTTGGCTCGCCTGCTCCCTCGGATTGTATCATATTATTTTGTTTGATAAATTGTTCAAGTTGTTCTGAATCCATTGCCTGTAATTGGGCTTTTGCATCTGCTTTTTTATCCTCTGGAAATGTAGAATCTATTTGCTGAAGGATTTGTTCCTTAATCTGGGTTTCTTGTTCGGGGGATAGCATATATTAAAACTGAAAATAGAATTAATAAAATTATTGATTTCTGTGCGAACTAATATATTCAATATAATCTTTGATAGTTTCTAATTCTGATATTTTTTCATCTGGTATTCTTATGTTAAATTTGTCTTCTATCTCATAAGCAAATCCTAACTTATCAAGACTATCCATTTTCAGATCAGATGAGAGATCCTTGGTTATTTCATCTAATGAAATCGAGGTATATTCAATTAAGACATCTTTCATTTGTTCAAAGATTTCTGCTTCTAATTCATTTGCCATTGTTTTCTTAGAGTTATTGATTTTATAAGAATTATTGCATTAGATTATATTAATCGTCTTATATCAATTATTTGAATAGAACTAACTCCATCGATTTTTTTAAAGAGTTCTTCTATTGCGCTAGGTTCTATGTCTTCTGGTAATTCAAAAAAAGCGATTACAGCCTTGAGACCAAATGCAATTGGTTCTTCTTCATACTCTCGGTTTTTCCCGCCTTTTTCTTCAACTATTTTCTTAGCTGTTTCTTTTATTTCTTCAAGATTTGTATCTGGAGATTCTGGCATGATTTTTATTTTAATTCCTGCAATTCCCATATTTTGTTTTAATGAAAGAGGTTTATAAGTTTTCTTATGCTTCTTTTACAATAATACTTAAAAACATTCAGACTTTTTTTATTAGATGGATGATAATTATGAGCGGATTTTGGAGAAAATTTCCAAATCTGCAGGAGTGGAAAAAGAGGAAATTGAAAGGAAAGTGGAAGCAAAAAGGGCGAAGCTTTCTGGATTGATTAGTAAGGAAGGAGCGGCCCAAGTAATTGCTGCAGAGTTGGGTATTTCTTTTGATAATGAGAAATTAAAAATTGAAGAATTGTTACCAGGTATGAGAAAAGTGAATCTTACTGCAAAGGTGGTTAATTTGTCTCCTGTGAGAACATTTACGACGAAAAAAGGAGATGAAGGAAAGGTTGTTAATTTATTTGTTGCTGATGACACTTCAAATATTCGGCTTGTTTTATGGGATACAAATCATATTTCTTTAGTTGAAAAAGGGGATATCAAAGAAGGTAGTGTAATTGAACTTGCTAATGGAAGTATGAGGGATGGTGAGTTACATCTTGGAAGTTTTTCAGAAATAAAATTAAGTAGTGAAATTTTTAATGATGTTCATACAGAAAAAATTGTCAAAGAGAAACCGATTGCAAATTTTAATGTGTCAGATAATATTGGAGTCCGAGCTTTTATTGTTCAAATGTTTGAGCCGAAATTTTTCCATGTTTGTCCAGAGTGTAAGAAAAAAGCTACGGCAGAAGGAGAAGATTTTGTTTGCGCAGAGCATGGAAAGGTTATGCCAGAAAAAAGAGCAATTTTAAATTTGGTTATTGATGATGGAACAGAATCTATTCGAGGGGTGTTGTTTCATGAAACTATTAATGGATTGGGTTTAACAGATTTAGAAAATGTAGAAAAGATGACTGAGCAAAAACAAAATCTTTTAGGGAAGGAGATGTTTTTTTCTGGGAATGTGAGAATGAATACTTATTTTAATAATCCAGAGTTGATTATAGACAATGTTCAAGAGATAAATCTTGATGAGCTTATAGCTAAATTAGAAAAAAATGCTGTTTAAGACACATCTTTTAGTTGGATTGTTTTTTGCGTTGCTTTTTTTACCCACTGAAGATAAATTTATTTTTCTTACAATTGTTTTGATTTCTTCAATTATACCTGATATTGATTCTCGATTTTCTAAAATTGGGAAAAAGAAGACATTCCGAATTTTACAATTCTTTGTTAAACATCGTGGCATAGTTCATAGTTTTACATTTCTATTAATAGTAAGCTTGGTTTTTTGGTTTACTTATCCTAATTTTATCTTGCCATTTTTCTTAGGATATGGGTCACACCTATTAATAGATGGTCTTACTAGACAAGGTATAAGGCCATTTTATCCATTTAAATTTAAGATTAAAGGAATAATTAGAACTGGGAGAAGATTTGAAACACTTGTTTTTGTTATCTTTTTGATTGTTGATTTAATATTGGTTTTTGAGAGGATTTTTAGTGTTTTCTAAGATATATCTACTAGGCAAATAATCTTTATAAACAAAGAGGGGTTTGTGTGTTTATGGTTGTTAAGAAGGCAGAAGAGACAGAAGAAAAGAAGACTGTTTCTAAATCAAAGAAAGTAGAGGAACCTATTGGAGAGCCTTCCTCAAAGGACGATTCTGGTGAATCTTTCCCAAAGGATGATTCTAAAGAGCCTCAATTAACTGATTTGCCAGGAATAGGGCCAGCTGTGGCGGCGAAGTTAGAAGGAGCAGGAATTACAGATCTCATGAGTTTAGCAGTTATGGGTCCTGCACAATTGGGCGACGCTGCAGGTGTGAGTCCAGCTGTTGCAAGAAAAGCAATTCAAGCTTCGAGAAATATGCTTCAATTGGGATTTACAGATGGATTAGAATATGCTGCACGTAGAGAAAATGTTTCTTATATTACTACAGGAAGTAAAAGTTTTGATGAGCTCTTGGGGGGAAAGGGTGTTCAGAGTAGGGCAGTTACAGAAGCTTTTGGAGCCTATGGTTCGGGGAAAACTCAATTGGGCTCAACATTGGCAGTCAATACACAATTGCCTCTTGACCGTGGAGGAGCTAACGGAAAATGTGTATTTATTGATACAGAGGGAACCTTTAGACCCGCGAGGATAAAACAGATTGCAGAAGCCTTGGGAGCGAATCCGGAAAAGGTTTTGAAAAACATTTTTGTTGCCAGGGCGTTTAATTCTGACCATCAGATTTTACTTTTAGATAAAATTTCAGAAATGATTAAAGATGGAGAACCCATTAAATTATTGATTGTGGATTCTTTAACTGCACATTTTAGAGCAGAGTTTGCTGGTCGAGGACAATTAGCAGATAGGCAACAAAAGTTGAATAGATATATGCATAATTTAATGAAGCTTGCAGAACAACATAATCTTGCTGTTTACGTAACTAATCAAGTGATGGCAAATCCTGCGCAGATGTTCGGTGATCCCACGACGGCAATTGGAGGACACATTGTTGGACATGCTTCAACATATAGAATTTATTTACGACGAGGAAAGAAAGATTCACGAGTTGCAAAATTAGTTGATAGTCCTGATTTACCAGACAATGAGGCAATATTTTTCTTAAGTAATGCTGGAGTTATTGACGAATAATTATTTAGCGAGTTCTTTTTTATCAAACCATATTGCAATTTCTCTTTTTGCTTCTTCAGGAGTTTCAGAACAATGTACTGCATTTTCAAAAACTTGTGTTTCAGAATGTATTCTTCCATATTTACCCCTAATAGATATTGCATTGGCTGCTTCTGGATTTGTTTCTCCTGCAAGTTCTCTAATTTTTGATACAGCATTTTCTCCTTGGTAAACTAATGCAAGAATTCTGTTAGTATGAAATTTTCCTTGAATATATTCAATAGTGCTTTCAAAAATTTTTGAGCCTTTTTCTTCTCCGTGTTTCTTTATCATCCTATTTTTTAAATCAGAATAATGTTTTTCTGCAAGTTCTCTAGACACATTGACAACCTTTGCACCGACGATTTTTAATTCTGTTTCAGATAACTTTGTTATAATATTTCCTGTCAAACTTTTTACTAAGCTATCTGGTTTTATTAACACTAAAGTTTGTTCTTCCATTTGGATTTATCTTTTTTCTAATTTAAAAACTTTTTCATTTTGGATTTTCCCCGACGGAGAATAAACTTTTTTTAAAAAAGAAAAAACTTGAAAAAAGAAAAACATTTATAAACAATAAAATTTTATATGCATTATATAGATTTTAACTATATAAAAAAAGATGGTTGATAAAAAAGCTAATGCAAAGACTTTAATGAGTATATTTTTTGGATTAATCCTAGTTATAGTTTTGGGAGTGTTTGTTTTTGCTTTTAGCGGTGGTGGTACTGGTATTACTTTTAACAACAGTGTGGTAAATGGAGGAAATTATACTGAAGATACCTTGCTCATAGAGGTGAACGCAACAATGGTGAATACCTCAATAGGAGTTAATGTAACTTGCTTTTGGAATTCAAGTGGAGGATCAATTAATGATAGTGATGTTACTTTTGATGGAACTGGTTTCACTTCAGATGTGGATAGATTAACTCTTGTTATATGGAATGGTACTAAGGAAGGGAATACTACTAACTTTACGTACGTGGCAGATATTAGTGGATTGATTGATTCAAATACATATAATATTAGTTGTGTTAGGAATGATGGGAATGATCAAAATTGGACATCTCTTACAAATGTAACAATTGATAGAAATCCTCCTGCAGTTAGTTTTTCAACTGCTGGTTCATCTTATTTATTATCTACTAATGGTTCAATAGTTAATAATGGAAATTATACTACTAAAGATATTGTAAAGAATCTTTTTATAAATGTAAGTATACTTGATGCAATTGATCGTGTGAAGTATGGAGAAAATTTGAGTGGTTCTGTTTATATGAATGTTACTAATAGAACTGGGCAAGTAAATCTCACAAGATTATTAAATCTTAGCGACATCACAACTACCGCCGTCGCTGCTTTCTATAATGCAACTATTAATATGAGTAATTCAACATTTTACCCTGATGGAACATATACTCTTACTATCTACGCTAATGATAGTATGAATGATTCAATTACAAATGCAAATAATCTTAATAATACAGAATCTATTCAATTTACAATTGATAGAACTGCACCAGGTGTACCAGTGTTAACTAAAGGAACAGGTACTACTGCAAGCAAGAATGTTATTACTATTACAGCTGATGATGGGACATATGGAAGTGGAATTAATACTTGTGTGGTAAAGAGTGTACTTAGGGGTTCTAGCGCAGTATCTTTTGGTTCTAGTAATACTATTACTGGAACAGGAACAGGAACACAAACTTTAACTCATACTGGATTAAGTTGTGGTACTTCTTACTCTTACACTGTTGAATGTACTGACCAAGTAGATTTGAGTGCGAACTCAGCTTCAACTACTTTCTCTACACTTTCTTGCAGTGGTAGTGGTGGTAATGGAGGAGGTACAACAACTGTTATTGAAAAAGTTAATGTATTTAATGTGGGAATTGGTGAAGAAATGATCTTATATAATTTTGAAGAAGATATGGGAGTAGAAGAGATAAAGATCACAGTGACAGAGCAAGCCAATGATGTTAAAGTAACTGTTAGGAAATTTAGCGTGCAACCCTCAGAAATTACTGTTGCGAAAGCAGGAAATGTGCATAAATACATACAAATTACATCAGAAAATTTAGCTGATAAAATGGACAAGGCGGTTCTTACAATTAAGGTTCAAAAGAATTGGCTATTAGATACTGGTATAAGTCAATCTAATATAGCTGCATTTAAGTTTAATGAAGCTGCGGGAGAATGGGATGAGTTATTAACAGTTTATGAGTCTGAAGATGACACTTACTATTACTATAATGTTGAAGTAACTTCATTTAGTTATTTCGCAATTGCAGAGAAAGTTATTGGAGGAGATGAGGAACCTGAAGAAGCAAGTAATTTATTATGGTTATGGATAACAATTGGAATTGTTGTTGTAGCAATAATTGTTGGTGGCGGATTTGCTGTTAAGAAGAAGAGATAATTTCTAAATTGGGCGTTGTGGATATTGATGTGGCTGTTTTTATGTTAAATAATCTTTTTTAGAAAACAGCAAAATCTTTTTAATCTTGTTTTTTCTTAATCTTTAATGGAGATGGGATGATAATTGGATGATTTCTGACTTTCATATTCATTCTAGATTTTCAAGAGCTTGTAGTAAAAATATTAATTTTGAAAATCTTGTTAAATGGGCACGGATTAAAGGATTGCACTTGCTGGGAACAGGAGATTTTACCCATCCAATTTGGTTTGAGGAAATAAAAAAATTAGAAGATAGGGGAAATGGTTTTTATTATCTTGATGATTTCCCTTTTATTATTTCTGGAGAAATTTCCTTGATATATACTCAAGAGAGAGGAAGAAGGATTCATCTTGTTGTTTTAGTTCCTAGTATTGAAATTGCAGAAAAGATTAATTCTTATTTTGATACTAAAGGAAGAAGAGATTATGATGGCAGACCTATTTTTAAGATTCCTGGTGATGAATTTGTTAAAGAGATGATGAAAATTTCTTCTGATATAGAAGTCATTCCTGCACACATTTGGACTCCTTGGTTTGGTTTGTTTGGAAGTATGTCTGGATTTGATAGTTTGAAAGAATGTTTTAAAGATCAGTTTGATAATATTCATGCAATTGAGACTGGTATATCTTCTGATCCTGAAATGAATTGGCGAATATCTGAGTTAGAAAATAAAGCAATAGTTAGTTTTTCTGATGCACATAGTTTTTGGCCTTTTAGATTAGGTAGAGAAGCCACGATTTTTAAGAAAACAGATTCATATAAGGAAATTATAGAACAAATAAGAAATAAAACTTTTTTAGCTACAATTGAAACAGATCCTGCTTATGGAAAATATCATTGGGATGGGCATAGAAATTGCGGGTTTTCTTGTTCTCCTGAGAAGAGTAAGGAATTGGGAGATATTTGTCCTGTTTGTCAAAAAAAATTGATTGTAGGGGTTGATAGCCGTGTAGAACAGCTTGCTTCTCGAGAGTTGGGCTTTAAGCCGGAAAATTCAAAACCTTTTTACAAACTTTTGCCGTTGCATGAGTTGATTGCTTTGGCGATTGACAAAGGTATGCAGAGTGTAGGTGTTTGGAGAATATATAATTCTTTGATGGAATCTTTTGAAACTGAATTTGATATCCTTCTTAGAGTTTCAAGAGAAGAATTAATTGAGAAACAAGTGAATGAAAAACTTGTTGGTTTAATTATGAGGAATAGAGAGCAGAAATTAAAAGTTAAGCCAGGATATGATGGAGTTTATGGTGTGGCTTTGCTTGGTGAGAAACAGGCTACTTTGATTTAATTTTTTTCTTTTATCGAGAAAGAGAAACCTTTTTGTTTGGATTTTTTTTCAATTTCTGAGAGAAATTCTTTGATTTCATTATCTGCTGTTTTTGCATTTTCAGATTCTTTTTTAATTGAATAATTTCCTGCTGAGAGATATTTTATTTCAAGATCTTTTGCATGCCCTAAAATATCTTTAATTATCTCTAAACCATTTGGTTCTGTACTAGTAAGAAAAAACTCTTTTTTTATGATGGCTTTTTTTATTTTTTGACTTTTTAATATGTCCAGAATTTTTTCTGCATCCTTTTTTCCGACAATCTTTTCAAGTTTTTTTGAATTTTCTTTTGCTTCTTCTAGAAATGAAAAGATTTTATCTTCTTTTAATATTTTTTCAATTATTTCATCTGTTTTTTCTTTTAGAATACTTTTCAAAACACTTTTATAACTTTTTTCTTGTTTATCTTTTTCCAATACTTCTTTTTTTTCTTTTTGTGTTACTCTTCTTAATGAGAGATCAATATTTCCATTTTGTGAAATTCTTAAAACCTTGCATACTATTTTCTTTTTTGGTACCACGTAATCTCTTAAATTTCTTATTCTTCCTGGAGCAATTTCACTTATGATGATGCTCCCTTCTTGGTCATCTTCTATTTTAACAAATACTACAGTTCCAACTATTTTTTCTACAGTACACAAAACAACGTCTCCTTCTTCTAGTTCCATGATTTATGAAGAAATTCTGTGGTTTTAAAGGTTATGATAGGATATGGGAACTTTTAAAAAGAGAAATTTTTTTAGAACTA
Organism: Candidatus Woesearchaeota archaeon; assembly: GCA_964406515.1. GTDB lineage: Archaea > Nanobdellota > Nanobdellia > Pacearchaeales > GW2011-AR1 > JAGLWP01. The sequence goes on along the minus strand of CAYORV010000003.1, from coordinate 42,505 downwards.
TATGGTAGAGGGAACAATAGTGACCTTAAGAGAATTTGAGAAATATGTCGCTTTTCTTAAAGAAAACCCAAGAGATTTGGTTGGCTTAGTCTTAGATGCTCCTTCTAAAAGACTTTATGTTGGTGGCAATTCCAAAAATCAGAGAACAGAAAAGAATTTTTTACCTAAGGAGAGTTATGATTTTAGAGATTCGAGATCGTTTGTTGTATTGAGAGATTGTTTTGAAAATGGATACGCAGGTATTGCTGATAAGATAATTAGAGCGAATGCTTCTAGACGACCAAAAGTTAATGCTTATTTGGGAGGAGATGAATTTCACTTTGATAAAACTTCTAGGACCATTAATGGAAATCATTTATTTGATTTTCCTGGGCTTTTTGTATTCTCTGTAGATTATTTTTTTGTCGATGAAGAATTTTTTTAAAAAATCTAAACCTTGATTAATTCAATTTCTAAATCTTTTTTTAAAAATTCTAAAAATTCTTCTTCTTTTTCCTGACTTATCATGCAACCTGCTGCAAATTTATGTCCTCCAACTTCTCCCCCTGTTTTTTCTACAACTTTTGTTAGTAATTCTCGAAGATTTCTTCCTTCTCTTCCAACGCTCCTAGATGAAACTTTTATTTTATCTTTGTAATAGGCCATTGTAATAATTATTGTTCCTTTCTCATATAATGCAGAGTTTGAGAGAATACTTGCAATTGTTCCAACTATAGTATCTTTGATATTGTTCTTGGCATTTATTATTACGAATCCATTCCCCTCTATTTTTTCTGTTTCTGAAACAAATTTTAAACCAGAAATTATAAATTGTTTATATTTCATATGGATTGATTCTGCCATTTTTTTTGCTTTTGGGATTTCCATACAAAATTGTATGGCAATATCACTTCTATCTAATCTTGAACAAGCATTAATCATGGCGCTTAATTCTCTTGCATCTTCTAATTTATTAAAAAATTTGATTAAAAATATGTCTCCTACTATTTCTTTATTTTTTGCCTTGGGATTTCTAAGTATTATTGAAGTTACGAGTTTGGACATTTCTTCTTCGTTTAATTCAATTAAGCTTTTGTATTTACCATTTTCAGGATTTAATCCAATTTCCCGAAGTAATTCTAAAACTCCTTCCATGTTTCCAGTAACTTCAGGAATATAAGGGTCTGAACAATATTCTAAAGTTCTGTTTAATGGTCTTGTAGAAGGATATATCAGAAGTCCCCTTTTTCGTTTGATTTCTCCATCGTTTAATATAAGATTATTTATCTTATCTAAATTTTTTTCCATAGAATCTCCAATCATACCGAGAACTGCTAGTTTTGCTAATTTTTTAACCTCTGGAGTTATTTGTTTGCAAAAAAGATAAGTAAGACAAGAACTGCTTAGTTTTTGTTTACCATTTAATTCTGAATTTATTATGTGAACATTCTTTGGAATTTTTTGAGATATTTCATGATGATCTATTATGAAAATATTTTCCAAATTAGATTTTTCGAGATGATTTAAACTTCCAGAAGCTAAATCAAGAAATAAAATTAATTTATCTGTGGGTAATTGATCAATGAATTCTTTTTCGAGTCTTTTGACTATTTTTACAGAGAATCTTTTGTCAAGTTTTTTTAATGTTTTAATCATAATAGTTGCAGAAGTAATCCCATCTGTATCAAAATGGCTTACCAGATAAATTTCTTTTTCCTTACTTTCTTTAATGAATTTTTCAGAAACTTTTTCTATTTCCAATTCTAAACTATTATTTTTTGCCTCTTTTTCCATCTTTAAATAGAAATTATTTTTTGAAATATTTTTTCGCTCTTCTTAATTGCGCTGCGACTCGTTCTTTCTCTCTCATAGATCTTTTATCACCTTTATTTTTCTCAGAATGCGCCTTTATTTTTTCTAATTTTGTTGCTATGTTTTTAATATCTGGAATTTCATATTTATCTCCGAGTATTTCGGATATTTTCTTTTTATATTCTTTTGAATGAATCTTTTGTTTCTTTAATTCTTCTCCGATTTTTTCACTTGTAAGTCCTTTTTTTGCTAGGTCTAAGACTTTTTTTTCAAACTCTTCTTGAGTTAATTTTTTTGATTTTTCTTTGGCCTTTTCTTGTTTTATTTTTGGCATCATATTAAACCGCAATTTAATCTTTTAAACCTTACGATGACTAATGAAAATTATTTAAACAATATTTCTTTCGGTATAATATGGGGATGGCAATTGGTGTGTTGAGTTTGAAGGGAGGTGTTGGGAAGACTTCTGTTGTGTCTGCTTTGGGTGATGCTTTGGCTGATTTTGGTAGAAAAGTCTTGTTAGTTGATGGGAATCTTTCAGCTCCGAATTTGGGATTGCATTTGAATATAATTGACCCAGTGGTCACGCTTCAGAATGTTCTTGAGAGAAAATCAAATGCTCACAAGGCGATTTGCAAATTAGATAATTTTGATGTTCTTCCTGCTTCGATTTATAGGAAAGATGCAAACCCTTTGAAACTTTCGAATAGACTTAAGACCTTGAAAAATAAATATGATGTAGTTTTGATTGATTCTTCTCCTGCTTTAAATGAAGAGACTTTGGGTGTTGTGCTGGCTTCTGATGGGCTTATTGCTGTTGCTACTCCAGATTATCCTACTTTGAGAACAACTGTTAAGGCAATTAAGATGGCAAAACGTCGGGGTGCTCCTGTTATTGGTTTGGTTTTAAATAAAGTTCATAATAAAAATTTTGAGATGGATATTGGTGAGATTGAAGATATGGCCGAAGTTCCTGTGATGGCAGTTATTCCCCACGACATTGATATTTTGAAATCTTTGGCAGAATTTACTCCTTCTACAAGATATAAGCCTAATTCAAAAGCAAGTATTGAATATAAGAAATTAGCAGCAACATTAATTGGAGAGAAATATAAGCCTAAGAGATTTGGGAATTTTCTTAAATCGAGAAATCCTAAAAGGCATGAAGTTAATAGGGAGATTTATTATGAAAGAATTTTTGGGTGAGAAAATTTGTGCTCGTAAGCTCGCATATCGAAGAGTTATTAATCTAGATTCGCGGTTTAATTCTAACGAATAAGGTGGGTTAGTAAATTTTATAAATCAAGATAAGTTTTGTTTTTCATAGCCCCTTAGTACAGTGGTCAAGTATACAGCCCTTTGAAGGCTGTGACCCAGGTTCGAATCCTGGAGGGGCTATTAATGCTTTTATATTTTTTAGAAGATAAATTTAAAAAGGGATTTATTCTTGAATTTTTATGATGGATATGTTTGAAATGGCTAAAGCGAATGCAGATTTGTTAGTTTCAAATTTGGAAAAGTTGAGTGGAAATGAACATCCTGATAGGAAATATGGTCATTTTGTGTTGGGCATGTTTAATGTTGATAGTCCTAATAGGCTTGCCTTAGAATCTGCAGAGATAGGGAATAACCCTCTTCCTGAAAAGAGGACAAAATACGCATTTCTTGCTCATGAAAAAGCGATTGGAAATATTTCTTATTGGAGGGATAATCAAGATTTAACTGCATTATCGAGAGCACCTACAGTTGATGAAGGGCTTTTGAGATATCTTGGTTCTGCACTAACAATCGCTGATGATGGAAGAGGTGTTGTTTCTGCTTTTTCTGGGCATCCTGAAGGAAAGGTTGATGAGGCTATCTCTGCACTTGTGAACTATTCTATTGGATTGGCTTCTGAAAATCAACTAATTCAAATTTCTGAAATGTCTAGTAATCAATATATTGCTTCAATGTTAGAATTGTGTCGAACGTTAAACATAATTTCTTAATTAATGTTTATATCTCCCTCTTTTTTCAACAGCCTTTAATCTTTCTAAAACTATTTTGAAATCTTGGGATTTTTTACACCCCAGGAGGGTGCGAGAACCTCTGCTGAGGTAGCCCTTTATCACTTCATCAAAAAGTTGTTTCCAATGTTTGAAGTGTTTTGCTTCAAGTGCTTGACGAAGAAGATGCAAGTCAACTGCTTTATCTTCGTATTTGTGGCTTTGAAAACCAAGGCCGAAGTCTATAAAGAAGATTTTTTTATCTTTTAGAATCATATTACTTGTTGTTAAATCTCCGTGAATTATATTTTCATTGTGCAGTTTTGCTACTGATTCTCCAATTTGTTTGCAGATTTGTTTTTGTTTTGGTAATGAGAAAGAATCTAAATGTTCAGAGAGTTTTTTGCCATCTATGTAAGGCATTTGTATTTTGAATTTATCTTTTTGAGGTTGGGGGATGGGGGAGTTGATAATTGAAGAGGCTTTTTCTAGAAGTTTTGTTTCTGAGCGAGTTCTTCGCGAGCGGATTTTATTATCTAATTTTGGAAGGCGATATGTTTTTGGAATGCGGTCTTTTATAATAAATGGCTCGCTGTGGCTCGCGATTGATTGAGAAGTTGTTAAAGAAGAAGATTTTTTTGAGAGCGAGGTTGGAGTTACTAAGGTGATGATTGCTTCTGCGCCTTGTGCTATTGTTTTAGGCATTTTTTAATAGTGTCGGTTTTTTAGGGGAATTTATGATTCCTCCTAAAATGATTATATGGATTATAAAACTAATCGCAATCTCTATATAAGAGAATACTCTTGAAATTCCCTGGGGGACTTCGCCAAAATTAATAGCATAAAAACTTGATGCACTAAAACCCACATAGTTCCAAACTCCTTTTATGGACTGATTGTCTGGTCCCTTTATCTGGTTATCTGCATTCATTCCCAGTATGGAAAAAATAAATCCAAATAATAAAATTATACTAAGTGCAAGACCAAGATAGCCTAAAGTTATACTGATGATATTTTTGCTTTTATTCAAAATTAAAAAGTAAATTGTTACACTCCCGAGAAGCAAGATAATTGTGAATATGATAATAGAAACTACTGTTATATTTATTTCTCCAACAGCCATTGAAAGATAAATTATTAGATAAAAGATAAAAATAAAAGTATAAATTGCTCCAAAAATTCTGGAAAGAAGATTTTTTTCCTTAATGGCATATAAGTGAATTATAATAAAACCTATTAATCCAATCACATTACATGTTTTGCTTTGGAGTAAAAAGAATATGAGGGAGAGGGATACCCCTAAAAAATATATTAAGAGATGTCCTTTTTTTATATTCGCTAATATTTTTTCCATTTTAAATTAACTAATCTTTTATTTCCTATAGGATTTTGTTTTTTCCTAAAACTTCATCTTCCCGCCTTTCATCATCTTTTTGGCCATCTTCATCATTTGCTTTTGGCTCATTCCTTGCGACATGTCCATATCATCCATTCCGCCCTTCATCATTTCATTAAGCATCTTATATTGTTTGAGAAGTGAACGAACATCTGTGCTACTGACTCCTGCTCCTTTGGCTATTCTTGAAATACGCGAAGTTTGCTTTTCCAATATTTCTGGGTTTTCTTTTTCTTCTGATGTCATGCTCTTTATGATATGTTCCCATTTTGCAATTTTTTCTTCTTGTCCTCCTATCATATCTTCTGGAATTTTATCTTTTATGTTTGCAAATCCTGGAATCATTCCTTTAATCTTATCAAACCCTCCCAACGAACCCATTGATTTGACTTGTTCAACAACATCTTCTAATGAAAGCTTGCCCTCATCAATTCTTTTTTGAACTGCTTTTTGTTTATCTTCATCTGTTACAGACTTTATTTTTTCTATTAAAGTTTGAAGGTCGCCCATTCCAAGCAATCTTGAAAGAAATCTTTCTGGATCGAATTCTTCTAAATCATTTATTTTTTCTCCTGTTCCTATAAAATAAACAGGGGCTTTTGTTTCTGCACAGGCTGTTAATGCTCCACCTGCTTTTGCAGTTGAATCCATTCTTGTAATAATTACTCCAGAAATATTTACAGCTTCTTCAAATGCTTGAGCTTGTTGTTTTGCAGCTTGACCAATATCTGCAGGCATAACAAGAATTCTTTCTGTGGGTTTTATTTCTTTATCTAATGATTTTACTTCTTTGATTAATTCTTTATCTAAATTATGTCTTCCTGCAGTATCTATAAGAATTAAATCATAATCTTTGAGCTCTTTTTTGTATTTTTTCCAGATTTTTAATGGGTCTTTTTCTTTAGCATCAATAAAATAATTTAGTTTATGTTTTTCTCCTAATTGTTTTAATTGTTCTGGTGCTGCGGGTCTGTGAACATCAAGTCCGATAAGTGCCACCTTGTTTCCTCTCTTTGCGAAGTAATTTCCTATTTTAGAAATTGTAGTTGTTTTCCCTGCACCATATAAACCAAGAAGTATAATTCTATTCTGTCCTTTTTGTAATTTTAATTCTTTTTTCTCTCCAAGAATATGTAGTAATTCATCATGAAGAAGCTTAATCAAATGCTCTTTTTTTTCTATTCCTTTAATCCGTTCATCCATAGATGCTTTTTTTATCTTATCGCTGAGTTGCTTAACTAAAACAACATTCATGTCTGCTTCTATAAGTGCTCGTTGTAAATCCCTGATTATTGAATCCACTAAATCTTTATCTACAAATATGGCATTTGCTATCTTATCTGTAGCTTTTCTAAGAACGTCTCCTAATTTTTCTAACATAATAGAAATAGCAAATTAAAGGTTAATAAATTTTGGGTTTATAATTTAGAAGATTTTTTTAATAATTGTTTCCATTTTTCCTGTTCTTAAATCAATCTTAAATTTGATGTGCTCATTAATTGGATTGGAGGAGATTATTGGATTAGGAGTTTGGTTTTCTGAAATATTTCTTTCTAAATATTCATCTAAGATCCCATTTAATCTCTTTAAACTATACATGAACAAATAAAGAATTTTTACTATAAAAGATTTTCTATAATCCCAACCTTTCAATAAACTTCTCTTTGTCAAATTGTTCAATTTTGTCATAAGCTTGACCTGTGCCAAGATAATAGATTGGTTTTTTTGTGACATATCCTACAGATAAAGAGGTTCCGCCTTTTTCGTCAATGTCTGCTTTTGTCAAAACAATTCCGTCTATTCCTATTGCCCAATCAAAACTTTTTACTTGTTCTATTGCATCGTTTCCAGTAATACTTTCTCCTACAAAAATCTTTAAATCTGGTTTAGCAACTTTTGCAATTTTTTCTATTTCTTTTAACAGATTTTTTTCAGTATGCATTCGTCCGGCAGTATCTATGAGCACGCATCTTATGAAATTCTTTTTTGCATATTTTACTGCATCAAATGCTACTGCAGCAGGATCTGAACCATATTCATGTGAAATAACTCTTGCTCCAACTTTTTCTCCATGTTCTTTTATTTGTTCAATTGAAGCGGCCCTGAATGTATCTGCTGCCGCAATGACACAAGAAACTCCGCGGTCCTTTAAATTATCTGCAATCTTTGCGATTGTTGTTGTTTTGCCAGAACCATTTATCCCGCAGAATAAAATAACATAAGGGTCTTTTGACTGGTCTGTTAATTTCTCTTTTACTTCATCCATTAAATCTGGAGGGGTAATTAAGATTTCTCTAATTATTTCTTTAAATGCTTCTGTTATTTCTTCTTCAAGTTCTTTTTTTAAAAATTCTTTTCCAATTATTTTTTCTTTTAATTCTTGAATGATTTTTTCTGTAACCTCAAAAGCAACATTGTTTTCTAAAAGCAACATTTCGAGTTCTTCAGCATAAGTTTCAAAGTTTTTTTCAGAAATTTTCACTTTTGAAATTTTTTTAAAGAACGATTTTTTGTCTTTTGATTTTTCTTCTTCATCCACTTTTTTGAGTTCTCTTTCTAAATATTCTGTGTCTGGCATAATTGCAGGATAATTAATTTTTAGAGGAATCTTTATCTCTTTTTTCTTAGGTTTTACTACCTTTTTCTTTTCTTTCTCTTGTTTTTGTGGGATTTTTTCAGGCCCTTCTTCGTCTTCTATTCCTTCTGAAACTCTTTTTGTCCAGCCCTTTATTTTTTCTTTTAGAAGTTTAAACATACTCTCTTCAACTCTCAAAGATTTATAATGTTTTTCATTAACATAAATTTTTATAAAGAATAGGGTTGTCATAAAAATATGAAAGGTGTGTTAGTTATTATTGATGGAATGGGCGATTTGCCCTGTAAACAACTTGATGGGAAGACTCCTTTAGAGGCTGCAGAAACTCCTAATCTTGATTTCTTAGCAACTCGTGGAGAAATGGGGTATATGCATCCTGTTAGACCAAGTTTTGTTCCAGAATCTGACGAAGCAATTGTTTCTATTTTTGGTAATGAATTAATTTCAAGTACAAGGGGACAATTAGAAGCAAGAGGAACTGATATTAAATTGACAAGAGGGGACTTGGCTTTAAGAGTTAATTTTTCTACGATAGATTCTTTGGAAAAGGGAAATATGATTGATAGGAGAGCTGGGAGAACCTTAACTACTCTTGAATCAGAAGGATTAGCAAAAGCAATTAATAATAAAATAAAACTTCCTTGTGAATTTATTTTTCAGCCGACTGTTCGGCATAGAGCTGTTTTGATTTTAAGAGGGGGTTTTTCAGATAATATTTCTGGGAATGATTTAACTTATTCACAAGGAAAAGCTGCACCAGTTGATAAAATTACTTCTTGTAAACCTTTTGATGATGAAGAAAATACTTATTATACTGTAAATATAATTAATGAATTTTTAGAGAAGGCTTACGAAGTTCTCAACAATCATCCGATTAATATAGAAAGAAAGAGAAGAGGATTAATGCCTGCGAATTATTTGCTTATTCGTGGACCTGGTATTGAACCTCCAAAGTTAAAGCCTTATAAAAAATGGGTATCTGCTGCTTATATGCCCTTGGAAGTTGGATTTTCTAAAGTTTCTGGAATGAAAACTTTTCATTTTGAGCAACCTGAATTAAAGAAATTAGATGTTTATGCAAATCTTTATGAGAGCTTGGCGAAAGCTTGTAAATTTTCGATTAAAGTTTTGAAGAAAAATCGTAAAAGTGCAGATTATGCTTATGTGCACATTAAAGAGACAGATACTGCTGGGCATGATAACAAGCCAGCTGAAAAGAAGATGATGTTAGAATATATTGATAAGACATTATTTAATTTTTTAAGGAAATTTGCTCCTCCAAATAAAATTAAGGTGGTAGTAACAGCAGACCATTCAACACCCTGCAAATTAAAAACACATTCTGCTGACCCTGTGCCTGTACTTTTTTATAATGATTCTCCTCCAAAAGAGAAGAAATTTTGTGAGAAAGAAGCAAGAAAGGGCAAATTAGGAAGGATTCTGGGCAAGGAATTATTGAAGAAGGTAGGGTTTGTGAAATAATAAAAAGAACCAAGGTTCTTCTTATGACATCTCCTTTAAGATAGGGTCAAGCCTGATAAAGAATAAGGTTCTTCTTATGACATCTCCTTTAAGTTAGGGTCAAGCCTGATAAAGAACCAAGGGTTTCTTTTACGAAACTTCCTTTAAGATAGGTCAAGCCTGATTGCACTTCATTATAATAATCATTAAAAGTCTTTGATTATTTCTTTTTAGATGATAACATACAACGACATTTATGAAGCTGCGAGAAAAGAAAGATATGCAGAGCAATTGCAGCAACTGCCCAAGAAATTTGTAATTGATGTTGCAGAGTATATGAGAGAAAAGAAAGAGATTTCTATGAAGGAAGATGATTCTTTTTCGGATGTTATTGATAAAACAAAGAAGCAACTTGAAAATGCGAAGACCTTGTTTAAGGAATTGATTACAAGAAGAAGGAAGAAGATTTTGAGTTTGGTTTTAATTGCTACTGAAACTGGAATTTCAAAACAAGATTTTGATAATATGCTTGATTTTGAAAAAGAATTGTTTGAGGAATTAATGGTTTGTTTAGATGCTTCTGATAAAAAATTGAATAATCTTTTTAATGGAAAAAAACAAGAGAAGCAAAAAAATGAATTAGTTATATTTAAAGAGGATGTTGAGGAATTTGTTGGTATGGATGGAGAAAAAATGGGGGGATTTGAAAAAGGGCAAGTTGCAAATATCCCTAGTGAGATAGCTAAGATTTTAATTGAAGATGGGAAGGCAGAGGTTGCTGAACAGTGACTATAGTTTATATTAATGACAACTTTTCAAGAACCGAGTTGTGAAGACAGAGGAATAGTAATGAATACATATTCGAGACAAAAGTTTTCACAAACTTTTAACTGTATTTTGAATAAGTATTCAAAACCCAAACATTTAAATAATGTTATGCATAGGTATTCATAACTAAATATGCACTATGTGCAGGAGAATAAAAATGCCACGAGGAGATGGAACAGGACCCGCAGGGCAAGGATCAATGACTGGAAGAGGAATAGGTTTTTGTGCAGGGTTTAATTCACCAGGATTTATGAATGGTGGAGTTGGAAGAGGAATGGGTAGAGGTTTAGGAAGAGGTAGAGGATTTGCATTGAGAGCAAGAGCTATCCAACCAATGTCAACACAACAAGTCAAACCAGCAGTTATAACTGAACAAGAAGAAAAACAATTTCTTGAAGAAGATTTAAAATCTTTGAAACAAGAAATGGAAGAGATACAAAAACGGTTGAAGGAGATAAAGTAAGTTTTTTAAATTCTTCTTTCTTTTTTTTAAAATGAATAAAAAACTATTTGTTTCTTTTCTTGCAGTTATAGCAAATTTATTTTTGGCTATTGGTAAAGTTATAGTTGGAGCAATTTCTAAATCTGCTGCAATTATAGCAGATGGAGTTAATTCTGCAACAGACGTAATTGCTTCTACTGTTGGTTTAATTGGAATTAAGGTTGCTGAAAAGCCTGCAGATAAAGGACATCCTTATGGGCATGGGAGAGCAGAGGTTATATCGGGTTTTGTAATTACATTAATAATTTTCTTCTCTGCAGTATGGATTATTTATGATGCAATTCAAGCATTTTTTACTCCTGCTGATTTGAATATTAATTACTTGGCATTTGGAATAATGGGGATTTCTGCTTTAATTAACGGAGTTATGTCTTTTGTAAAGATACATTCTGGTAAAAAATATGATAGTGTAAGTTTAATTTCAGATGGGATTCATTCAAGAATTGACTTGCTTGTTTCTTTGGCGATTTTCTTGGGATTATTTTTTGTAAACACTTTTGCACATTTAGATTCTATCTTAGCTTTACTTGTTGGGATTTATATTATTAAGGAAGCATTTTCCTTGGGGAAGGAAACAACTGATTCCTTGTTAGGTGCAAGTGCTGATGAAAAAATTGAAAATCAAATTAAGGCGATTATTAAGAAACAAAATATAGAATTTTCTAGTTTAAAAACCCAGAAAATGGGGAATAAGGTTTTTGCTGAAATTATAATTAAATTACCTGCTAAATTAAAGGTTGATGAAGTGCAAAGTTTAACAAAAAAATTAGAGAAAAATCTTGTTGAACAGATTAATGTTTTAGAATATGTAGCTATCCAAGTTGAATCTCATGATGTTGGAAGAGGTTATTTCAAACCTTCTTTAGGGAAGGGTTTTGGATGGCAAAGGAAAGGAAGATTTAAAGATATGATTAAGGAAGCTAAGGGAAAAGGACCTGAAGGATATTGTGTTTGTCCCAAATGTGGATATAAGCAAAAACATAAAAGAGGAGTCCCTTGTTCAACAATTAAATGTCCGAAGTGTAAATCAAATTTAACAAGAGGATAAAATGCCAAGACCAAGATTGTCAAGAAGAATATTTTTTGAACCGAATGCAAATTATTTTAAACCTGCAGGAATACCCCTTGCTCACTTAAAAGAAATAATTCTTACAAGAGATGAATTTGAATCTATTAGGTTAGTGGATTATGAAGAAATTGAACAAGGAGAGGCAGGGAAAAAAATGAAGATTTCTCAACCAACATTTTCACGACTTTTGAAAAGTGCAAGGAAAAAGATTTCAGAAGCTCTTGTTAATGCTTATGCTATAAAAATACAAGGAGGTAATTTTGAGATGGTTCAACCACGAGGAAGAGGACTTGGTTTAGGAAGAGGCAGAGGAGGTGGTGGCAGAGGACTTGGCGGAGGAAGATCTGCTGCTGGGCCTGGTGGACAATGTGTTTGTCCAAAATGTGGACATAAAGGTTCACATACATTGGGGCAACCTTGCTACCAACAAAAATGTCCTAAATGCGGAAGTCCTATGATAAGAGGATAAAAATATAAAAAATAAAATGGAAAGAAAGAAAGATTTAATTGAGAAAGTCTTAGATGTGGAATTGGATATGTTCCTTGCTGTTAATTCAGTTGAACCAACAAGTTGTAAAGAAAATCCTAATGCTTTTAGATTTATAAGAGGGAGTGGATTTGGGACTTGGTCATATGATACTTTAGCATCTTATATTGGAGATTTAAATAAGGCAAAGCAAGAAGGAAAAAATTTTATGACCCAAAAATATGCACGGATGGGGAATCAGGTAGGATGTTTGAATTTTAATCCTATTATTGATAAGATTGTTGATATTGAAAATAAATCATTACAACGATTTAAAGAAAAATATCCTCATTTATTGGGGAGTGTAGAGCAGGGGGAGACAGATAGGGCAGGGGTTTATTTAAGGTCTGAACTTGAAACATATTCAGATAAAACATTAAATTTATATTATGCTAATCTTTTAAGAGCAAAAGAAGAAAAAAGAAATCTTGAAGAAGAGATATATTCTGATATATTTAAAAAATTAGGATATTCTTCTTTGCAAGAGGCAGAAGAAAAAAGAAAAGTAGAAGGATGTAAAAAATGAAATGATTATGAATGTAACAGATATAGATTTTAAAGAGAAAGCAGTAGTTAAAAATCTTGAAAATTGTAAGAGGTGCGGAGCATGTATGCATGCTTGTCCAAATAATGCAATTAAAATAAATAGAGAGGAAGAAAATTAAAATGCCTTGGGTAGATGAAACTATGTGTGTTGGTTGTGGAATCTGTGTTGGGGAGTGTCCTGTTAATGCTATAAGTATGGAAAATGGAAAAGCAGTAATAGATATGAAAAAATGTATTAGATGTAAAAAATGTCATGAAATTTGTCCTCAAAAAGCAATAAAACATGATAGCGAAAAGAATCAAAAGGAGGGAAAAAAATGAAAATAGCAATAAGTTCAATAGGGAAAACTATGGATAGTGAGGTAGATGCAAGATTTGGAAGATGTAATTATTTTTTAATTGTAGAAATTGAAGATAAGAAAATAAAAAATGTGAAAGCAATTGAAAATACAGCAAAAGCACAAATGGGGGGTGCAGGAATTATAGCAGGAGAGATTGTTGCGAATGAAAAAGTTGATGCGGTTATAACTACAAATTTAGGTCCAAGAGCTTTTTCTGTATTTGAACAATTTGGGATTAAATCTTATTTTGGAGAAGGAAAAATTAAGGATGTTGTGAAAGATTTTATTGAAGGAAAATCTAAGGAATTAACAGATGCTACTGGTCCGCAACATGCAGGATTGAGGTAAATAATTAGAAATAAAAAATGAAAATAGCAATATCAACAGATTTAGGAAGAGTATCTGAACATTTTGGTAGATGTCCGGAGTTTACTATTGTAGAAATTGAAGGCAATAAAATTAAAAATAAAAAAGTAATTGAAAATCCTGGACATATGACTGGTTTTCTTCCGAAATTTTTTAAAGAACAAGGTGTGAGTTATGTTATTGCTGGAGGAGCAGGATTTAGGGCGCAAGAACTTTTTGAACAATTTGGTATTAAATTAATTACTGGAATTCAAGGAGAAATAAATGGAGTAATTAAAAGTTTTATTAAAGGAGAAATTAAACAAGGAAAAGATTTTTGTGAACCTGGAGAAGGTAGGGGTTATGGAATAAAAAAAGAGGATGGTGATGAGTAAAATGGATTCCCAGAATGATAAAATGATTAATGAATTTTTAGATAAAAAAAATGTTTTTGCAGTTGTGGGTGTTTCAAGAGATATTGAAAAATATGGGAATAAGGTTTATGCAGATTTAAAAAAAAGAGGTTATAAGGTTTATCCAATAAATCCAAAGGTTAGTAAGATTTTTGGAGATAAATGTTATTCAAAATTAGAAAATTTACCGGAGAGACCAGATGTTGTAGATTTGGTAGTCCCCTCAGATATTACTAATGAGATTGTTAAAGAATGTAATAAATTAAATGTGAACAAGATTTGGATGCAACCTGGTTCTGAATCAAAAAAATCTATAAGTTATTGTAAAAGGAATAAAATAAAAGTTTTACATGATGTTTGTATTATGATTGAAGGAGATAAAAAATGAGAAGAATAGCTGTAACTGGAGGTAAAGGAGGAACTGGGAAGTCTACGGTAGCAACTTCTTTAGCTGTAGAATTTGCAAGAGAAAAGAAAACAATGTTAGTTGATGCTGATGTTGAGTGTCCTAATGATCATCTTCTTCTTTCTATAAAAAGAAAAAAATATTCTAATGTTTATCAACCAATTCCTCAATGGGATTTTAGTAAATGTACAAAATGTGGTAGATGTGCGAGTATTTGCAAACAAAATGCTATTGTTTTTGTTGAGGGAAAATATCCTGCTTTTGTAAAAGATGTGTGTATTGGATGTAAGGCATGTATGGTTGCTTGTCCAAGTGGAGCGATTTCTATGACAAAGAAACAAATAGGAACAATTTATGTTGGGAAAAATTATAATGTAGATTTAATTATTGGGGAACTTAAATTAGGTGAGTTAGCTTCAGGGGAAATTGTTTCTTCTGTAAGAGAAAAAGCAGAGGAGATTAATAAAAAATTAGAATCTGAAATTATGCTTATAGATTCTGCTGCGGGTGTTGGGTGCCCTGTTATTGCTTCGTTAGTTGGAACTGATTATATAGTTGCAGTTACAGAACCAACTCCATCTGCATTGCATGACTTGAAAAGAGTTTTATATTTGGCAAATCATTTTAAGATTAAATCTGGAATTGTAATAAATAAATTTGATTTAGCAAGAAAATTTTGTTCGAAAATAGAAAGTTTTGCAAAAAGAAACGAAATTCCCATTATTGGGAGAATTCCTTATAAGAAAGATTTTGTTGATTCTACAATAAAAATGAAACCAGTTGTTGAGATAAATCCCGAATACAGAAAAGTTTTTGAGGGAATTATTGAACAGATTGAGTAAAGATGAGAAAGTTTTTTAAAGTTAGTTCTCTTGAATATTGTTAGGTAAAACTAACAATTTTTAGATAGAATGAAAGAACAAAATTTAAGTAAAAGTTTTGAAGATTATTTAGAAACTATTTATGTTCTAAAAAATAATAAAAAAGTTGTGAGAATAAAAGACATAGCCAATAATCTTTCTGTTAGTTTGCCGAGTGTGAATATGGCGATTAAAAAGTTAGATGATAAAAATTTAGTTGTATATGAAAAGTATGGTTTTGTTCAATTGACAGAAAATGGAGAGAAAATTGCTAAGGAAGTTTATAAAAAACATAAGGCATTGCTTGAATTTTTTACAGATTTTTTGAAAGTAAATGAAAAAACGGCTTTACAGGACGCATGTATCATGGAGCATGGACTTAGTAAACCTACTCTTTTGAAATTAGAAAAATTCATTAAAAAATTGAAAGGAGGTAAAAAATAAGATGCCACGAGGAGATAGAACAGGTCCTGCTGGAATGGGACCAATGACTGGAAGAGGAATGGGATATTGTTCAGGTTATTCTGCCCCTGGATCTGTAAATGCTGGAGTAGGATATGGTAGAGGAAGAGGACTTGGTTTAGGAAGAGGATTTGGTGGAGGATTTAGACGAGGACCACCTGCCCCAGGTTTTGGATTAGGAAGAGGGGGTTTACCAAGAAGCCTGGAATCTGCTGGATATCCACTAACTGAACAAGACGAACTTTCAGTTTTAAAAGAACAAGAAAAAAGTTTAGAAGCACAATTGAAAGATGTGAAGGGTAGATTGAATAACTAAATTTTTTTCTTTTTTTTGAATCAAGGATAGTTTGATTGGAGGAATTAGTTAATTTTATTAACTTTAGTTTTATATTTTTTTAATGTTAAATAGTAGAACAATTGTTGGAATAATCATGATTTTAGTTGGAATAGCGATGAGTTTGGTATATCTCTTGGTTCCTTTTGAAGAATCTGTTGTTCTGTTAATTTATGGAATTCCTATTTTAATTATTGGAATAGTTATATTTTTAAATAAAAAAGAAGATGTAATAGAACAGATAAAAACCACCAGCGGGTTTTTATGAATCCTGCTCGCGATTCTGCACGAGGGATGGATAACAAAAAGCCTCTACCACAGAACCGCTCGGCAACCCAGCAGGAAGCTGATAATAAAATGGAAGAACAAGAAATAAAAACTGAAGAGAAACAGGGAAAGATAGTTGTTACAACAGCTGTAGAAGTTCCTGATAAGAAAGTTGCGCAGGTTTTAGGTATTGTTAGAGGAAATACAGTAAGAGCAAGGAATATTGGAAGGGATATTGGTGCAGGATTTAAGAGTATTGTTGGTGGAGAGATAAAAACTTATACAGATATGATTGCTAATGCAAGAGATGAAGCATACAATAGAATGGTTAACCAGGCAATTGAATTGGGCGCAGATGCAATTATTGGTATTAGATTTATGACTTCAATGATAATGCAGGGTGCTTCTGAAATGCTTGCTTACGGAACTGCTGTGAAGTTGAAGTGATTAAAATTTGTGTGGGTGTAATAATAAATTAGCGAGTTATCAAACTTTTATTATATAATTCTAAAAATTTTTTAAGATAATTTTCTTTAAATTCTATTACTTTGTTAACATCCTGGAGGAAAACGGGATGGTGGGTTGCAATAATCACTTGAATTCCTTTGCTAGCCATTTTTTTAAATCCTTCATGTATTATAAAACTATTTTCTATGTCTTGGCCTGTTTCAGGAGTATCAATTATGATGCAATTTTCTTCAAGATATCCTTGAGCCCCTAATAGTTCCTGAACAATTTCCCCATATGATGAAAACAATGCTCTTGTGTACATTATTACTTGTTCTCTTGATTTAAATTTTTTCATCATTAGAGGACTAAGTGTTTCAGTTGAGATAAATTTTATTTTTGTATCTGAGGTTTTCTCAATTTCACAATAATTGCAACTTGCTAAGGCTTCTAACAAAGTTGATTTTCCAGATTGGTTTGGACCGATTATAACATTATAGCCAGGACTAAAGAAAAACTCAGTTCTTTTTTCTAAACCTATTTTTCTATTGTGATGTTCACAGGGTTTTATCCGTTTAATCATAAGAAATTATTAAAAATGTTATTTAAAAATTTATGCAATTGGATAATAAATTCAATGATAATGCAGGGTGCTTCTGAAATGCTTGCTTATGGAACTGCTGTTAAGTTGAAATAGAATTATTTTCTTTTTATTCTAACTTTTCTTATTACTGGGTGTTTTGTATGTTTTTTTCTTCGTAGTTCATGTTTAAGAGTATGGCGGTTTATTTTTCTTTGCAGACGGCTTGTGGTTTTATCTTGATTGAATCTTGGGCGATGAGGGTCTCTTCCAAATTGAATCTCTCCACGAATGTGTAATGATTTGAAAAGAATTATTGCAAATCCTACAATTGCCCCTATTAAGATTAAGTCTCTGATTAGAGGATCTTGGATGAATGACGTATTTATTGAAATGTTTTTTATCTTTTTGTAGAGGTATGCAATCAAAGCTATTATTGCTGAAATTCCCACTAAGATAAAGATTGGTTTGAATATTTTTTGTAATGTTTCCTTGATATCAGTTCTTTGGCGAGGAGGCTGTTTTCTTTTTCTTAGGATACAAAGAATTAAGAATCCAATAATTAAAAATAAAATGCCACCTTCTATTATTAGGACTAAAGGATTTGTTTCTGGGTTGAAAGGATTTATTTTTTTGATTATGTCTTCAATTTTTTTCAGAATTCCCTCTTTGTCATCTTCGTCTTCTTCATCCACTACTCCTCCTGTGATCCCTGATCCTCCTGAAGGACCTCCCCCTCCTGGAGGAGAGGTTGAAGCAGTAAAAGTATCATAGAAACTGTCTCTTCTGCTTCCTAAATTGTAATAATCTGCATGACATTGTAACACATAAGAAGTTCCATCTGTAAATGTGGAGGGGATTGCAAATGTTCGTGATAATGAAACAACACTTTTTGTAATCATTTGATTGAAATTTAGAGAGCTATATTGATATGTTCCATCTGAAATATAACAAGTAAAATCAACTTCTTTTTGAACAGCTTGTGGGTCTTCTAGATAAGCAGTAATTATACAATTCATGTCACTTCCGATAGTTCCAGAAGAAGGACAATCAATATCTAAGTGAAATGTTCCTGTTTTGTTTTCTATCCCTTCTAACGCATCTGCTTGCCTTTCTAAAAATTGATTAAATTCTAAGGTAACATTAAACCACCCGGTTGAAGAAATATCAACGTTTATTAATTCTATTTCAATACTTCCATCGTCCAACATTTCAAAATTATAACTTATATTCTCTCCAGATGAATTTTTAGCAATTATATTTTTAATATATTGAGTCATTATAAAATCTTCAATTTGAATTGATTTTGTTCCATATTGGTCTGTTGTATCAATTGAATTTGGTATCATATTTAATTTTAAATCAATATTTCCAGTTCCAATGCCATTAAAATCTCCATAATTATTAGTTGATAGATTAACTATTGTATTCCAATTATAATCCGATGTTCTTTGCCAATCTGGATTGATATTTAATTCATCAGAAGTAATATTAAAAACAGGAGAAGATGTAGCATAATTCATAATTTCCTGATGTTCCTTCCCAATAACAAATACAGTTGTAGAGGCATAACACTCTGAAGATTTTCCTTGTAAATATCTTGATTCGGGGATTTGAAATCTTTTACATTGCATCTGTGTTGTCCCATTATCTATCCCTCTTACATCATGTTCTTCACCATCTGAAATTATTAAAGTTCTATCCAAATCTCCATAATTATCTGCTCCAGCACTACACCTTATTTGATGATTTATATGTAACGGAATTCTATAAGTTTTATCTACATTTGTAATATTGGCGCATATAATAATTTCATTTTTCATAAAATAATTACTTTTATCTGTAACGGTATTGACAGTCAACCAAGTATTTGTAGTAAAAGGAGTGGTTGTTGAACCCGTACTTAAATTAACACTATTTCCATCTTCATCAAAACAAGCATTATCTCCTGTTCCACAGCTACATCTTGTTCTTACAATATATTGTTCTCCTTC
This sequence comes from Candidatus Woesearchaeota archaeon, assembly GCA_964406515.1. Lineage (GTDB taxonomy): Archaea > Nanobdellota > Nanobdellia > Pacearchaeales > GW2011-AR1 > JAGLWP01. The sequence continues at coordinate 23,356 of CAYORV010000003.1, read as the reverse complement.
ATCAAAAATATTAGCTAAAACATCTGAACAAACTCCCCTACCATTAAGAGAAACACTTTCGCCACAAGTCGCCAATGGTGAATTAGATTCATCTGTCCCAAAAGTAAAACATTTTGCATTACTGACTAATTTCCCATTTACATCTTTAACATTATAATTAAGTGAGAATAAATTTCCGATAAAAGCAAACGGCGAAAAATGAGTATGATTTATTATTAAACTATAAGCATTATCTCCAGTAACATTAGCAAAATCTGTTCCTTCTAAATCTCCTGGGGATGGAACTCCATTTAAAGTTGCATTAATATAATCTCCATAAGTATCATTATAATTTGCTGGTAAAGTATAAGTATCAAAAAAGGCATTATCATGTTTGGGTGCAAACCCTGTATCTGTTTCTAAAACATATCTAGAAGAATTAGTCCAATTAAGAGTATAAGCATCATTATCTTCGTTTTTATTATCGCAAAGCATAGTTGCTGTAACTGTTGCTTGAGAATTATAAATTTCTTTATCCAAAGTAACTGTGCAAACTGCAGAAACAAAACTAATGAGGAATATACTTAGTAAGATAATTGTTAATAGTTTTCTCATTGTTTATCCTCCCAGAAATATATTTTTGCCATACCCACTTTTCTTATTTTAACTTTTTGAGCTCCTTCGAGAAATGCAAAACAATTAGCGATTGTTTGTCGAGATAGGTTTAATTTTTTAGATAATTCGGAAATTGTGAATCCATTTGGATTTTTCTTTAACTCTTTTATAATTATTGTTCTATTTTTATCCATTCTATTGTAAATCAATACTGATTATAATATTAAATACAATATTGTAAAGCAATAGATAGTATTTAAGGTTTTTGTCCAATAGAAATCTTTTTAATATAGTTTGGTTAATTGATATTATGCCTGTGTAGCTCATGAGGGGCACCTACGGTTCCCCTTACAGTAACCCCTCCCTTTTGGGAAGGAATCGCTTTAAAGCGATTAATCGTTACACAATGCATAAATGCCTGTGTAGCTCAGTGGTAGAGCGTTTGCCTTGTAAGCAAAGGGTCGGGAGTTCGAATCTCTCCGCAGGCTTACTTTTTATTTTCTACTTGTAGAACTCGTATTTCACAAAGAGAAAGAGGGTATATTTTTTTGAGCTTTATGCTCAATTGTCGTTGCAATTGATTTTTTATTATCTCATCAAACAAATGTTCGAAAGGTTTATCTTTAATATAATTTGTAAGTTCTTCTCTTGCCTTTTCCCTTAGTGCTTTTCTTACGGCCCTTGAAACTTTTCTTCTTGTTACAAGAAATGGTTTTATTCTTATCTGAGCATTTTCACAAGGAGCAGAAAATGAATCTTCAACATAGTTTGTTCCTTTCCTTACCATTCTTTTGAGAAAGTAAGACATTAACATTATTTTTCTTGGAGAAGTTGATGCTTCATCATTCTCTATTTTTACTTCTGAAGTTAGTAACATGCTTTTTCCTTTTAGAAATCTTGTTAAATCATATTTTACAAATCTTCCTTCTAGGTCTTTAATTTCATATGCTTGTAATTGTGTTGTTTTTCCAATTGTTGGAATCTTTACATCAAAAAATCTTTTTTTTCTTTTTGCTTGTGCCATTATAAAGATAACCTCCTAGTTTTCTTTATTAAACTTTCCTCTGAAATTGGGTCACGTCTGATTATCATTCTTGTAAAACCTTCCCGGCCCTTTGACCTTTTTTCTGATACTTTGATTTTTTACATTCTTGACAAGTATACATTATGTTTGTTTTTTTGGTTGTTTTACTTTTTCTTTTGAATTTAGATTGTGCTGGTTTTGAGCCCCATTTTCCCTTGTTTCCAATTCCTCTTCCAAGGCCCCTTAATTTCGCTCGTGATTTTGAACCTCTTGTTAAGGTTCCTCTTTGAAAACCTGTACCAACTATTTTAATCTTTTGTTCTGTTCTTTTCTTACAATACGGACAATATCTGTTTGTAACTTTGGGAATTTTCATAATGGAAAAAGAGGAGTTGGGTTTTTAAAGTTAATTAATTGAGAACCTCCTGCGGGTTCCTCACACCTCCAGCATCCCAACAGGAAGTTGAATGGCCTGAAGAAATATTTAAATAGTTTATATCCTAATTGGGTTTATGAAAAAGTGGGGAACAATCGGGTTTTTGATTTATGTGGCATTGGGATTGTATTTCATTAATTTTGCTTTTTCTTTTGTAACTCTACCAAAATTTGTGCTTGAAATCAATAAATGGATCTTTTTTGTTGGAGGAGTTTTAATTATTTTTTCAGGTCTGACTCATTTGATAAAGAAAGGAAAAAGAGAAAAAAGAGAATTCTGATTTTGTATGGAAATCTTTATAATAATTTAATTTTAGAAAACTTCTACTAACTTATTAACTTACTAAGTAAGTTAATAATTAAGAAACATTTAAATATTGGAATTTTCTTATGGTATTGAACTTATATGAAAAAATATTTGCTTCTTATAGAGGATGAGAAACTTTGGACTAAATTTAAAGAAATTATTAACAAAGATATTAATACAGAAATTTTAAATTTAATAAGAAAAAAACTTGGTTTGGAGGTAGAAAAAGAATGAGAAGTAAAAAAGGTCAAGTGACTATTTTTATTATTATTGCGATAGTTTTGGTTGCTGGAGTTGCGGGTTTCTTTTTGCTTAGAGATCAGATTAGAATTGGCGGACTTCCTGCAAGTATTGAACCAGTTTATAATACTTTTTTGACTTGTTTGGAAGAAGATACAGAAATTGGAATTGATGTTTTGGAAAGTCAAGGAGGATATATTGAATTACCTGACTTTGAACCTGGTTCTGCTCAGATGCCTTTTTCGTCTCAACTTAATTTTTTAGGAAATCCCATTCCTTATTGGTATTATGTTTCAGGAAATAATATAGAAAAAGAACAAGTTCCTTCTAAAACAGAAATGGAGACGCAACTTCAAGAGTTTATAGAAGAAAGAATTAGGAATTGTAATTTTGATGATTATTATGATGAAGGTTTTGAAATAGAATTTGAAGAACCGGATGCTTCAATTAATATCATGAATAATAATGTTGAAGTAAAATTGAATTTAAAAATGAGTATTCAAAAAGAAGATAAGAGTTCTATAATTAAAAGTCATAGGGTATCTATTAAATCAAAATTAGGGGCGCTTTATGCTTCAGCAAGAGAAGTTTATGATAAGGAGCAAAGAGATTTGTTCTTGGAAGATTATGCTATTGATTTTTTGAGACTTTATGCTCCTGTTGACGGGGTGGAAATTACTTGTTCTCCTCAAACTTGGAACGCTAATGAAATTTTTGATTCATTGGAAGATGCTATTGAAACAAATACTCTTGCTTTGAGAACAGAAGCAAGTTTTCTTGGTAGAAATGATGAATATTTTGTTGTTGATGTTAATGTGAATGAAGATGTTAGATTTATTAATTCTAAAGATTGGTCAAGTGCTTTTGAAGTTCTTCCGTCTGAGGGAGAAATGCTTTTAGCTAATCCTGTAGGAAATCAACCTGGATTGGGAATTTTAGGATTTTGTTATGTTCCTTATCACTTTGTTTATAATGTGAAGTATCCTGTTTTAGTCCAAGTCTCAAGTGGAAGTGAAACTTTTCAATTCCCTCTTGCAGTTGTTATCCAAGGAAATAAACCTAGAGAAGCTTTAGGCGCAACTTCCTCTAATGTGGAAGTTGAATTATGCAAATACAAGAATACACCTATTGAAGTTAAAACTTATGATGGTTCTTTAAATCCAATTGAAGCACAAATATCCTATGAATGTTTTGGAGAGAAGTGTAATATTGGGACTACTTCTGGAGGATCATTAAATTCAGATTTTCCTCAGTGTGTTAATGGTTATGTTCTTGCAAAAGCAGAAGGATTCAGAGATGCTAAGAAGGTTCTTTCTACAACGCAAGCCGGAAGTGCAGATATTATTTTGGATAAACTTTATGAAAGGGAAATTAAATTAAAATTAGATGGAGTTAATTATGGAGATGAGGCAATAATTTATTTCATCTCAGAGGATAATACAGAAACTATTGTTTATCCTGAACAGAATAGTGTAAAATTAACAGAAGCACAATATGAGATTCAAGTTTATGTTTTCAAGGACTCATCAATACAATTATCAAAAATAGTTCATGAAGAATGTATTGAAGTTTCTCGGTCTGGTATCGGAGGGCTTTTTGGTATGACTGAAGAACAATGTGTTGATATTGAAATTCCTTCGCAGGTGATATCTAATGTTCTTGCAGGAGGGGGAAAGCAAGAGTATTATATTTTAGAATCTGAGTTGCAAAATTCTAATATTATTGAAATAGAAGCAGATAGTTTAGCTGTTCCGAAAACAATCGAAGAACTTCAAAATAATTATTTCTTATTTGAGAACCAAGATTTGGAGGTGACTTTTAGATGAAGCAAGATAGAATTTTAAAAATTGGAATGGTTTTCATATTTTTAGTTTTGACTTTGTCTTTTGCATCATCGGCTATGCGTTCTACTCCTGCGTATGTGCAATATATGAGTGATAGAACTGAAGAGTTTGGTGGCGCAACATGTGAACAAGGACAGGATTTTATAATTCAGATTGCTCCTTTTGGATGTACTCCTGCGGTTGTAAGAACTGATTTACTTGAAGAACAAAATGTTCCTGTTTTTTGTAGGTTAGGAGCGACAAAGATTAATCCCTTGGTAGATGTTGAAGCAATTGAGAGCATTTCTTTTTCAGGAGAGTATCCTCCAGAAGTAGAAGGAATCGCTTTTCATCCTGCACAAGCTGCATTGGGTGTTAAGGGGGCTTTGAATAATCCTATCCTAAATAATATTGGTTATGTTGTTATAGTTTTGAAAAAACAAGCAAATGCTTCGGCAATGCCGGATTTTGTTTCAGGAAATCTTACTGCAAGAATTAGATATGATGTTAAGAATGCATTTGGAATTGGCAGAGCAAATTTTTACTTGCCGGAATTAGAAGATTCTGACTGGGAAAAAAAGAAATACCAGTATGGTTTTTGGAATAATAAGGGATACTTGAAAGCTGATGATGTGGGACAAGATAGTGCAGTAATCTCAATTTATTCAGGAGATGATAAGCTTCAAAGTGTTTCATTGGATAAGGGAGAAACTTCTGGAGAAATATATCTTCCTGGATTTGATTGTTTAGCAAGTTTGAGATTAAAACTAAATAGTTTAGAGGCTTCTGATTCAAGAGCCTTGATAAAAGTTAATGCTAATATTTATGAAGTTGCAAAAAATGAGAAGTTTTTGGATAACAAGTGCGAAGTTATTAGGTTAGAGAAAAAAGGACTTGTGCAAGAAATTAGGATTAAGTGTAATGAAGATGAGGGAGTAGAAAGAATGGATTTTACTATTAGCCCAAAAGTAAATTTGAGTATTGGTGGAGTTGAGAAAGAGGTTGGTTTGGGAGATCATATTTACAAAACAGCAGATGGTTTAAGGTCTGTTTATGTAGGTTATATTGGAACTAAGAATGATGCAAAAGATGTGAATGGTTTGTTTGTTTTTTTGGTTTCAATGTCAGAACATATGGATAGATTAACAGAAGGAGATTTAAATTATTATAATATTGTTGTTGGAGAATTATTATATAATGATTTTAAGGGAGGACTTGTTAGTGTTGCTGCTGATGGTGTAAAAGGAATTGCAGGAGTATTGGATATAGTTGCCAAAAGTGTAAAAGATAATGAATTTTATAATATGATTAATTATAGGAAAGAAGAAATTGTTAGACATTCATTCATAGATGTATCAGGAGAGAAAGCTATTTTGAATGGATTTACAGAACCAATTGATAGTATTGTAATAGAAGGCATCAGTGAATATCAGGATGCAGTTGATGATTATGAAACAGTGATAGATAGTTTTTCTGGAGAATCTCATGTTGATTTAAATGATAGGACTTTTGGCGAAGAAGCTTTGTATAAAAAGATTGTTCTTGCTTGGGATGGGGAACAGAAGAGGACTGTTCTTGAATTGTGCGATGAGTTTAAGTTTTTGTATCCTAACTCTGAGAAAAACATCGAAGAGTATTGTGATAATGAATATCTACTTTCAAATCAAGAGATTGCTACAAATTATGTGACTATTAATGGAGAGACTAAGAAAATTGTTTTTGATGGAATCTATGAGCCAAGTTTTGAGGATTATGGTGCAGAAATACTTGTGCAGGATTCAGAAGGAACAGATTCTTATGAGGCTAGGAAAAATAAACTTATTTATATTAATGATAAAACAGATACAATACAATTAATTTCTCTTGAACAAGATTCTGCAAAGATTGAAATTAATGCTGGAAGAAAAGAAAAGACTTTGATTTTAGGGAAAGATGTTTCAAAAAGTTATGGAGGATATACATTTACTTTGTCTGATGTAAATCTTAAGAAGACAGCAAAAGTTTCTGTTATTCCAGGTATTGAAGACTCTGGAACAGAGGCAAGTTTTGGATTTAGGGTTGATATTGAGAAAAGAGCATTTAAGTTGCCTCCTGAAAAGATTAAAGAAAGAATTGAGAATCTAGATAGTCAAATTGGGAAATGGCAGAATTTTTCTGAAGGTGTGGGAAAAACTGTTGAAGTACTTCAGAAAGCATGTGTTGTAACAGGAGCTGGTTTGGTTTTCAAAAATTTTATGGCAAATGCAGGTGGAACAGGAATTGCGAGAGGACATATTATGAGGGGTAGCGGAGGATGGTATGAGAAATGCACAGACATCTCGAGTGAAACTGGTGTTTCAATTGATAAATGTTTGTTGGATAATGCTGACACAATTGACAATGATGTAACTAAACTTTCTGAATTAATTGTTGAACAAAATAAGCAGATGAAAGAATTAGAAAAAGGAATTACAGAGACAGATTTGTTTGGAACAAGCACGGTTAACACTGATGAATTTATGAAAAAATATTCAACTCAAGTTATAAATTATTGGGATGATAGTTTTCCAGATAGTTTTGCAGATCCAGATGGAAATGAAGAAGCAATTACCAAAGACGATATGCTAACTATTTTAAATTATAGTGGTTGGAAAAATAGGTATTATAGTCAAGAGCAATTAAGAGAGATTGAACTTTGGGCGAAAGTTTTGAAAGACGATAGTGCAAGTTCTGAAGCACAAAGTTTAGCTGAGAGAGAGCTTTATTCCATACTTTTTGATGTTAGGGAAAATGCAGGGGATTATGTAGAAAGAAGTAATATAGCAGGAGATTTTAATATTAATGCAAAAGATATAGGACTTTATGAAACTAAAGATACAAAGAGAATTGCGTATAAGGGATTAACTTATGAAGATATAAAAGAAAAGACGAAAATAATGAAATATTCTGTCTTAGATAGTTCGGTGGAATTAGAACCAGATACTCCAGTCCAATTGATGCAATATCAAGGAGAAATTTATATAATTGTTTTAGATGATTCTTTTGGAGAGAATATTCCAATAAAGAGGTTGGAAAGATATTCTGGACTTAGTCCTGCCAGTCTTACGTTGGTTCCTACTGATGAGTTGATGATATATGATTCTGATGGGAATCTTGTTGAAAATCCTGGGAAATATGTATCTGGATTAAAAGATATTTACTTTCAAAAATATGATTCTTCATCTTATGAAAATGAATACAAGAATGCTGAACTGAGATATTATGAGACAGAGCCGTACAAGGGTCGGCCTGCAATTGTGCCTTTTGATTTAAAGCATGGTTGGTATGCTGCAACAAAACAGACATTGCCTGTTGGTGGAAATATTAGGGCATTTGATGATTCTGGTGCTGTCAGTAGTTTTTGGTTGTGTAATGTTGGAGAGAATGGGTTGGAAGAAGGTATTGGAGTAGATGATTGTGGAATGGTTAATCGAAGGACAGGGCCTTTTGATCAGTTTGAAGGGCTTGATGAGGATGATGCAGAAGATTTAGTTAATGATGCATTTAGGGCAATTGAACAAGCATCAAGAGCTTATGGTTCTGGTTTATCAGGAAATGTTAAAATTTTAGGAGAAACAGTTAGTGTAGGTGCACCGGCAGTAGATATTCCTGGAATGGAATGTCAGGATTTTATGTCTCCAAAAGATTGTAATCTTTTATTTAATGTTTGTGATCCTGTAATTTGTCCTTCAAGTAGATGTGATTTAGGAGGAGCTTATCCTGTGAGAGATGTTGTTCAATCAGGGATTATTGGAAGTTTAGTATTATGTTTACCAAATATGCAAGAGGGAATTGCAATGCCTGTTTGTTTAACTGGAGTAAAAGCAGGAATTGATGGATGGCTTTCTGTGAAAACTTCTTACAGAGATTGTTTGCAGAATTCCTTGGATACTGGAGAAATGATTGGAATTTGCGATGAGATTCATAGTATTTATATATGTGAGTTTTTCTGGAGACAAGCACTTCCTTTAGTAGACCTTGCAATTCCAAGTTTGATTGGAAGATTATTTGGGCAAGGTAGTAGGGGGGGTGGAGAATATTTGACTGTTGCAGATGCATGGGCTGACGCTAAAGGTTCTGTTAATTATTTCACACAATATTATGGAGCAAATTCATTTAAGGCATTTAAATCAAGGTCTACAGAAGAAGTAGGAGGGGAACTTTGTAAGTTATCTGTTTCAGGAGTTTATCCAAAGGGTGCGGATTTGCTTGATACATTGTCAGAACCAGATTCTCCTGCACAATTCCATGGAAGATTTGATGAAATACCTTTCTCGTCGGTGACAGTGCCTCCAACATCTCATTACAAAGTGTTTTATCATATATTTGCAGGAAAGAATTCAGGGTCGTATTATCAAGTTTATTTGAAAGGGATTCCAGGAAGTTCTTATTATCAAGATACTTCCTCGACATTAATGATAGCTTCTGGTTATGTGGGAGTTGGTGAATATGCTACAGAAACAAGAGATTTGACTGAAGCTTCTGGATACCAGCAATTATGTATTAATGTTAATGGACAAGAAGAATGTGGTTTCAAGGAGGTTTCAACTTCATTTGTAGTTGATTATGTTAGTGATTTGTATGTGGCTAGTCAAGTAACAGATGCAGATATTAAAACAGAAACAGAATGTATTTCTGGAATGATTTTTGATGATGCTAATTATGGAATTATAAGAACTTGTGCTACGGGAAATCCGGGAATTGGTTCTGATTCTTATGCTGGAACAGAGAGTTCAAGATGGAAGCAGGTTGGTTATTGTGATTCTGAAAATATAGGATGTTGGCTTGATACAGAAAATATAAGAGATATTATTGAAGGTGTAGAAATTGAAGGTAATGTTTTAGAAGAGGTGGCTGAAGATTATTTAGATTTGTTGAGAAATGAAGGAAATTATATTAGTGAAGCAGAATTTAATTCTAAGGTGGAAGAAATTTCTAATGAAGGAGATTCTTTTAAGCAATTGGTTTTAATTGAAGAAATTTTTGATAAGGTTTTCTTGAATAAAGAGAAGGCTTATATGTTTTTATTGAGGGGAAATGCTTATGCAGATATTGCGAGACGTTCTATAAAAGAAGAAATGGAGAAATTGAAGACTGCGGGGGAAGGAGAGGAAGAAGAAGATAAAGAAGGGGAAGAAGAAGATAAGATAGAAGAATTTGATTTTCCTATTTTTGAATATAAGGATGGAAATGTATTGGTTTCTAATTTGCATTATGCATATTCCGCGGGATGGTATTGGTCTCCTGATGAAGAAAATTGGATGAAAGTTTCTACAATTGTTGTTAGTGGTGGAAGATATGATGAAGATGAACCTACAAAAGATAATGGAGAATTGATTCAGAAATTAGATGGAAAAAGTTATGCGCAAGGGTTAGAGATTTTAATTGATACAGTTGTCAGAGAAAGTGAAGAAGGTGGTTTTGGCAAGTTTAATGGAAAATTGTATGCAGATAATGCTGAAATGAATTCTAAAAAAGAGTTTACTTTTAGATATAGGAAAACAGAATTGCCCACTACTTTGTTTTATTTTAGATTTCAAAATAATAAATGGGAATGGAGTCCTGATAAAGTGGATTGGATAACTGTTCCGAGAATTATTGCTTCTGGGAATTTTCATGGTGAGCCTATTAAACTTATAGAATCTTTAGAAGGAAAGGATTTTTATGAAGGGGCTCAAATTCTTTTTAGTTTAGAAACGGGGGAAGAAGAAGTTGAAGAAAAGGAGGAAGAAGAATATATCTCTCTTGGTGAAACAGTTGTTGTTCATTATTCTGCTTCTCGAGGAAATGATAATGATTTGCCAGCTGCAGAACTAATTAAAGAAGCATTAGAAGAAAAAGGGTATGATGTTACACTTGTGATAACAGACGAGCCAACAGGTAGTCGGTCAGGAGAATGGGAAGATGTTCAAGGTTATGATAAAATAATCGTAATTGGTGGATCATGGCCAAATAAACTTAATTATGATTATTGTAATGATTATGGTAAAGGTTTCTGTTCTGGTAGAGAAGGCGGTGAAATAATATTTATACACCCTGGAGAAATAAAAGGTGTACCAACCTATTTTATAGCAGGATATCGTGATACTGGAGAAGATACTTTGGCTTCAGTAGAAGACTTTATTGAGAATCATGTTGAAGAGGAATTTCCAACTTCTGAAAGTGGTTCAAGTTCAAGTTCAGATTCAGCAAGTCCAACAGGGAAAAGAATTTGGGAGATTGCTAAGAATTATGCAGATGAAGGATATAATGAATATAGGATTAATGAAAAAGGAAGAAAGGAAAAAAGCAATGTTTGTTCTAGATTTGTTACAAGAGTTTTGATTGGTGCAGGGATAAGCACACCGGGATTAGAACTTGAAGATACTGCTTGTGCATTGGATGCAATTGATAATTTGATTGTTTTGTTTGATGGAACCACTGATTTTGTTGAAGTTGATGCAAGTAAATTAGAGAAAGGAGATGTTGTGGTGTTTGGCCAGAATTGTGAAAAAACGCAACACACTGCAATTTTTTCTCATTATAATACTGATAGAACTCGTGTTTATGCTTATGGTGACCCTTATGAAAGAAGCAAGGTTAAATTAGAGAATTATGAAATTATGTTGGATGAATGGTATGTTTATAGAGCATTTAGGTATGCTCCTGAAGGAACTAGTGATGAAATAGAAGAACGAGAGAAGTGGATAGTAGATTTTGCTATTAAGGAAACTAATATTTTACTTCAAATTGAAGGTAGGAGAAGTGGAGGAAAATATTCTGAAAATATGGTGTTTATTAATGAACTTCTTTTTGATGGAATTTTGACTAAGGAAGAATGTAGGGATTTTAGAGGCCTTGGTCAAGTGTTTGGTGCAAATAATATGAAGTGGCTTAAGGAATTGTTGAAGAAGAAAATTATATAATGCGGAGACAAGGATTCGCGGCTCTTCCCGAGTCATCCCTTGGGAAACCTGTAAGGTGAGAATCCATATGCGGAGACAAGGATTCGAACCTTGGTAAGCACTAAGCTAACAGGTCCTAAACCTGTCCCGTTTGACCACTCCGGCATCCCCGCATAAAGGAAACTAAGGTTTCCCTTATCAACCCTTCCTTTAAGATACTGCTCAAGGCTGATAGAATTATCACAAATTTAATATATAAAAATCTTTAGAAAACTATTTTTTTCTAACTTCTTTTTCTTTTATTTTTTCACCGAGCTTTAATTTTTCTATTAGTTCCTTGTATCGGTTTCTTATTGTTACTTCTGTTATTCCTGCAATATCTGCTACTTCTCTTTGTGTTTTCTTTTCATCGTTTATTAGTGCTGCAACATAAAGTGCTGCGGCAGCAATTCCAGCAGGCCCTCTTCCAGATGTAAGCTCGACTTTTTCTGCTTGTCTTAATACATCCAAAGCATCATTTTGTGTTTTTGGAGATAATTTTAGAACTGATGAAAATCTTGAAATATAATCTTTAGGTGAACTTTGTTTAATTCTAATTCCTAATTTTCTGATTATGAATCTGTAAGTTCTTCCGATTTCTTTTCTTTCAACGTCTGAGGCTGTTGCCATTTCGTCGAGGGTTCTTGGAATGTCATAAGATCTGCATGCAGCGTATAAACAAGCGGCAATTACAGATTCCATACTTCTACCTCTGACCAATCCCCTTTGTAATACATAATTGTATATTCTGGCTGCTTCATCACGAACAACATTTGGGAGGGTTAAGTAAGAAGCTATTACTCTGAGTTCTGCCATGGCCAATCTTAAATTTCTTTCAATACTAGTGGAAACTCTTTCTTGCCATTTTTTAAGTCTTAAGAATTTTCTTGTTTGTCCTGGTTCTAGTTTGTAGATGTCTGAAATTTCTCCGACATTTGTTGTCAATCCTTTGTCGAATTTTTGTATACTTATCGGGGCTCCTCCTCGACCTTTTTTATCATCTTTGTCAAATTTTCCCTGCATATCAATTCCTGTATCTGCCATTTTTTCTTCAATGACAAGACCACAGTCATTACAAGTAACTTCTCCTAAATATTCGTCTGAAGTAATATTGATACTCCCGCATTCTGGGCATTTTTTAACAAAACTCATTTTAGTGGTAGGGGGTTTCCGTAAGGTTTATAAAGCTTTTGCTTATATAAAGCTTTTGTTTTTTATTGTTATGATACAGAAGTAAAAAATCAAAAAGAGATTATTCAACTAGAATTCCATTTACAACACCTTCTTGTGTTGGTCTGTTTGTTATTTTGACTTTTCCTTGGTCTGTGTCTAGGATTGTTCCCTTTGTTAATATATTTTGTCTGGCGAGGAATCTATTTGAAGGAGTTTCTAAAACGTTTTTTATTTCTGCTTTTTTGTCTTTCCCCTGAATATTTACAAATTTTGCTCCAAGTAAAATAATTTTCTTTTTTCCGCCCTTTGTTCTTTGCGCTTTTCTTTTCTCTTCACTAATTTTAATAATTCTTCTTTGCCCAGCTATTTCATAGGATTTCTTTTTTCTATTTTGGACATATCGTCCTCCGGATATTTTTTTCCCTCGCTTCATATTAGAAAGCAATAAGATTGATTTAAATATCTTTTTGTTTGTGTAATTTTGCGGGGGAAACTTTTATAAACAGGATTATGATGAATTGAATATGGTTAACGGAATTGAAAGGCCCTTGGATTTATTGAATAACTCGAAGGGAAAAGAAGTTTTAGTGCACTTGAAAGGAGATAAACAATTTGTAGGAACCCTCTTGGCGTTTGATATACATATTAACTTAGTGTTAGATAATATCAAAGAAATGCAGGACAACGAGGTAAAGAGAAATCTTGGCCTTGGTTTTTTGAGAGGTGACACAATAATTTTTATTTCTCCGGCATCAACTGTTTTGAAAAAAGAGTAAGTAAATTATATAAATGATTTTCTGTTCTTTTAGTTATGGTAAGAATAACTTTTTTAGGAACATCTGATTCAATACCCAGTGCTGAAAGAAATCCGACGTCTATTTTACTTACTTATGGCGGGGAGAATATTCTTTTAGATTGTGGGGAGGGAACTCAAAGACAAATGAGGAAAGCGAAGATTAATCCTTGCAAGGTTACTCGGATTTTGATTACTCATTGGCACGGAGATCATGTTTTGGGACTTCCAGGTTTACTTCAAACATTGGCATTGAGCGGTTATAACAAAACTCTTTTTATTTATGGTCCTCGTGGAACTAAACAATTTATGGGAAATCTTTTTAGAACATTTGTTTTTAAAGATAGGGGAAAAATTAAAATTGAAGAAGTTGACGGGAAATTTTTTGAGACAGATGATTTTTATATCGAAGCCAAGAAAATGACTCACGGAATTCCTTGCAATGCATATGCTTTTGTTAAGAAAGGAAAATTGAGGATAGATCGAGATAAGTTGAAAAAATCTAAACTTCCTTCAGGACCTCTTTTGAAAAAATTAAAAGAAGGAAAAAATATAACATACAAAGGCAAAAAATATTTGGCAAAAAATTTGACATTTCAAGAAGATGGGAAGAAAATTTCCTTTGTTTTGGATACATCAGTAAATCCAGGAATTTTTCCATTTGTTAAGAATTCTGATTTGTTTATTTCTGAATCTACATTTAATTCAGAACTTGAAGAAAAAGCAAAGAAACATAATCATTTGACAGCAAAACAAGCTGGTCAAATTGCGAAAAAAGCTAAGGTTAAGAAATTAATCTTGACTCACATAAGCCAAAGATATGAGAAAGAACCGAGTAAGATTTTGAATGACGCCAAGAAGATCTTCAAGAATTCTTCTGTAGCGAAAGATTTGGATGTTTTGGAGATTTAGAAAAAAATAAATAGTTGAAAGAGTATATCCTATCTATGTCAACAGTATCTTTTTCAAATAAAAATTTTTATCTTGATATCAATGGAGAACATGTTTATTGTATTATACGAGGAAATGAAGATAGAGCTAAAAATTTGGAAGGATATCTTAAAATAGATGATTTTAGCGCATTTAAAAAAGGGATGATAATGTTAAAAGACCCTGTTGGTTTAGCTAAATTTATATTAGAGGAATTTGGTTTTTCTGTAGATATTTCTTCAAATTAATCTTAATAGAAAGATTTTAAATATGATTATTTCTTAGAATTTATAGGCCCCTGTAGCTCATGTAAGGAACCAAGGTTCCTTGACAGTCAACCTCCTTTTCGTTGGAACGGATGATTCGCTACAGGTTCAAGAAGCCCCTGTAGCTCAGCTTGGATAGAGCGATTGCCTTCTAAGTGAGATGGGAAATTTCCCATTCCTCCTTTTAAGGAAAAGAGGAAAGCAATAGGTCGCAGGTTCGAATCCTGTCGGGGGCATAGGTTTGATTAAATATGGTTAACAAAAAAAGAGTTGAGAAAGTTGCAGTAGTAAAGTGTGGGACCTATAAGCAAGAAGAAGTCGATAGAGCGATGACTAAAGTTTTGCGTTTGGCAGAAATAGAAATTCCTAAGAGTAAAAAAGTTTTGATTAAACCAAATATTGTGGCATGGAATCTTAAAAATCCAATTGCTACTCTTACCAATGCTTCTCTTGTTGAATCGGTTTGTAAAATTTTGAAAAAGAATAATTGTAGAATTTATATTGGTGAGTCTTCTTTCATGGAAACTGATGTTGCATTTAAAAAATCTGGAATGGAGAAAGTTGCTAAAAAATATGGGGCACAAGTTATTTTTGAACAAGATAAATTAATTAAGATTCACGATAAGAATGCAAAAGTTTTGAAGAATTTTCATTTAGCTAAGACAATTAAGGATGTTGATTTGATTATTAATATGCCTAAATTGAAAACGCATCAATTGACTAAATATACTGGGGCGATTAAGAATCTTTATGGTTGTATTCCTGGGGGGAATAAACAGAAATTACATAGCAAAGCTCGAAGTGAAAAAGTTTTTTCGAGTTTGTTGGTTGATATTTATCAGAATATAAAACCTGAAATTAATATAATGGATGCAATTATTGGAATGGAAGGAACTGGGCCGACTTCTGGTACGCCGAAAAAAGCAGGATATATTATTGCTTCAAAAAATGCAATAAGTTTAGATGTAGTGGCGAGCCAATTAATTGGTTATAAATCCAAAGATATATTAGCGATTAAAGAAGCTGTAAAAAGGAAATTAGGTAGTTTTAAGTTTAGGTTAGTTGGAATTAAAAAGATTCCAAATTTGCATTTTAAAAAACCAGTTGTGAGTGTTGCATCTTCAAGGAAACTCTTGAAAAGATTCAAGCAAAAACCAATAGTTGTTGATGAGAAGAAATGTATTAAATGTGGATTATGTGCTGAAAAATGCCCTGTTAATGCAATAGAACTCAAACCTTTCCCTGTTGTTGATGAGAAGAAATGTATAAGGTGTTTTTGTTGTATGGAAATTTGTCCTCAAGATGCTTTGAGTCTAAAAGAATAATTTTATATAGGATTTACTTATCATTTGAATATGCGGAGGTGGCACAGCGGCTACTGCAATCGGTTGCAGCCCGATTTTTCGTGGGTTCGAGTCCCACCCTCCGCTTTAAACAAATCTTTCAGATTTGTTTTTAACGGGTGTGACTCTTCGAGTCCACAACTCAATCATTGAAAAGCCGTTATTAATCTAGATAATTTGTCGCTTTCCAATAACTTCGCCCTCCGCTCTCGGGGAATTCCTCGTTGCTTTAGTTCTATACAATTATGTACAAATATTTATAAATAGACATTTTATATAAAATCCATGGCAGTCAATATTAAGTTTAATAAAATTCAAGGATGGCCTCTAGGGATTGACGTTAAAATACGTGTACCAACCTTGAAAGGTATTGAATTTTCAAAAGATTCTGGCATAGAAAGAGCCCTAAAAGATGGAGAGAATGTAAGAATTTATGCAGGAAAAGGAGGGAGCAGAGGCGTAGCAATATTTAATCCAGAGAATGGAGATTGGGCATCAAGCCCTGGATGTTCTATTGATAATCTAAGTTCTGCTGTAGAAATAGCATCAAAACATTATTTTGAGAAAGCTGATCATCCCTTCTATAACTCAAAGAACAATCATAATTTGTTTTATTGGACAAAAAATAATTTTGCAGGAGCATTAGCATGGTTTAATGATGAGTTTCCCACTAATCGGGATCTTAACTTAGAATTTGAAAATGATTCAGATGAATGGATTTTAAGGGGGCATGATATTTTAGTAACAAGAGATAGTGAAGGAGTTTTATTGAAATATGTATGGGCAGAGCAAGGGAAGGAGGGTCCAACACAATATTCTTCTCCTTTAGTTGAGATTCGTTCAAAACGTTTGTTAGAAGGTTTATCTGAATTTAGTATTGCGGGGATTGACGATACAAACGTCCCTTTGAGGAGAGAAGTTCCAGGTTATTATCTTTCAGGTTCAATAGTAACTAAAATTTTTCCTGAACTTGCTGGATTGGAAAAACCCCCTATCAACATATCTGATACTGTTCATTAGTCAAAGATATTCTGCTTTTGTAGTGCCTACCGAAATATTTAAATAGTTATTTGTAGTACCTAACATATGGCATTTATTGTGAAGAAAACAATTCATGGGAATGAGTATTATTACCTTAATGAAAATAAGCGAGAAGGAGATAAAGTAAAGACAAAAACGATTGCTTATCTTGGGAAAACAAAAAAAGAAGCTGAAGAAAAGGCTAAGAAAATCTTTAAGGCGCCGAAGTTGGAAAAGAAAAAGGTTGAGAACGAGAAAATTGAAATGATTCATCAGAAAATTTCAATTGAAGAGATGACTGCATTTTGTAAAAGGAGAGGATTTGTTTACCCTTCTGGAGATATTTATGGTGGGCTTGCTGGGTTCTGGGATTTTGGACATCTTGGAACAGAATTGGAAAATAATTTGAAAAGGGAATGGTGGAAGTTTCATGTTTATATGAGGGATGATATGGTTGGTATCGATGGTAGTATAATTACAAATCCAAAAGTGTGGGAAGCTTCTGGACATGTTGAAAATTTTTTAGATGTTGCAGTTGCGTGTAAAAAATGTGGGAATAAAACTAAATTAGATAAGCATGAGGTTGGAAAAGTTAATTGTGAGAAGTGTGGGGGAGAATTTGAGAATAAGGGTGAGTTTAATCCTATGTTTCAGACGCAAGTTGGACCTGTAAATGAAGATTCTTTGAAGTCTTATTTAAGACCCGAAACTGCTCAATTGATTTTTACAAATTTTAAATATGTTTATGATAATGCAAGGATGAAATTGCCTTTTGGTATTGCGCAAATTGGGAAATCCTTTAGGAATGAAATTGCTCCTAGAGATTTTTTGTTTAGAACAAGGGAGTTTGAACAAATGGAAATTGAATATTTTGTTGAGCCAGAACAGAAATGTCCTTATGTACTTGGAGATACTAAGATTTTAGTTTATTCTTCTGAAATGCAAGGAGCAGAAATAGAGCCAGAAAAAATGACATTTAAACAGGCGCATAAGAAAGGTATTATTAAAACAGATTGGCATGCTTACTGGCTTGAACAAGAGTTTTCGTGGTTTGTTGATCTTGGGGCGAATCCTGAGAAGTTTAGAATCAGGCAACATACTTCTGAAGAGAAAAGTCATTATGCTTTGGATACTTGGGATTTGGAATATGAATTTCCTTTTGGATGGAAAGAGTTAGAGGGAATGGCTAATAGAACTGATTTTGATTTAAAACAGCACGAGAAATTTTCAGGTAAGGATTTGAAAATTTTTGATGAAAAATCTAAGAAGAAATTTTTGCCCCATGTTGTTTGCGAGCCTTCATTAGGTGTGGGCAGGGCTTTTTTGGTTTTTATGTTTGATGCATATTATTATGATAGAGAAAGAGATAATATTGTTTTGAAATTACATCCGAAACTTGCTCCGATTAAAGCTGCGGTTTTTCCAATTGTTAAAAGAGATGATTTTGAAAAGATGGCAGAAAATATTGTGGAAGAGTTGAGACAAGATAGAAATGCGATCTATGATAAATCTGGAAGTATTGGAAGAAGATATGCTCGGAATGATGAAATAGGAACGCCATATTGTATAACTATTGATGAGGATTCTTTGAAAAAAGAAGATGTTACAATAAGGGATAGAGATACAAAAAAACAGATTAGGGTTAAGATTTCTAAGTTGAATAAAACTTTGAGTGAACTTCTTGACGGAAAAATTAAGTTTGAAGATGTTGGGAAACGAATAAATTGATTTTTGTCGACGACAAAAATATATTCTGAAATTTCTGCAAAAAGTTTATAAATCCTTATGTATTGATATACTCAATTAAAAAGAGGTGGAACATGGTAAAAGCTAAAACTCCAAAACAAATTGCTGCGAAGATTAGAAAGCTTGAAAAAGAAATTTCTGGATTGAAAGCCCTTAAGAAAGGAGTAATAAAAGTTAAGAAAATGGGTACAAGTGTTTCTAGGATAGAAAATCCAAGAAAGAAGAAAAAAGCTTCAAAGAAAAAGGCTCCAGCAAAACGAAAAGCTCCAAAAAAAAGAGCTAGAAAAAAAAGAAAATAAGATTATTTATTTTTTATTTAACATTTTCTTAGTTTTCAATATATTTTTAAATATCTTATTTTTGAATGATAAATGACAGATTGTATTTTTTGTAAGATTGTTAAGGGAGAGATTGATTCTGCTAAGATTTGGGAAGATGAGAATTTTCTGGCTATTTTGGATGCGATGCCGAATACAAAAGGAATGACGTTAGTTTTGACAAAAGAACATTATGATTCTTATGCTTTTGATATGCCCGATGGGATTTATAGTAAACTTATGGAAGCTTCAAAAAAAGTCGCGAAGATCTTAGAGAAAGGTTTGGGTGTTAAAAGGGTTGCAATGGTAATGGAAGGAATGGGAGTTAACCATGTTCACATTAAATTGTATCCTCTTCATGGATTAGATAAAAAATTTAAAGAAATGTGGGGGGATGAAAAAGTCTATTTTAATGATTATCCTGGATATGTTACAACACAAATTGGTGAACAAGCAGATATTAATGAATTAAAAAAATTATCTGAAGAAATTAAGAAGAAGTTTCAGATTTGATTTTAGTTTTTTTATCTATATATTTATGGATTAATACTGCAGAGAATATACCAAGACTATCTGTTAAAATATCTCTAATGCTGGCATCTCTAAGAGGCACAAATATTTGATGAACCTCATCTAAGATGCCATGGGTTATGGAGATAATTATTGTTATAATTAAATATTTGAGTTTCATTTTATTTTTTCCTTTTATTGCCATTAGAAAAAAGAAACTGAATAAGAAAAAAACAATAAAATGATATGCTCGTGCAATCCAAGGATTTTCCACGCCTGTTCCTGTTCCGCCCTGCAATGTGGAGAAATAGAAAATTTCTATGGTTATGAGAATTGTTAATATGATTGGGATTATCCTGTTTTTTTCAAGCCATTTAATCATGATTAGGAATTCTTTTTTAGAATTAAAAAGATTATTGTGATGAACTCAACTCGCGTCTGGAGATTATCTCTCACAAATTCACTCACGACCTCGTTTCGGTCGAGAAGTATATTAATGTCTTTGGAGAGATTTTAACTCTTATTCAATTATTGAAAAGTCGTTATTATCTAAAATTTGTCGCTTTCCAATAACCTCACGACCTCGTTTCGGTCGAGAAGTATATTAATGTCTCTGGAGAGATTTTAACTCTCGACCTCGGCCTCATGAGAGCCGCGCTCTAAACACTGAGCTACAGAGACAAAAATATTAGAGAATAAGTGTTTAAAAGATTTCTTATATAGAATTAAGCATTAATTTGTTCTTGTTTCTTGCTCTTTGCGAGTAATCCTGCTAAACGATTTCTTAGTTTTTTACTAATAGTCATTCCTGTAAGTATTTGTTTATTCTCTTCAAAATCTCCTGCGAATTTAACTCCATTCTCAGTTAATTTCTTAGCAGATCTTCTTACGTCCTTAGATTTTATCTTTCCCATGATTATATTTCTGTATCTTGATATTTAAGGTTTTCTATTGTATCTTACAAATTTTAATATATTTTTATATTCTTGAAGAAGTTCTGTAGCTTTTTTATCTAATTTTCCTGGAGAGATAAATAAAATTATTTTCTTTTCTGTTTGACTTTTTTGGATTGATACTGTGAGATCATTTTCAGTTATTGTTTTTTTATCTTTTGCCATAATAAGAATTTCCATGCTTCCAATATTGGTTTTTATTTTTCCAACTCCCATAAATTCTCTTTTTTTGAATTCCCTTTCTTGAATGAGTTCAATATCACTTTCTTTTAAGGAATTTATTATTTCTACAACAAATTCTGATTTCTCTTTTTGTGCAGATTTCTTTTTTGGTTTATCAAATATATCTACTTTTTTTATAATATGAGAATTTATTTCTTTAGGAATTTCTTTTTTAGGTTCTTGTTTTTTTGGAGTTTCTATTTTTGCTATTTCTTTAGCTTTTGGTTCTGGTTGTTCTGTTATGAAATATCTCCAAAAAATTTCCTCCCCTTCTTTGAAAGGAATTGCGAAATCTTTTATAGATCTAAGTGCTACCCTTATTGCAGGTTCTTGTTCAATATCTTTTAAAATTTTTTTATTTCGCAAAATTGTAAAAGCTTCTTTTTCCTTGTTATTTAAATGAAGAGAAAAGTTTTCAAGTTGATTTTCTTGCCCGAGAATATAATAAATTGGTGAACTCCCCACCCTCATATTACTTATTTTTATTTTTCTTTCAGATAAAAGTTCGGATAGAAATGCTGAGGCAAATAGGATGCTTAAACTAGTTTCTCTTGCAATATGCACAGGTAAGCTAGGTCCTCTTTGTTTTAAAATAGAAAGAATATTTCCTTTTATTCCTGAAGTATCTTGGGTTGGCATGTTTAGGTGAGAAATAAGAAGATTATAAATTTTATTATGGTCTTATCCACCTGATTTCGTAGTAAGTGATGTCCCCTTCTTCGTCAACAATTGCTAGGAGTAAATTTTTTTTGGTTGAATGTGCTACTCTAGTTTTCGCAGAAAATTCATGCCATGTAAGTTTTCCAGATTCATAATCCGTAAATACAATCCATTTTGCGTGATTTTTCCCAGGTTTAGCACCTTTTTCATAGATTCTAAATTCTGCTCCGAATTTTAAAGCTGTTTTAACAATATAACCTTTTTCTCGAAGGTTTTTGAACACAGGATATTTAATCTGAATCTTTTTATCAAATCTTTGAATTTTTTTTAATAATTCTTTTTTAATAATTCTTTTTTCTCTTACAAAAACTTCTAATTTTCCTTTTTCAACTAAAAAGAGTGTTTCTGAAAAAGAGTATTGAATTTTTTCTCCCACTGGTTTGCCAAAATGACTTTTTTTGTAGAGAGAAAAAGCTTCAGCAGAGTTTGTGCTTATAATTTCTCCAACAAAATGTGCTTGTATCTTTTGCATATTTTATTTAATAAATAAGAATATTTAAAAGTTCCTGAGTGGTTTTGTATTTATGGAATATAATTTTAATACTATAGAAAAAAAATGGCAGAAGAAATGGGAAGAGAAGAAGATTTTTGAAGTTAAAGAGGACCAAAAAAAGAAAAAATTTTATGTTCTTGATATGTTCCCTTATCCTTCTGGTGCTGGATTGCACATGGGGCATGCGTTTGTTTTTTCGTTAGGAGATATTTTTGCAAGATTCAAGAGGGCACAAGGATATAATGTTCTTTATCCAATTGGCTATGACGCTTTAGGATTGCCTGCCGAAAATGCGGCAATAAAAGAGACTACTCATCCAGAAGAATATACCAAGAAATCAATTTCTAATTTTATGAAACAGCAGAAGGCAATGGGGTGGAGTTATGATTGGACTAGGGTCGTTAAAACATCAAGTCCAGATTATTACAAATGGGATCAATGGATTTTTCTTAAGATGTTGGAAAAAGGAATTGCATATAGGAAAAAGGCTCCTGTTAATTTTTGTAAAAAGTGTGACACTGTTTTGGCGAATGAACAAGTTGTGAATGGTTGTTGTTGGAGGCATGAGGATACTCCTGTTGAAATTAAACATTTGGAACAATGGTTTTTTAGAATTACAGATTATGCTGATGAATTATTGAGAGGATTGGAAAAAGTTGATTGGCCAGATAGGGCTAAGAAGCTCCAAAGAAATTGGATTGGGAAGAGTTATGGGACTGAAATAAAATTTGAAATTAATGGAGAATCTTGGCCGATCTTTACTACACGTTCAGATACAATTTTTGGGGTCACATTTATGGTTATATCTGCTCAGCATTCTCGGTTGAATGAATTGGTTACAAAAGAGCAAAAAAAAGATGTGGACAAATTTTTGAAAAAAATAAAAAGTGTTTCTGAAAAAGAAATGAAGAATTTGGATAAGGAAGGTGTTTTTACAGGAAGTTATGCAATCAATCCGATTAATGGGGAGAAGGTTCCAGTTTGGGTTGGGAATTTTGTTTTAGCTGATTATGGTTCTGGGATGGTGATGGCTGTTCCTGCACATGATAAGCGTGACTTTGATTTTGCGAAAAAATATAAGATTAAAATTAAACAAGTTATTCAGGGAGGGAGAGTAGCAAATGAGGCTTATATTGGAGATGGTAAACTGATTAATTCTGGAAAGTTTAATGGAGTTGATAATCAAAAAGCAATAGAGGAGATTACAAAATATCTTTCTAAGAATAAGTTGGGTAAGAAGAGGATTCAGTTTAAATTAAAAGATTGGCTTATTTCTCGACAGAGATATTGGGGAACTCCAATCCCAATTGTTTATTGTGATAAGTGTGGGATTGTGCCTATACCAGAGAAAGATTTGCCTATTATTTTGCCAAAGAATGTTAAGTTTGGTAAAGGAAATCCTTTAGTTACTAATGAAAAATGGGTGAATGCTAAATGTCCTAAATGTAATGGTAAAGCAAGAAGAGAGACAGATACGCTGGATACTTTTGTTAATTCATCTTGGTA
>CAYORV010000002.1:0-60088 GCA_964406515.1 Candidatus Woesearchaeota archaeon | reverse complement strand
GAACTTACCTCAGTATCTTTCACAAGGATTTCTCCTAATGAAGAACCACCAGTCAATACAGAACCTGCTTCAGTAAGGAATATTTCTGCATAAGTTTCACCAGGGAAGTATGTTATCTCCAAATCATTAAGACCACTCGAAGGCTTACTATGAACGAATTTTGTACTCATATCACTTCGCACATATCCTTCATAAACTTTAGAACCATCTTCAGTCTCAAGCATTGTTGTAGCTGTAAGACCATTTGCAATTGAAGACACTTCAAGACCATCTGTACTTGAAGTTGAAATTACAACCTCGACAGAATGTCCTCCACCAGCAATATTGTCATCTTTATCTTCTTCAGTAACATTCATAGTCCATGTAGTTGGATCATTATCATCACCAACTATTGTTGATGTATTTAGGAATCCATTTCCAATTGATGCGACTATAGTAGCCATTGTTGTGCTATAAATAGCAGCACCAGTCTTACTAGAGTGTTCTACTGGCAATGATATCATAAGTCCATCAGCAGTTACAATTCTGTCTGTATAAACTGTTCCACTACTTGCAGCGCTAATGTTTAATCTAACATATTCATCAGTTGAATATTTTTCATGTGCAAAATCCAATGTAAATTTAACATTTCCATCAGTGTCAGATTCTCCATCTTCATCAAGAGTTATGTCACTTCCGCCTGAAACAAGATTTGTTAATACTGTTTTATTATTATCATCTTCATCAACACTCTCTAACTCATATGCATAGGTTTCTGCTTCATCTCCACTAATCCATGTAACAACAAAATAACTATTTAGAGTTTCATTAAGTTCTAGCATAATTCCAAGACCTGCTCCTACTCCACCTGAACTTCCATTACCTGTTGCCATTATATGTGTAGCATCTTTACCAATTCCATCAATTCCAGTTGTACTAGAATTTAAGTAAAAGATAGGCAAGGTAATTGGTCCATCAGTTATAGTTGTGACAAGTTCTAATTTGCTACTATCTCCTTCTAGCTTTGTTACTTCTCCTACGCCTGTAACGAATTCATTCATGCTTAATTTAACTGTTTCAAATCCCGGTAACGTCAAATCATTTCCAGGAGCAAACCAAGTTTCATCATCTGTTTCCCAGTCCAAAACAATACTATCTATATTTGTTCCAGATGTAGTAATATAAGAAGTTATCTTATAACTAATAGTTTCATCAGAACCAGTAATAGGGTAGTTTGTTTTACTAATTTTCTCATTGTTTATCTCTACTTCTTTAGTATTTTCTAAAACAAGTTTTCCATTACCAATGCTAAATTCAACATAAGCTACTCCACCAGCATATCCTTGTGAATCCAAACTTTTAATTCCCACATAAGATCCATCACTTAATTTCTGAGTTTGACCTGCTGCCAAACTATCAGTTATCTCTGAATTAATAGTTAACTTAACACTATTAGTATCAAGATAAGAGACAGAAACAGTATATGAGCCAGTATCAGTTGTTAAGGTTATAGATTCGCCGTCATTCAATGTAGCAGATGCTGCAGAATTAAGAAGAGTTATCTTATGATTTGTAGCAGTTGTATTAGTCATTGCTAACACATAATACGGAGTACTGAATAAAGGTAATTCACTATCTACTATTCCACTCCATGAAACATCAGTTCCTTCTGCATCATCCGGAGTAAATTTCAAGGTATAGTTTAATATCTTTGTTCCACTAGACATTTCAAAACCAAATACAGGTTTATCACCATTAAATTTACTATCTAAAAAGTGTGTCAATTGATTACCTGATTGGAAAACAATATCTTGTTCATACTTAAAATCGTCATGATCATTATTACTATACACGCCTTTTGCTAAGACTGTAGTCAATTCTCCTTCATCAATCTTAGAATAAAATGCACTTAGATTGTTCATAAGATTAAACTTATCAGTGGATTTAGCAATTTGGATATTATCTCCTGTAGGAGTTCCTCCTGAAGAGCTTGTAACAGATGCTAAGTTTGTTTGTACATATCCTGCTTGGACTAAATCTGAAGGGTTTACACCAACTCCAGTACCATAAACAATTGCAGCGTCTGCGCTTCCCCCAACCACGAAAGGTGCGGGATAGTTTGCAGCAGCAGCAACACCCATAGTCATTCCAACCATTAATACACTACCAATTACGGCAGATATTTTCTTAAAAGTATTTTTCATATTTTTTCTTTTTAACCTCCTTTCAACTCTATATAACATGTTGTCGATGACAACTTCGCCTCAACTTGATGGTATAGGGTAGCCATCATGCCGAGATGAATATTAACCCCCATAGATCACTCCGAAGAGTGTATGATTTTCAAGAGTTTTTGTTTAAAAAGGTTGTTGTTAAATTCAGGCCTCCAATACAAAAAGGTTTATTTTCTATTATTTTTGCTTATAAGGTTTGCGTTGTCACTTGTGTATTGTAACGCCCTTTTCATAAAATTCAAAAAAGAAAGGTTTATTAACATAGGGTATATTATTATAATATATTATATGAAAAAACATATATCTGTGACATATCTTTTACATATATATGTTCAGAAATTAACCATATGATTTACCGTCGAGAATGGTATTAAGAGAAATTACACTAAAGAGAGAGAAGGGAGCATTTTCTATTTTTAAAAAAGATTCTGCTAAAGAAGACTATGATTTTTCCAGTATTTTGGCCTTAAGACAGCTTTTGAGCAACGAAAAAGCACGAATTTTACATGTAATTAAGAACCAAAAACCCCAATCAATCTATGAATTAGCTAAGAAATTAGGTAGGGGATTTAAGGCAGTAAATGATGATGTTAAACTTTTGGAAAGATTTGGTTTTATAGAATTAAAAGAAGAAAAAACCAAAAACAGAGTAAGACATAGGCCAGTGATTTTAGTAGATACAATTTCAATTAATGTGAAGATTTAGTCATAATATAGATTAAAAGACATCTCATAATCTTTGCCTCTTCTAGTAAATGGTTGCGAAGCTCCCCTATAATTCTTAGTTATATTGCCTTCTTTAAACAGGAAAATTTCTGTATTTTCAGAAAGAATTTTTAATTCATAACTTTTTATGGGCGCATCTTCCCCCACATTCCAACTTTCTTCACTAATCTTTTCTAATGTGGAATTCAAAATCTCACAAGCACTTTTGCCGTTCAGACATTCTTCCAGAGACTCACAACTGAAAATTAACTTTTGAACAGATAAAAATCCTCCAGCATCCTCGCAATCACTTGTAGTTTGCAAAACCGATTGAATAAAACTCTCGACTTCGTAACTTTTAATTTCTACATTATTTGAATTTCGTAAGAAAAAACCAAGGAAAACAAGCAAAATCACAGATACTATTATAATAATTAATGCAAATCCAACCATCTCTTCTTGCGCGCGTTTTGATTTCATGTTTTATCCTCTGCACTCACCATTAATCTAGCAAGCTCGCATTTAGCATAAACTCCCATATCTGAATCTTGTTTCCAACATAAAGAAACAAAATTTGATGAAGCAGGTAATTTATTCACATTTTTTGAGTAAATTTCAATAATCCCACAATCAGGATAATTTCCCAAAGTGCACAAAGTACTTTCTGAATCAGGATAAACTTTTCTTATTTCTATTTCAGCAACACCCCAAAATCCAGAATAATCTGTTATATGTTCTTTTAACATCATAATCTTATCTCCATCAACACAATTTGTCCGACTATTCCCAAATGAATTTCCACACGCAAATTCAGGAGAATTAGCCAATTTAATTACAAGAAGCATAGCATTTTCTTCTTCAATTATTCTTGAAGCTTCTTTTATATTAGAAAATCTCAATACAAACACAAACAATCCAGCAAGTATGAAAAACAATGTAACTGCTATGAGCATAAATGCTGTCTGCTGAATTTTCATTTGCCCTCCTTTGTTCAGAATTATTTTCAATTTTCTATTGGGACGTAGGATAGAAAACCCGTCGGTGGGTTTCATTTTTATTACCATAATCCGCACGCACCTCCCGCATCGTTTTTATTTTCAAGATCTTCAACAATACTGCTGAATCCCAAAATATTTCCCGAATCACTATCTTTTGAATCTACAAAATTTCCCGCAAGCCTGTTAAATTCAATTAAATCAGTATTTATATCCAAGTTACAACCTCTTTCATTAACAGAGATTGCTTTATCAAGATATATTGATGAAAGTTCTTTTACTCTTTGCATAAGTCTTTTCAACTGGCATTCATAAACATCTGGGTCTGCAAAAATCGCAGCATACATCAAAGAATCAGAAACAAAATACAATAGCTCCTTCTCTTTTTTCACATAATTTTGATTATAATTAACATTAATATCGCAAGTTCCAGAAAAACAAACATTAATACTATTCTCTGAACAATCTTCTGTTAAAAGATTTGCTTGATTAATTGTTTTGATTTCATCTTCAATATCTTCTGGAGCATCAACAAAACAATATGTTTCTTTTGAAGAGGTCATATAAATTAAATCAGAAACCTTAAAAGGAAAATCAAATGGCTTTGAAAAAATATAAAAATTCTTTCCTTCAACAGTTTCGCGCGAGAAAATATATTTGTTTAGAAAACTCGCTTCAAGATTTGTTTCTGTCCATTTGTTAAAACTTTTTTGCGAAACAGAAATTAATTGTTTACCAAAATTTCCCCTATCATTACAACCATTACTAATTCGCGATTCTGCTGGAAGTGAAAAAGAAGTAGTTTTTGCAGATTCAAAACTAGTTTCTAATGGATTAAGAAGGATTCCAATTTCATTACTTGTTTTAGCGTCGATAGTTTCTTGTTCTGTGCCCATAAATTTTGTAACTCCATAAATCGCAAGGAAAATTATAAACGCTCCTACAATAATCGCAAAAAGCCAACCAAAAGATATCTGTAACGCGCCTTTTTTCATTCTGTTATTGTCACCAAGATTTCTCCATAATCTTTAACAAGAGTCATACTTACTTTTCCGTCAATATTATCTACACAAAAAGCATTAACATTGATGTGTTCAATAGTTTCCCCTACAAGAATTTCTTCACTTTCAAAATACATATAATTATTTTCATCAAAACAAACAGAATCTATCTTATTAGGCAAATAATATTCAAATTCTTGACTATATTCTCCAGAACTCTGCCAAATTGCATCAAGATCCCCTTGCAAATCATTTTTGAATGTTTCAATCTGAATTGTGTGTTGCATATCAATTAATTTGATTATCGCATAAACCGCAAAAGCAATAAATATAATTATAAGAAAAATAGAAAAAATCATTCCAAAAGATAACTTCATTTGCGCGCGTTTTGACGTTGGACAAATATTTTTTCTAATCCGCAATGTCAAAGCGCAAGTACCCCTTTTTTTCATATCTAAAAATAACACCCATAACTTATAAACTTTTTTAACAATCAGAAAAATTCAAATGGTCGTACACTTATGCTACATCCATTATTCGGTTGATTTCCATATTCATCCCGACACTTCACATATAAATTATTGTTTGTATTCCATGTAACAGAGTGAAGAATATCATCACTACTTATTATGCTAACCCCATCTATAAAATTATAACTACAAGAATCAGTAGAATAAACACACTCCGCCAATTCATTTGTAATTAAATTCAAATCCCCCCCTTCATAATATGCTCTTATCACCAATGGGGCCTCAAAATCTGTTTCAACTTCAAATGAAATTGTTTCAATATCGACATTTCCTGCCATGTCAATACATTGAATATAATATTTGTAAGTTTCTTCTGGAATGTCAATTTTAGTAGAGTGTTTGTTAGAGCGCGTATCTGTAAATCTTGTGTAATCATCATAATTTCCAGTATCACTATAATAACAATCTGCTATTCCATCTTTATATCCTTCAGAAGTTTCTGCTTCTAAAGTAACTTCAACAAGTTGAGAAGCTCCCTTTATTATTCCCTCGGGACCAACAGAATCTATTATCAAAGGACGAGAGCCTATTAATGTTAAGTCCTTAGAAAACGTATTCACATTCCCAGTTGCATCCTTACATCTGAAATAAAACTTGTTTTCTTTTCCATTTTCTAATCCTGTCAATGTTCCAGAACAGGAATAGCTTATCTGCATATTAAATGTAGTAAATTTAGCAGGGTCATCTGAACAAGAAGCCATACTCCCTTTCATATCATCATATTCTTTATCAGAGTGACTCCATTTACATCCATTTTCGACGTTAAATAATGGTTCATTAACATAAATTATTACATCTGTTTCATGTTCTTCCTCTTCATCGAAATAACTTATTGGTGTACTATCCAATAAATTAAATCCTTGTATATTTGGTTGAGTTGAATCATCTTCTTGCTCGATACAGAATTTGAATAAAAAAGCACCGACATTAGCATATCCATTAGCACTTTCACAACTTACATAGTATTCATAATTTCCTCCCACAGGAAAAGATAGCATCTGTGTGTGATTTATTTCCAAGTCATCACTTCCAAAACTAAGTACCATTTCTGAGAATTCTGCCAAATGATTTTCCATCATACATCTGCCTTCTTTATCCAATTCAATTCCAAAAGTAAATGATTCAAAAGAAGGCAAACAACCTCCCTTATATTTTATTTCAACCCCTTCTGTAGATATTGATTCATAAGAATAATCTGTAGAGGATAGTGAATCTTGTCTTTGGATTATCGTAGGGGGAGTGTTATCTGTTGGGTCTTTATATATACATCTTGCATTATCCCCTTCATTTTCTAATTCACATTTCTGCCCTAGACTACTACATTTATAGGCTGTACAGGGGAATTCACCATCATTACATTTTCTACAATCATTTCCGCCTGTTTGGGGTTGCCAGGTTTTGCAATCAAATACAACTGCCCTATCGTCTACTCTTAATGTCATACGCCATAAACTATATAATGCTGTTATTATTCCAATAGTCCAACCTATACCAGGGACTAATGTTCCTGTTGCTCCTAATCCTGCTGCTAATCCTCCTGAAAGACTTCCAGTAGTAAATCCAAGACCAAGAGAAGCTCCAAATGCGTTTGCCCAAAAAAGGGCTTCATCTACTTCTTGTCCACCAAAAACCCATATCATTGCAAAAGTACCTGCCCAAACAACAGCAGTCCAAAAAAGCCCACTACTAATAATTGAAGAACTTACACTAATTTTTCCAATAAGTCCTTGCAAAAAATTCCCAACTGCTTCACCCATTTGTAATGCTACAGGAACAGGAACCCATGTAGCTTGACCAGTTGGCCCAATATTATTGTTTGATTCTTGATAAGATTCATTGGATTTAATCACAACTTTTTTCATAACACTTGTAGATAGAGGTGCACTTGATGGCTGTGCAGAAATAATGTTTGTAAAAGCGAGAATACCAATTAGCAAAATAGAAATCTGCACAAGCGCCAGGAGGTTCTTTGTTGTTTTTTTCTCACCCATTTTATTGATAACTATCTGCATTAGGTATGCTTGTTTTACTAATATTATCTCCTATAAAAAGTTCTTTCCACGAATAATAACTATTTTTTTGAATATAGTTTGCCTTTACTCCACAATCCCCAAGAGAAACACAAAACCCTTCTAGATTTGTTGCCCAATCATTGTTTAAGTCTACAATACCTGCTAATAATCCAGAACCAGATTTATCCATAAAAGACTCAGAAGCAGGACATTTATTAAAACAAATTTGCTGACATTCAGGCACTAAAAGAGCACCTTCACAATCTTTCACACATTCTCCAAAACATTTGCCGTCTTTAGCCTCCCAATTACTTAATACTCCCTTGCGATATCCTGCAACAGAACTTACACTGGCACCACTACAAACATCTGTAGGAGTTATTTGGGGAGAAACCCCTAGTATGGGATCATCAGGATTCAAGAAATCAAATCCAGGAGTATAACGAGGAACACAAACTGCTTTTATAAATTCCCTAGACTCACTTGTTATAGTTCCATTATCATCATAGGTGTATGTATAATCCAAGAATAATATATCTTCTCCCTCTGCATTCTTTCTGCTTACTTCTTCCAAGATCTTACAATCTCTTTGGTCTGTGTTCAAACAATCTTTTGAACTATTTTGGAATATACAGGTTTGCCATCTATTTGGAACACAATTAGCTTGCCCGGGAACCTCTTCTTTACACAATTCATTTCTTTGATTATCACATAATTTCCAATCAACTTCCCCATTATAACAATAGAGTCTATAGGACAAATCTCCTGGCTTTGCAACTTCAAAATCAGATAAGGGTTGAGAACACCAAGCACTTCTGTGTGCTATTTTTTCTCCCTTATAAGTACAGCTCAAATCTCGACAAACATAATTTCCAGAGTCTGGAGTTACTCCTGTTCCTCTCGTAGAACCGCAAGTGCTTCCAGCAAGATAATTACAATTTCCACAGTCTGCTGAATTTGTATTTGCTTCTCCATATCCACAAATCTCGCTCGACGTAAAATCTTTCATATAAGTCCAGTAATCAATATTGTCAACTTTATTTTCATCATAAACATTCGCTTCATTACCACAGTTGTCTTCAAAAACAACTTCATGCCTGCCTTCAGCACATTTTGTTCTCTCCGTCATTGTACAAGTTGTTCCTAATTTCGGAGCACTACATAAAAGTCCTGCGTGAAAAGACTTGCCTACCCCCTCCTCACAATCTTCGTTCTTTTCAATTGTACATTTTTTCCCGTCATCTGTGTCAAAAACACATGCTCCTTTTGTGGTTGGTCCTGCACTCAATAAACACTGTTCTTCAGCCATATCTTGCCTGAAATCTGGAGAAATTCCTATGTCTGCAGACCTTTTATTACATGTTGTTTTTGGAATAAAAGACGTGCCTTCTCCAATAAAGCAACAACCAGGTTTACATTCTGCAATGTTATCTGCAATATCAGCATACCAATATCCCCCTAAATTAGGATCACATGCTGATGATGAAGAAGTCATACATATCCCCTCTGCATTATTTACACAAGTTCCTGTTGAACAATATTGAGTGGATTCACATGCTGTGTCATCTATCCTATATGTATCATCACAATATTGCTCGTCTCCAACATCCACGCAAACGCCCTCATCTACTGTTCTCTCGCAACAAACAGCACTGACAAAGCCAACTAAGAAAATCATTAAAAACAAACCAAAGATAATTTTTATTCTTTTCATTTTAACAATATCCACTTGGTGAAAGTACAAGACTCCTTGAAGCAAATTGAAATTTATTTCCAATATTCCTATCTGTTATAATATAAATTTTTGTTCCATCACTTAAAAGTTTTTGTCCGACCTTTAAATTAGGATATAAATCCATATATATTGTCACATCAGTCTTCCCGTAATTTCTTTCCCATTCGAGTATGCTATTGGCAATTGCAATAAGTTCATAAAGATTATTGTTCAAGACTGCTGAGAAGGAATCATATCTTTCACTGTCGCCCCCTTTTGTTAATGTCAATGAATAATTAAAAACAGAAACAATCCTCTTTGGTAAAAGTTCAATATCTATTGTTCCTGGTTTCAAAACAGCATTATATCCTTTTTTTTCATAACTCTTTTTCAAAGAATTAAAACAAGCATCAGCTGTATCTTTAATATTCTCTTTAATTTCTCTTTCAATATATGGTTTTAATTGTGGTTCTTGAACAGAGCATAGCGCACAATATTGTGCAGTGTAACATAAATTTTTTATTTTTATACCATCAAAGGTGCTGAAAAATTTTGGATTAAAATCCCCGCCTTGCAAAGAAACTAATTCTACTGTTTCTTCAAGCTCATCTTCAATACATTCTTGGATAAATGCTTGCGGATTTTTTATGCCTCCACCCAAACTAGATTTAATTTGCGGATAAAATGAATAAACTAAAACTCCTGCAGCAACAATTATTATGGCAATGATAATAAAAATAGTTACTTGCCCCTTTTTTTCCATATCTGTTTTACGATATTCTTATTTATAAACTTTAAGAAAATTTTAACGAATGTTAATTTAATAACTCTATTGTTTCTTCACAGTAATCTCCATGAGGTCGTAGAATATTATAATTTCTGGAAAATTCTAATTTAGGATTTATTAATTCGACCATTTCTTGAACAGAATTTTCCCAGCCTGCTTTGCAGATTTTTCTTGTGTCTAAATTTAATCTTTTGCAAGCTTCTAAAACAGGACACCAATTATAAGAATTCCAGGTTATTCTTTTTTTATTTTCAAAAACAACAGGGACTTCATTAGGATTAAGCCCCATATATTCTAAAAGAATCATTTGATATGCTTTTCTTGGATCTGACCCCATAAGATTAAGTTTAGATTTGTTTTGTTCATACCAGTTAATTCTTTTTTTAGAGAGTATTTCATTAATAAGATTGTAAGAACCAACTTTTTCAGCTTTAATTATTCGTTCAATATTCCTTTGAATATTTTCTTCATCGATTATCATCAATCTTCATTTTCCACCCTAGGAGCCAACAAAAAATTGAGTTCCATGTGTTCTGATTTGATGTCCAATTTCAATGGGTGGTCCTCTGCAAAATTCAAAATTGTTTTTTCAACAAGTTTTGCTCCCTTCATAAATTTTTGCAAATATTCTAAACTATATCTCACCTTGCAATTTTCTGCCTCAATTTTTGCTTCATCTCCAGAAAACTCAGACATTGCAGAATTTATTCCTTTAGCTTCAATAATAAATTTTCCCTCTTGCACAATAAATGAACAAGCATCTGCAACAACCAAGCAATCTTCAACAGAATCAATTAAATCTGAAGAACTTATTTCTACCCGCGCAGTATATTCTAATTCTGGAATTTCTTTTTCTTCAGCTTCAACTTCAATCAAATTTAAACTAAAATTTCGTTTGATTTTATCTTGAATTAGAATATTCAAAAAGTTTTCTTTTTTTTCTAAAATCAATGAACTTCCACCCCCACATCTTTTCAAAATCCTCTTTAAATCATCAAGATTAATCCCCAATACTTCTTCTCCAGTTTCAAATTGGCTAAAAGAACTTTTTGGTAATTTAAAGCTGACCAATGCTACATTAGCAGGATCAATCGCTCCTATGCTAAGTCCAAATTCATTAAATTTTATCCTGACTTCTGTTACAAGTTCAGAGAGAATATCAATCACCTTTGAAAGAAGCAAAGGATTATCTAATTTAACTAACATCTAATTTAAAGTAGGATTTATTTTTTAAGTATTGTTATAGTTTAGATGAGGTATTTATTTAAACTTTTGACGGTTTTTTTCCTTATGCCAAATGTCAACGAACAAAGAATAAGAAACATAACCCAATTATATTATTCCAAGCCAGAAATACAAAAAGCAATATTTGAATTTTCAGAAAATAGAGAAATTTCTCCACGTTATTTTGATGGTTTTGGAAAACGCCCAGATACATTTCAATATTCCGGAGACATGTTTGAATTAGTAAAAAAAGGAGCCACATCTCTTCATGGTTCAGAGGAACTTTGGAGAGACCCTTTAGAACTTTCAACAGATATGAATGAGAAACAACTTGATGAATTAAGGGTGGGATGGGATTTACTTTTAGATATTGATAGCAAATATTTAGATTATAGCAAAATTATGGCAGAAATAATAATAGAAATGTTAAAGTTTCATGGAATAAAAAACATAGGAGTTAAATTTTCTGGAAGTAAGGGTTTTCATTTAATTATTCCGTGGAAAGCATTTCCTAAAGAAATCAATAATGTGAAAACTTCAGACATGTTTCCAGAATGGCCAAGAATAATAACAAAATATATAATGCATACAATTGAGGAAAAATTAATAGAGAGGGTCAGTGATTTGTCAAAACCAAATAAATATGTTAAAGATTTTGAAGCTCCAAAAGAAGTTATGCCAGATTTAGTTTTAGTTTCTCCAAGACATTTATTTCGGATGCCATATTCTTTACATGAAAAAACAGCCTTAGCAAGTGTTGTTCTTGTGCCAGAAAATGTTGCAGATTTTCATCCAAGAGATGCAGATCCATTTAAGGTCAAAGTTAAGAATTTTATGCCAGATTCTCAAGAAAATGAAGCTAGCGAACTCTTGATGCAAGCACTTGATTGGTATAAAGAAGATAATCCAGAAAAACAAGAAGATAACAAAAGAGAATTCAAACCAATTCAAATTTCAAATCTTTCTGAACAAAACTTTCCTCCTTGTGTAAAAAAAATTCTACAAGGAATTATAGATGGAAAAAAAAGAGCCCTATTTGTTTTGCTCAATTTGTTCCGTTCTGTTGGTATGGACAAAGATGAAATTGAAAAACAAATTGAAGAATGGAATAAAAAAAACAAACCTCCTCTCAAGCAAGGTTATATTAAATCACAATTTTCCTGGAGTTTTAGAAAAAAATCAATCATGCCTCCGAATTGTCAAGAATTTTATAAAGGAATTGGGGTTTGCGAGCCAGACAATCTTTGTAAATTAATAAAAAATCCTGTTAATTATGTTGTTAGAAAGAGTTTTCAGAATAATAAACCAAAGAAGAAATCAAACAAGACAACTTTTAAAAATAACACTTAACTTATAATCAAATGAAAATAGGTGTGATATTATTTATTTTTCTCTTGATGATTTCCTTGGTGGTAGCACAAGATGCAACAGTTTCTGAAAAAGGTTATGCTTGTCTTGAAGACAAAGTAACTGGAAAATGTTCGTCTCTTTCTTCAGAAGAAAAAATATTTTCCTTATTAACAATAGATAGATGTAAGACAGAAGTTCTAAATGATGCAACTGATGAAGAATGCTGGCCTGATTCTGGATGCAAAGTAAAAACAACAGCTCAAGCAATTCTCGCATTAAATTCTGTCGGAGTTAACACAGATGAATCAGAGAACTGGTTGTTAGGCCAAAAAATAAATCCTCCAGATGTTGATTGGCTCTTGCAAATAGACCCAACAAACCCATCAGATTGTTCAATAATTTATCAAGGAGATTCACATGAAATTTCAATTAGCGAAGACAAAAAAATAAATCGAGATGCAGGTAGTTGTTTAAAGCGTTATGAAGATGATTACTGGTTAAAAGTTTCTCCTTCATGTTATGAAGAAGAATTCACCATATCTTGTGATGAAACTTTTTCTACAAGTTTATTATACAAAAAGAAAGACTCAGGAATTTTTTACATTTCAAAAACATTAAACTCTGCTTCAGCAGAAGGAACAACAATTGAAAAAATAAATTCATTTTGTTTCAAGCAAGGAACAGCATGTAATTATGAAGCCACTCTCTGGGCAGCACTTATTTTAAAATTCAGAGGTCATAATATTTCTCCTTACTTGCCCTATCTAATAACAATGGCAGAAGAAAATCAAGAGTTTGTTCCAGAATCTTTTTTGTATTCTTTAACCAATAATTTCAAAGATGAACTTTTATTGAAGCAAAAAGAAAATGAGTATTGGTCTGAATCAGGAGATAAATTTTATGATACTGCTGTTGCCCTGTATTCTTTACAAAGCGAAGAACTCGAACAAAAAACAAATGCAAAAACTTGGCTTGAAGAAGTTCAAGGAACAGACGGGTGTTGGCAAGGAAACATCCAAAATACAGCTTTCATATTATTTTCTGTTTGGCCTAAAAAAACATTTTTTGTAGATGAGTCAGATCTTGATTGTGAGGAAGAAGGAAATTATTGTATGTCAAGTTCAGCCTGCAATAAAGCAGGAGGAAAAGAGTTAGATTATTCTGGTTGTTTTGCTAATGTTTGCTGTGATACACAAAGACTTTTAGAAAGTTGTTCTATTCAAGATGGCGAAAAATGCGCATCTGATGAGATTTGTTTAGGAGGAACATTTACAGATGCTGCTGATTCTGAAAGATGTTGCGTAAAAGGAGAATGCGTTGTTCAGGACGACGATGTATCAGAATGTGAAGCAAGAGGAGGAGAATGTAAAACCACATGTTCCAATAATGAAGAAACAACCTCTGATGATTGTCCTTCTTTTGATTTATGTTGTATCAAAGAAACTAAAGAAACAAATTATGTATTAATCTTGGTCTTAGGAATTTTAATACTCTTATTAGCAATAGGAATTATATTCAGAGATAAATTGAGAAAATTCTGGTTTAAGATAAAATCTAAATTCAAGAGAGGAAAATCTGGTCCAAGTTCGAGAGGTCCACCTAGATTCCCCCCAGGACCTTCTTCAGCAATAGGACAAAGACCAACTCAAAGAAGAGTTTTTCCCCCAACCCAGAGACCAGCAAGAAGACCAGCTTCTGCCCATAAGCCAAAAGGTGAATTAGATAATGTTCTAAAAAAACTAAAAGAGATGGGAAAATAAAATGAAAACATTTGCATTCTTACTTTTATTTCTTTTAATCTTCCCAATAATTTCTGCAGTAGAATTTGATGTAAAAGAAGAATTCAGTCAAGGAGAAACTTTGATTGCAAAAGTTGCTGGCAATTTCCTCCAGCCCCTCCAAAAAGAAAATGTATTTTTTTACAGAACACATGTAAGAATCCCCCTCGAATATGATATAAGAAAAATCAATGATGAATATTACATTTATGCTTTACTTTCAGGAAAAGAATCAAATAATTATTCTATTGCTTTAGAAAATATAAAATACATGAAAGGAAGTGAAATAAGTGAAGAAGATATAAAAAGAGATTTTACAATAAACAATAAAACAGCAGACTTTTCAGTAAATCCTGGTTTTGCAAATGATAATGAATTTTCAATAGAGGTCCAAAATTTACAAGATAGAGAAATAACAATTGAAATAAAAACAAAAGAAAATGCAAATGCTTCTGGAGAAACTTACAAAGATTCAATAATTCTAAAATCAGGTCAAAAACAAGAAATAGATTTCCTTTTTGAATTACAAGAATCAGAATTCAAAATAATTGAGTTAAGCACAGCTGATTTAATTTACAATATTCCTGCTGATATTCCAGCAATAGAAATTCAAGAACAAGAAATCTTTAAATTTGAACCACAAAAAGTAATTGTTTCTGTTCCAACCGATTCAGAAACAAGGAGAACAATTTATCTTTATAACACAGGAGATGAAGCAATAAAAGATATCACTCTCTCATTGTCCAATTCATTAAAAAATTATGTAACAGTGTCAGAAGAAAATATAAACAAACTTGATCCTAATTCAAATCTTCCAATAGAATTGACTTTCACATCTGAAGAAGAGTTTGAAGTTGAAGGGCATATAAAAGCAAAACAAGGAACTCAAATAATTTATTCACAAATTTCTGTAAAATTTTTAACAAATTATACGCCTTCAGAAGTGCCCCAACCTGAATATACAACTCAGACTTGTGCAGAAAGAGGATATCCAATTTGTTCTAGAGATGAAGTGTGCAGTAGTGAAGAAATAATTCGTGCAAAAGATAATATCTGCTGTGTAGGAACTTGTCAGGAAAAAGAAGAACCTAGTTCAACCGGAAAAATAATTGGGATTTTAATTTTAATAGTTGCAATTGGTTTTCTAATCTGGTTTTTCAAGAAAAAATATAAGGGCGCAAAAAAACCAGTTAATCTTTTGAAAATTGCAAAAGGCAAGAAAAAATAATCAATCAATAATATCTAAGTGTCTCCCATATTTATCATACTCTACTATTTCTCCTTGAGCATTATAAATCGGTTGAACTTTTTTTCTTTCATTTTCTAATTTTTCGCTTACGATAATCTTTTCTTTTTCAGGATTAATTTTTCCAGCATCCAAACTTCGCCTAATTGGAACATGGCAATATCCTGTTTCAGAAGCCATAATAGACAAATTTCCACTTATCATTTATTCTCTTGTCCCCCTGTTAATTCCTTAAGCTTTCTTTCTAAAATTCCTTTTTCAACTTGTATCACTCTCGCAACTTCATCATAACCATGAAGTCTCCTAGTTAATTCATTGAGTATTTCATTCCATCCATTATTTGTTAGAGTAATTAATTCAGGAGAAATAATTTCAATATGGGCCGGCATATATTTGAACATTAACATAGCAAGATACATAATCTCTTCTACTTCTAATTCAATTTCTGCAAAACTTGTATAAAAATCCTCAGTTTTTATTTTTTCACTGCCCCCTTTTTCAAGAGAATCTATTTTGTTCTTCATTGGTAAAGGTTCTTTTATTTCTTTTTTCTTAACACTCACTCCTTTCTCTTCATCAATTTGCTTTATTAGATTCTCAAGAGTTTCGGTTAAATGTTCTGGAGGTCTTCCAAGAACTTCAAGTATCATTAATACCTTTATATTTTTTGTTTCATCTGAATTCATTTTTATATTTTTTTCTCCGCAACATGAATAAAATCCCTAACACAAAACAAAAACCCACAAACCCGTATAGCGCGTAATTGCTTTTGTTTTCCTTATTATCCGGGCTTTTTATAGTTTGTGTCGTTAATATAATTAATTCAATTTCTTCATCTTTGCCTTTTTCAACTTCTGCAACTGCTACAACTTCTTGGATATCTTCCTTAACAATTTCCTCCTCCATAATTTCTCCTTTAACACAAGCTAATCCCTGTTTAATTATTTTCTCTAATGTAGCTGGCCCAATCCCATAAACATCTATTAAATCATCTACAGAATTAAAAGGTTGGGCGTCAATTATCGCCTGACTTTTAACTGGTCCAATTCCAGACAGTTCATCAAGTTCTTCTAAAGATGCAGTATTAATATCAATCTGTCCATCTTCACACAATGCAGAAATAAACGAAATCATAAATAAAATTACAATTAAAATTGTTAATTTCATACACAATTAAATACAAACCCTAATTTAAGTTTTATTATACTAAAATATTTAAATGAAGTTTAATTTAATATTATATGCCTCCAAAGAAAAAATCAATTAGAACAGAAAAAAGAATAAGTAAGACATTAGTAAACTATGAAGGAGAAAAAGAATTAGACAGGACATTGCAAGGTATAAGGGTAGCTTACAGAGATGTTCGAGCACATGGAGAAAAAGGAGAAAAAGCACGAAAGAAATTAGTTACAAATGCTTATCAAGCAGGAATAATATATAAAAGACAGGGAAAACTTGACGACGCATACCAAAAATTTAATTTAGTAGGAAGGCATGGATATGAACAAAAAGGAATAATGCAAAAAGCTAAAGAGGAAATGCAAAAATTAGATAAAGGAAGAACTCTTGGAAGTTTGGTAAAACAATTCTCCCCAGGAATGTCAATCATATTCCTTGCTGGCGCATTAATTCTGGTATCTTTTAATTTAACAGGATATGCTGTAGGAGAAGCTCAAAACCTCACTCGTTGGGCAGGAGTAGTATGTTTTGTTTGCGGTTTGATTTTCTCTTTTATCCATATCAAAACAAAGAAGTGATTCAACTTTTATTGTACTTGTCTCCATACTTCTCAGAAAAATCATCATAAACGATTTGTCCCCGAGCCTCGCCCTTCTTAGCAATCCAGATAGCTGAAAAAATCTTTTTCTGTAAATACCATGAACACTTTTCTTTTTCTATTTTTGAAAGAGTTCCATTCATTTTCACTTCCACCCCAATAACACTATAAACTCCTTCATGAATATATTTGATTGAAATAAAATCAGGAAAACCAGTACCGATTGTCATGGCTCTTGAATATGGATTATACTTTCGCTTTGCAATAACCAACTTGTCTTCAACCAAATCAACATTATTATTCCACTTATCCACAACTCTTCCTTTATCTTCAAGGTCTCTCCGAACTTTTAACTCAAATCTCGCCCCTCGAGCTTTAGAAGTACGACCCTTTTTCACCTCTGATTTTTTCTTAGACTTTGGAACTCCCCCTTCCCAAGAAGTTTCATAATTATCTGGATTTCCCGCCTCTTCAATTCTTTTCATAATTTCTTCTTTATGTTCTTTATCAACCTTTTCCATCTTAAAATAAATCTCTAGAACTATTTAAATTTTACAAATTCACTCAAAACTTTTTTTCGTTCACCATTCTCATCAACATCTATCCTATCTGCACAATCAAAACGATAACCATCACAATTTAAACACCCAGCACGTATATCTAATTTTAACTCTTCTCGTGATTTTATTTCTTTTTGTTTCTCAATATAAATTTTATTTTCACATATGTACATTTTTTACAAGTCCCTTCCCTGTAAAGTTCTTCTCCCATTCGCCTTAGCCCTGTCAATCGCGTTTGCCAAAATCTCCTCAACTTTTTTTTCAAGAGCAATTCCTACTTCGTCGGCAACAGAAGAAACAGAATTTTCTTTGTCAAGTTCTTTCACAACTTTTCGTATATTGTTTTTTACAATTAATGCCATATTAAAATAAGGGGAAGGGAGTTTTTATATTTTGTTAGATTCGGAGAAACTTAATTTCCCAAAGACATTTATAGGGAATTAGAATGCATATCTTTATGAAATTAATCAATTTTATTGTGCATCCAGAGTTCGCCATTTTATCAACAGACAAAGTATCTATTGGGAAATATGCTAACAGAATTGTAGACATAGCCCAAAATGAAAATACTTATGTTGTGATGAGCGAAGCATTTCCAAAGCCAGAGGGAGATTTTAGTGAAGAGATTTTTTGGAAATTATATGGAAAAGAATTAGTTAATCCAAAAAGAAGACTGAAATCTAATGGTGTTTTCAATAATTCTAGATTTGATCCCCATGGACATATTAATTGTGCAGATTGGGAATCGTTAATTCAAATTATGAATGAAAATCCAAATGAAATTAGAATTCATGGTTGTTTTTTTGGTGAAGCTTGTTTACAAAATTTAGCAATTCAACTATATGGCTATCTTCATCACAACAAACATTGGTATAATTGGGATGGTATGCACACTGTTTCCCAAGGGGTATGGGAAAATCTTAGAGAAAGTTTTTTAGAAATAAATGGTTCATTGACAAAAAGTAATATCCGATATGGGATAGTTTATTCAAATGATTGTGTAAGAAAAAAAGAAACAAAATCTTTGTTTCCAAAATTTTTAACTAGAAGAACTTTAGATGAACGATTGGTTGATGAGCGAACTGAGATTTATGGGAAAGGCTAAAGCCTAAAAAAAATTTATTGTCTTGACTATTTCAACCACCTAAGAAAAACGTTTTAATTACTATTGTTCCATCGATTAAAGCACCTGCAATACCTATAAGCAATAACAAACCTCCAATCCAGTCTGGCACTTTATGATAGCGTTTTAAAATTAATATTCCTAGGATTGTAATTATCACAAATCCAAAGAAACCAAAAATATCAAAAAATTCTGCATTAATCATTTAATCTTCTCCAACAACTCAATAACTTTCCCTTTCCCAATTGCAAGAATCAATGCAGCTAATCTTGGCCCACGAGCTTTATTGATAATAACTCCATAGGCTCCATCAAAAAATTCCTTGTTAGGAATATCCACTGCTTGACAAATATTATAAAATTCACCAAATAACTCGTCTTCTGTAAAATCCTTAACAGCCAAAGATTCTTTCAATGCTTTCAAAGCTTGCTTTTGTTTCTTGTCTAACTTAACCATAATCTTGTCCTGAACTTCAAATTTAAAATCTTCAGGAGCATATTTGTTTAACCAATTCTTAACTTTTTCAGCTCGCTTTTTAGATTCAGCATTTAATTCTTGAATTTTCCCTGTTTGAATAAAAGTCACAAGATGTCTAAATCCAAGTTTCTCTTTTCTGCCCTTGCTTTTCTCAATTTGAGAAAGTTCGTAAATTCTCCTTTCTTGAGGTGTCGCGGTTTTATCAAAATATTTTTCTTCAAGCATATCATATTCATCATAAGTCTTTATTACATCAGCATCAAAACTAATTTGAAAACCCTTATTTGGTCTTGTCCCAACAAATAAATAACGAAGAATTTCTGGCTCATAAATTTCTTCAACTTCATCCAAGGTAACTGTGTTTCCTTTTGAACTAGAAAACTCTGTTCCTCCCTTAATTCTTATCCACTCGTATAATTGATAAATTGGAGCTTCATAATCAAATATCTTCACAATTTCTTTTCCAGTCATATAACTTCCACCATGAACACTATGATCAATTCCTCCTGGCTCAAAATCAACTTTTTCATATTTCCAACGAGCAGGCCAATCAACACGCCACTTCAACTTCACAAGCCCTTTCTCACGATAATCAAAAATATCCTTGTGTCCACAAACACATTCATATTCAATTTTATATCCCTTAATATCCAAAATTTTAGTAGAATCT
This sequence comes from Candidatus Woesearchaeota archaeon, assembly GCA_964406515.1. Classification (GTDB taxonomy): domain Archaea; phylum Nanobdellota; class Nanobdellia; order Pacearchaeales; family GW2011-AR1; genus JAGLWP01. The sequence goes on along the minus strand of CAYORV010000002.1, from coordinate 39,926 downwards.
TTTTTACATTTCTCACAAAAAACTTCTAACGGCAGCCAATCTTTCCCTAAAGGTTCTTTTCTGTATTTATTCAAAATTTTTTTAATTTTGGGAAGTTCATCTAACGCTTTTTTTATTAAAGGAGCATATGCACATTTTTTATGCATTAAATTTTGCCGAATAAATTCTGGTTTAATTCCCACTTTTTTAAGAGATTTTTCAAATTCATTTTCAAAATATTGAGCATAATTTTTACCTCCAAAAGGAGAAGGCACTTCACTTACAGGCATTCCTAAATATTCTTCAAATTCCTTAGGAACATTTGAAGGAACTTTTCTAAATCTATCATAATCATCCCAAGAATAAATAAACCGAACTTTTTTTCCTTTATCTCGTAGAGCTCTCACAACCAAATCAGTTGTTATAACTTCTCTAAAATTTCCAACATGAATAGTCCCAGAAGGAGTAATTCCAGAAGCACAAACATATTCTTTTTTCTTTTTTCGCTTGATTATGTCATCTGCAATCGCGTCTGCCCAAAAAAACTTTTCCATAATACTCAATAGAGTTTTTGTTTTATATATTTAACTCGCAAGATTTAAAAATGAAAAATTCCTTAATTAAAAATGAAAAAGAGGAATACAAAAAAAGAGTTGTCTACAAATTGTAAGTATGGAACAAAAGAATGTACAGGGGGATTTTATTTCCTTGGTTTTATCGGGGCAGTAATTTATTACCTTCAAACATCAACTTCGTTCTGGAACGGAGTTCTTGGAATTTTGAAAGCTATTGTCTGGCCTGTGTTTGCTATCTATAAATTGTTAGGAATGTAACTATTTCCTATATCTTTTATATCCTGCCGCATCTAATTCGTCGTTCAAAAGTTCATCGCAGATTTGTTGGAAATCATCCCAACGTGAAACATGTTTGTAGATTATTTTTTCAAAATTTTCCTGAAGTTTCTGCACTTTCAAAAATAATTCTAAGAGTTTAGGATTCCTAACACGATATTCTCCCAAAAGCTGTTTCACAACCAATTCAGAATCAAGACAACATGTAATTTCACCTTTTGTGCATTTTGAAGCTAATTCTAGGGCCTTTATCAGAGCCTCATATTCTGCAATATTATTTGTCACAAATTTTCCAATTTTAGAACTATATTTTGTAAGAATCTCTCCCTCTTTCCTAACTATCACTCCAATTGCCCCTGGTCCAGGATTACCCCTAGAGCCGCCATCAGAATTTGTGAATATCATATATGCAATACCTTAAATGTCTTGAAATCCTGAAACCTTTCTGGTTTCATATCCACTTTTTTTATTTGAGAATGGCGCGGTCCTTTTCCGCATAATTCTATCATCTTATTTACATTATTAGCATCTCCCTCTAAAAAAATCTCAATCCTCCCATCTTCAAGATTCCTAACAAATCCTTTAACATTATACCTCTCTGCATTTTCCTTTACAAACGCCCTAAAAAATATCCCCTGCACAGTTCCAGTAATATAAAGTCGAAGTGCTTTTTTCATAAAGAAAAGAAAGCGAGTTTGTTATTAAATTTTTGTGTATTTACCTAATCTCCTGCATAACAAACATAGATTTAGCAAAAACATCCTCTTCATTTACAATTTTATACATTCCAATAAAATTATCTTCCTCAAAAATACAAACAATTTGTTCCTTATCATATTCCTCTATCTCCATCAAATCTTCTTTATGAATCGGTTTTCCAGTAAAAATCTTTTCTAAATTAGCTTTTTTAATTTGTACAACAGGATAAACTTTTTTTATCGCTTCTTCAGCAGGAATTATTATTTTTTTCAAATCATCTTCATTCATTTTTTCTAAATCTTCTAACTTGATAGAATCTTTTTCTTTGAAAATTCCTGCTCTTGTTCTTCTCAATCCAGTCATATGCGCTACAATTCCTAATGCTTGCCCCAAATCATGAACCAATTTTCTTATGTAAGTTCCCCCTTCAACTTCTGAATGAAATTTGAGGTTCTTCCCATCTTTCTCCAAAATTTCAAATTTCATAATTTCCCGTTCCCTTTCCTGCCGTTTAACTCTTGATTTTACAGGAGGCAACTGAATAATCTTCCCTAAAAATTTCTCCTTGATCATTTTCTCAATCTTATCCAACTCAACATCTTCATGAATCCTCATCTCTCCAACATATTCCTTGTCGTGTCTTATAAAAAATCCAGTAAGTTTACAAGCGCGATTTAATGCAATTGGCAAAACCCCAGTCACCATTGGATCAAGTGTTCCAAAATGCGACGCCTTCCGTAATTTCAACATGTCCCGAATCTTAGCAACAACATCAAAGCTAGTGCAACCTGCCGGCTTATCAACATTAATAATTCCAAATTCTAGGAGTTCTTTGATGGGTTTTTTCATTTTATTTCCCCCTCAAATATTTCTGTCTCTTCTCTTCTTCAAATCTCTCAATTGCATATCTTAACATTGTCCTTGGCATATCTTTGTAATGTTTCTTTAAAAATTCTTCTTCAACTTCTTGGTTTTTCTTACCAACTTCCCTTAACATCCAACCAACTGCCTTGTGAATCAAGTCATGAGAATCATTCAACAAAATCTCTGCAATCGCTAAAGTATCTTCAAATTGATTATTCCGAATAAATGCAAATGTTGAAATAATTGCAATTCTTTTTTCCCATAAATTTTCAGATTTAGCAAGATCATATAATATGCCCCTTGTAGACATTTCCCCAGAAATGTCTCGGGGTACACCCCGGAGTGCCTTATCCTTATCCAACAAAAAATCCCCAACAATTTTATGAGCAGTCAAATCAACCAAATCCCAATTATTAATCCTTTTTGTATTTTTCAAATAAAATTTAAAAGCACCTTTCTTATTTTTATTCCTAATTAAAATCAACAAACCAATTAATCTCTCTTCATGGATTTCAGAATTCAACAATTCTTGAATCTCTTCAAAACTCAAATCATATTTTTTCGCAATTGCTCTTTGAACAGGAACTTTTATTCCAAGAAAAACATCGCCCTCACCATATTGTCCCTTACCTGTTTTAAAAAATCTCTGACACGCAATAGCCCTTTCAGAATTTCCAGATTCTCGAAGTTCTTTTCTCAATTGATTCAACATTTTATTTAGAGAATTATTTAATATAAAAATCTCTGCAATTGCTTAATTATACAACTTTGAGTTCATTACGAGTAAGATCCTCGAGGGTACCTCTGGCTCTTATTAACTGAGGTTTTTCTCTAATCAAAACTTCTGCAGCTCTAGGATAAGAATTATATCCCGCAGTACTCATTGACGAGCAATATGCACCAGTTCCCCCAACAACAGCTAAATCCCCTATACTTGCTTCTAACAACTCTCTGGGTTTTAATGCTTCAGAATCTCCTTCAGCAGGACTCAAAATATCCCCCGATTCACAACACTTTCCAGAAACGATATATTCTACAATCTTTTTACCTTCATCAGAAGAGTTTCTCCCAGGAACAACAGAAATAGGGTGCTGCGCCCCATATAAAGATGGCCGAGTAACTTCGGTCATTCCAGAATCTGTTATTAAAAAATTATAATTTGGAGTAGATTTAATATCCTCAACTTTTGCAATCAAACAACCAGCATTAGCAACAAGAAAAGTTCCGGGTTCAATTTCTAATTTTAATTCGTTTCCATTCTTCCTTTTAAAATCCATAAATGATTCTTTAACAGGTTCTCCACACTCTTGTAAATCAGTAGATTTCTCATAATCCATTCTTCCGACTTTATAACCTCCACCAAGATTTAATATCTGAACAAGATGCCCCCCATCAAGAAATTTTTCAACAATATCTAAACTCATTCCAGCAACTTTTTTCCAAACTTCAGGATCACTTCCAGAACCAATATGAGTATGAATTCTTCTTATATTCAATTTATAATCTCCTGCAATCCTTAAAATTTCTGGAATTTGTTCATGCCAAATCCCAAAACTAGAAGCAGGCCCGCCAGTATTTGTTCTATTTGTTCCACCAGAACCCAACCCTGGATTTATCCTCACAGAAACTTCTGAATTTAATCCTAACTTCCCATACTCTCTTAACTGATGAAATGAACATGCATTATATTCAACACCTTTAGCTATAAGGGTTTTCAAATTTTTTGGAACCTTCTGAGAAGTCAGTAAAATCTGTGCAGGATTTATCTCAGCCGCCATAGCCCTTTCAGCTTCTTCTCCAGAAGAGGCATCAATATCCAGCCCCTTTCTATTAAATATTTTCAAAATATTAATATTTGAATTTGCTTTCATAGCATATCGAACAGTCAACCCAAAAGCATTTGGAAATGCCAAAGCTTTATCTGCCTGTTGTTCTAAAAGTCTCTCAGAATAAGCATAAACAGGTGTCCCAAACTCTTCAGCAATTTCTCTTACTTGGTCTTCACTCACAACAGAACTTAAAGGTTCTAAACCAGAAGCATCTTCCATCTTAAACTTTTATTAATTCTTCTTTAGAATGTGGACTAATAAGAGCAGGTGCAATATCAAGTATTGTCTTTGCTCCATAATCTCCTTTTTGATTTAACCTATAAGTAGCTCTTGCATAAGCAACCATAATACTAGCAGTAGCTTCTGGATTACTATCCCATGTATTTTGATGTTCAATTAAAATTTTATTTCTATCTCCAGTCTCTGAAGCAGCTATTACAACCCCATCATGTGGCATATCAGAATGGTCTCTTTTCATTTCTTCATCACTAACAAAATAGACTTCTGTTCTATATGGTTCAAAATAATTAGGCATTTTTTTTATTTCTTCTTCTATCTTTCCAATATCATATTCTTCTTCAGCAACAACAAAACATTCTCTCCAATGCATTTCTCCTGGTTTTAAATCAGGATTTTCACCAGATTTTACTCTTTCCATAGCCTCAGGAATTGCATGCGTGTATTGTCTTGCATCTTTAACACCTTCAACTCGTCTTATTGCATCAGAATGACCCATACTTAATCCACCTTTTTCACTTAGTCCATAAAACCCATAAGCTTTTGTTCCTGGGAAAAAAGAATCTGCTAAAATTCTTTCCATAGAAAATGTTCCAGGGTCCCAACCTATTGAAATAATTGAAGTATGCTTCCCTTTTCTTGCAGAAGCATCCATATCCTGATAATATCCAGGCATAAGTTCTCCAGTTTCTTCATTAGCATATGGTCCTATGTGTTTATGATTGTCAAAACTATCTACTGTATTAAAAAATTTCGCAAAACAAGGTCCTTGCACAGGAAGATCTTTTGCTGAACCACCACACAACATAGCAACATCAACTAGTAATCCGCTCCATTTGTCCTCATTATTAGCATTAAAAACATCAACATTATTAATCTCTCTTTCTACTCTTTCAGGATCTCTTGATATAATTCCCACAAGACTCATATCTAGATTTCTTCCAATTGCTTTATGAACACCTCTTCCTATATTTCCATAACCGACAATTGCAATACGAGTTTGTCTGCCCATTAAAATAATATAAAAAATTCCTTTAAAAATATTACTGTGATTTAAAACAACTATTTAGCCAAAGCCTTTCTTACTTGATGTTTCTGTTTGGTCATTTTTCCAGCAGTTTTGGTTGATTTCTTTTCCTTTTGTGCAGATGCTTTCTCCATTTGTGCGAGGAAATTTGTGATATCATGTTTGCCCTAGTTTGTTTAGCAAATTCTCATAATGTTGATTTAAATAAATCTTGGAAAGAAACAATTTCTAAAAGATGTCAGAGAGATATTAATAGATTTGATAAGAAATTATAAAGAATCTGCTTGAGGTAATAAGTATTTTTCACTTTCTGGAAATAATTTCCCTAAATTTACAACAGTAGTATCAGAATCATGATTCGCGAGATGTGAAAATCCCCCAACATGAACAATTTTTTTATTAGGATAAAATTCTGAGAGAGTATTTAAGGATTCCGCCATATATTCATCTCTTTTCCCAATAAAATCATCTCCATATACTCTTTGAAGTATATATTTATTCTCTCTTGATACGTTACGCTCATTATAAAATACTGAATCGAAGATCTTTTGCATTAATTTTCCAGTTTTAGGCTCCCTTTTCATCACTCTCTCCATTTTATCCTTAGATTTTTTCCCCATTTTTCTTGATATTTTCATCTGTGTTATTTTTCTTAATGTTTTCATCTCTGTTAAGAAAAGCAGATTCTTTACAGCGACGGTACTCTTATCTATAAAAAAACAAGAGATTTCTTTTTCTTGAGCATAATCCATACAAATGGTTGATTCATTTTCTATCTTCGGAATGTATTCTTTAATCACCTCTTCCCCAATACCTTTTTTCTTTAATATATTAAGTATAGATTGATAAAATTTTTTTTCCTCCCTTTCTCTTCCATTAGTATACTCTACAGTTATAATATCAGGGTTTAGATAGCTCAATAACTTTTCCAAACGTTTTTTTAATTTAGAATCTGAATGGACCGTTCCTATGAATATCAAGTTATCTATCATTTCAAAAGTCTTTTTTCTCCCTATTTAAATATTATTGTTGTAGAATTCTATTTCGCCAAAGCTTTTCTAACTTGGTGCTTTTGCTTAGTTTGTTTTCCTGCTGCTTGCGTTGCGTGCTTTTCTTTTTGCGCAGCCGCCTTTTCCATTTGCGCGCCTGCTTCAACAACCGCAGACTTCTTTTCTTTTTCTTCGGCTTTTTTATCTTTGCCTTCGTCAGAAGGTACACCCCCCTTGGGTGCCGTCGCTTTTTCTGCCTCACCTTCTTTTGGTGTCACGTCTCCTCCCTGCATACCTTCCTTTACCTTAGCCATCTTTGTCTTTTTTCCTTCCAAGATGTCTTTAGCCTTTTTCAAAACTTTCTCTTCTCTTGCTTTCTTAAATTTCAATTTAGTAGGAAGTTCAGCCAATTCAACTCGAACAATGTCGCCTTCTTTAATAGCTTTAACTTTAATCTTATGAGGTGGCTTTCTTATCCCTCTAAACCACAAAGCCTCATTCAAATATTTATCAATTTTAATCTTATTCAAATCCCTATCATAAACTTTCATATGCCTAACCAAAAATTCCTTAACCGTTTTAACTGCCTTGTTTGTTTTCTTATATCTCGGCACAACCCGAACCTTTTCTCTAAGTGGGATAACATATTCTCTTTCAATCTTCTCTGTTTTAGGTTCTGGTTTTTTAGTTGCCATTTTCAATTTCTTCGAATTTTCCTCCCAATATTTTTTCCCATAATTGACGAGAAGATTCTATATTATCTATATTTCCTTTTATTTTAGCCAATGTTCCTTCGGAAGAGGAATTTGTAAGTGTGATCATGGTGTCCGGTGTAAAAAAGATTTGACGTATATCTCCTTCTGCAGATGTAGTCCATTTCACTTTTTTTAAATTAGGAAATTCCAAATTTCGATATTCTTCTAAAGATAATGAAGCTTCCATACAACTCCCAACATGATATTGTTTTTCCATTTTATCCGAAGTGCGATTTCCTTTGTTTTCTTGGTGTGATATGTAATTTTGTCCTTCTCCAACTTCTTCTATGTCGTGTGATTGCAGAAGGATGAACTCGTTTTCCCATTCCATATTTTTTCAAAACAACCCAAACAGGAGCCCACTTAGTTCTCTTGCCTGCATTCGCGAGCTTTTCCTTTTTCTGTGGATTTTTTATTCCCATTTTATATTTCAACCCTCGAAATAATTTTTTTTAATTCATAATCATTTTCCAACCTTGTTCTATGTTCTCTTATTTTCTTAGAAACTTTTGGATGAAATCTTTGAGCACCCATTACATCCATTTCTCGACCTACAATGCTATAAACATGATTTTCTGTTCCTTTATCTGCCCCATTGTATTTGCTTATAACTGTCCAGGCCATTTTATATTTTCTCACAGATATAATTTAATTTTGAATCACCCATAAATCTATAACAATGTTCCCTTCTTTTTAGTTCTAATCCATTTCCTAATAAAGGAATTCTATTCACATCAATTTCAATTCCCCCTGGACCGGTAAGTTTATGATCCACTTTCCCATTTTCCTGATTACTTTCAAGTATCCATCCCATTTTATTTAATTCCCTCCATGAATTCCTTACCTTTTGGAGTTAATCTCCTACCTGGCTTTTGACTCTTAACGCCCCTTGCAGGAATAAATATTTCAGTAAAATCAGCTTTATCTGCTTGCTGTAAAATAGTCCGAATAATTTTCTTACCAGCTTTCATAAATTTCTCAGGTGCATATCCCCTATTTTTTTTACTTCCATATCTTGTTCTTAATCTATTAACACCAGTAAATCCTCTAAGATAAACTTGTCTCAAAATACTTGCCGCTCGCTTATGCCAAAAATCCTCGTCATCTATTGGTCTTTCTTTACTTGGAGAAGATTTTACAAATGCTGCCCATTCTGGTTGCTCAAACTCCGGAAGCCCTTTCAAAGCCTCAGCTAATTTAAGGTTATATTCTTGCGCATTTAAGTCATAAATTGGATTTGTTTCCATGTTAGTCACACCTTTCGGCGTTAGATTAGTTTTCACCATTTAACTAAAATTAGTTGCTAAAAAGGGTTTATAAAATTATCGAACACACTCTTTTTTTCCGTGCATAAAAGTTTCTTATGAAAGATTTTATAAATATGTTTAGTTTTATTTTCTTAATATGAAAAAGAGGGGGATTACCAGAGGTTATAGAGACAAGCATATTAGAAAAAAAATTGCAAAAAATTCCAAATGAAAACAGTAAAAAAACCTTGGGGACTTTTTAGACGATTTGTCCTCAATAAAAAATGCACCGTGAAAATTCTAGAAGTTAATCCTAATCAAAAATTAAGTTTGCAAAAACATAAAAAAAGAAAAGAGACATGGTTTTTTTTAACTCCAGGATATGTCCAAGTTGGTAAAAAGAAAACCAAAGTTAAGAAAGGAGAATTAGTCCAGATTAACAAAAATGTTGCACACAGATTATTTGCCGAGAAAAAAAAGGTAGAAGTTCTAGAAATTTCAGAAGGACAGTTTAGTGAAAAAGATGTGACTAGGCTGGAGGACAAGTATGGCCGGAAATAAAATTATTACAGTAGATTTGGGAGGAACATTTTTGAGAACAGGGATTGTAAAAAATAATAAAATAATAAAATATATAAAAAAAGAAACTCCAAAAAATAAAAAAGCCATAGTAAAAGAATTATTATCTTCAATTGAATCATTAATGACAAAAGATGTAAAGGCAATTGGTGTTGCAAGTGCCGGCCCCTTGAAAAATGGGATAATTAAAAATCCCCCAAACCTGCCATTTAAAACCCTTAATCTAAAAAAGATTCTTAAAAAGAAATTTAAGAAAAGAGTAGAAGTAGAAAATGATGCCGGTTGTGTTGCATTAGCAGAAGCAAAATTAGGTTGCAAGAAGAATAATTTTTTGGTGCTAACATTAGGCACAGGTATTGGTGGAGGGATAATACTTGACGGCAAACTTGAAATGGGTGAAGGATATGGGGGAGAATTGGGTCACATTCACCTTGATAAAAAAAGAGATTTTGAAGATGTTTGGCAAGATATAAGAAAGAGATATAGAAAAGCATTTGGCGAGAAAATTTTGATTAAAGATTTATTGAAAATGAAAAATCCCAAAGCTAAAAAATTCTTAAAAGAACTTAGTGTTTGTCTTGGACGAGGCATAGCTTCCCTTATAAATATTTTTGACCCAGAAATTGTTGTATTATCTGGAGGAGTAAAAGAAACTGGTAGTATTTTTTTGAATATGGTAAAAAAACAAGCAATAAAATATATTATAATTCCAGAGAAACCTGAAATTAAATGGACAACTTTAGAACATCCAGGAATTCTTGGAGCAGCTCTCTTAATCAATTAATTTAAAATAACTTGTTTAGAAAACTTTATTAAATCATTCTCGTTATTAAAATTATAAAAGAGGATAAAATGAAGATAGCTATTAATGGTTTAGGCAGAATTGGAAGATTGGTTTTAAAAATTGGTCTTGAAAAAGGAATAAATTTTGTGGCCATAAATGATTTAACTAATCCAAAAACTCTTGCATATTTGATAAAATATGATTCTGTTTATGGAAATTATGATAAGAAAGTTGAAGCTGGAAAAGATTTCATCAAAATAGCAGGGAAAAAAATAAAAGTACTCTCAGAAGAAAACCCTGAAAATCTCCCTTGGAAAGAATTAGGAGTAGATGTAGTGGTGGAATCAACAGGATTTTTCTGTGATAGAGAAAAAGCAGCATTGCATTTAAACGCTGGAGCAAAAAAAGTAATCATTTCAGCCAATAGTGACGACGCAGATAACATGATAATTTTAGGGGTAAATGAAAATAAACTAAAAAAAACAGATAAAATTATTTCAATGTCTTCCTGCACTACTAACTGCTTGGCTCCTCTTGCCAAGGTTTTAAATGATTCTTTTGGAATTAAGAAAGGATTCATGACAACTGTTCACGCCTACACAAATGACCAAAAAATTTTGGATGTTCCTCATGAAAAATTAAGAAGAGGAAGAGCTGCTGCAGTGAATATAATTCCAACAACATCTGGAGCCACAACAGCAACATCAAAGGTTCTTCCATCTTTAAAAGGAAAAATAAATGGATTAGCCATGCGAGTCCCAATTGCATGCGGAAGCATTGTGGATTTTGTTGTTGAACTTAATAAAAAACCCTCAGCAAAACAAATAAATAATACATTCAAAAAAGCAGCATCAGGAAAAATGAAAGGAATTCTACAATATACAGAAGATGAAATTGTTTCTTCAGATATTATCAGGAATTCTAATAGTTCAATTGTCGACGGCTCTTCAACTCAAGTTATAGGAAATACAGCCAAAGTTTTAAGTTGGTATGATAATGAATATGGATACAGCTGTAGAATGATTGAATTACTAAAAATGTTGAAATAAACTCAAGGAAAAATGAAAACTCTCTCGGATTTTAATTTTAAAAATAAAATAGTTCTTTTGCGGACTGATTTAAATTCAAATGTTGTAAATGGAAAAGTTCTCCCTTCTGAAAGAATTGAAAAATCTGCACAAACAATCTTAGAACTTAAAAGAAAAAAAGCAAAGATTATTGTAATAGCCCACCAGGGAAGACCTGGCAAAAGTGATTTTCTTTCCCTTAAACAACATGCTAAAATACTAAATAAATATACAAAAATAAAATTCATCCCAGATACCGTCGGAGAAAAAGCAAAAAAAGCCATTCAAAACTTAAAATCAGGAAATGCAATTTTGTTAGAAAATTTGAGATTCTTAAAAGAAGAATTTCATCCTGGAAAAAACAAGTTAGTCAAATTTTTTCTTAATTTTAATGACATAACTTATGTTAATGATGCATTTTCTATTTGCCATAGAAAACAAACATCAATTGTCAGTTTCCCAAAATATATGCCAAATTGTGCTGGTAGACTTTTGGAAAAAGAAATCACTGCCTTAAAAAAAGTTCAATTAAAAAGATGTCTTTACATCTTGGGAGGAGCAAAACCCGAAGACAATTTAATATTATTAAAAAAGAATAAAGTTCTTGCTTGTGGTTTATTTGGACAACTTTGCACTATTGCAAAAGGGAAAAACTTAGGAGCGCAAAATAAATATCTAAAAAAGGAAATCAAAAATTATTCCAATGTTTTAAAGAAATTAAAAAATAAATTAAAGAATGTACAAACTCCTTTGGATTTTGCAGTTAAGGTTAAAGGCAAAAGAAAAGAAATTCTACTTGAACAATTTCCAAGCAAATATGAAATATTTGATATTGGAGAAAAAACTCAAGAGCTTTTCAAAAAAGAGATAAGAAAAGCAAGAACAATTTATATGAAAGGACCTGCAGGTTTTTCTTCAGACAAGCAATTTGCAAAAGGCACTTTTGAAATTCTAAAAACAATTGCGCAAAATAAAGGATATTCAATTATTGGTGGAGGGCATCTTAGTGATGCAATTGAAAAATCAAAAATTCCAAAAATTAAATTCAACCACATAAGTCTATCTGGTGGAGCACTTCTAAATTATATCGCCGGGAAAAAACTCCCAGGTTTAGAAGTTTTGAAATAATAACATTTATAATCTTCTCTGTTTTTTTGTCTTTAAACAAAAAAAGGTGATAAAATGTTTGATGTAGTTAGTTTTGGTTCAGCAGTTATAGATATTTTTGTAGGCACAGACCTTTCCGAAAAAAAGAATTTTATCAGTTATCCAGTTGGAGCTAAAATTTTAATAAAAGATTTGAAATTTGATATTGGCGGAGGAGGAACCAATACAGCTGTTGCGTTTTCAAGATTTAGCTTGAGAACAGGCTGCATTTGTAAAATCGGAAGTGGTGAGCAGGAAAATGATATTTTAAAATTATTAAAAAAAGAAAAGGTAATATTTCTTGGAAAACAAGAAAAAGAAAAATCAGGATACTCAATCATTCTTGACAGCAAGGAAAAAAGCAGGACAATATTGACATACAAAGGAATCAACGACGAAATAAGTTTAGATGATACTGAAAAGTTTAAAACAAAATGGCTTTATTATTCTTCATTACTTGGCCAAAGTTTTCAGACTCAGATAAAACTCGCTAACTCCTTAAAAAAACAAGGAGCAAAACTTGCATTTAATCCAAGCAGTTATCTGATTAAATCAAAAAATATATTGCCATTATTAAAATTGTCAGACATCTTAATTTTAAATAAACAAGAAGCACAAATGCTCACAAAGAAAAAACAAAATCTTCTTACAGAGTTGCATAAACTTACTAAAGGAATTGTGGTTGTTACAGATAAAGATAAAAAAATTCAAGCTTATGACGGAAAGAAAAAATATTCGCTCATGCCGCACAAAATAAAAGTAGTAGAACGAACAGGTGCAGGAGATGCGTTTGCTTCTGGATTTGTTGCCGGACAAATAGCTAATAAAACAATTCAACAAAGTTTGGTTCTCGCTCTTAAAGAATCAGAATCTGTCATAAGACACTTTGGAGCTAAAAATAATTTATTAAAAATGAGGTTAAAATGAATTTAAACAAAATTTTACGAAAAGGAAAAGCTCTTTTCTTGGCCTATGATCAGGGTTTAGAACACGGTCCAACAGATTTTAATGATAAAAATGTTGACCCTAATTACATAATCAATATTGCAAAAAAATGCAAATACACAGGAATTATTCTTCAAAAAGGAATCGCAAAAAAATATAAAAAAGAAATAAAGAATAGCAAAATTCCTTTGATAATCAAATTAAACGGAAAGACAAATCTTGTAAAAGGAGAACCAATATCAAGACAATTATGTACCATCCAAGAAGCTGTTAAACTTGGGGCTGCAGCAGTTGGTTATACAATCTACCTTGGAAGCCAACACGAAACAATTATGATGCAAGAATTTGAAAAAATACAAAGACAGGCTCACAAACAAAATCTTCCTACAATTGCCTGGATTTACCCAAGAGGAAAAGCAGTAAAAGGAAAATCAAGCAAAAAATTAATGGCATATGCTGCAAGAGTAGGACTTGAAATTGGTGCAGATATGATAAAAATAAATTATTCTGGAAACCCAAGAGATTTGAATTGGGCAGTTAAATCTGCTGGTAAGACAAAGATTATTATTGCCGGAGGAATAAAAAAAGGCGAGAAAATTTTACTAAAACAAGTAAAAGAAATTATGAAAACAGGAGCAATTGGATTAGCAATCGGAAGAAATATTTGGCAAAGCAAGGAGCCATTAAAAATCACAAACAAAATCAAAAAGATTATTTGGAAATAATATGAAACCTCTTGTTATAATAAATTTTAAAACATATCAACAAGGTAAGAAATCTATTGAATTAGCTAAGAAAATAGAGAGAGTGAATAAGAATATTCTTATTGGTGTGCAAGCATCTGACATTTATGAAATTGCAAAAGCAACTAAACTAAAAGTTTATAGCCAGCATATTGATTTCTTCAGACCAGGAAGGCATACTGGATATATCTTACCAGAAGCTATAAAAAAAGATGGGGCTAAAGGAACATTCCTAAATCATTCAGAGCACCCATTAAAATTTTCAATCCTCAAAAAAACAATTAAAAGATGCAAAAAACTTAGCCTTAAAACCGCAGTTTTTGCAAAGGATTTAAAGGAAGCCAAAAAGATACAAAAACTAAAACCAAACTATCTCATAATTGAACCGCCTGAATTAGTTGGAGGAAAAATTTCAGTTTCTAAAGCCAAGCCAGATTTAATTGAAAAAATTTCTAAAGAATTAAAAACAAAATTCATTGTTGGAGCAGGAATTCATACAAAGGAAGATGTCAAAGTCGCTATGAAACTAGGAGCATCTGGAATTGCAATAAGTTCTGCAATAACAAAAGCTAAAAATCCTGGGAAAAAATTAAAAGAATTTTTAAATTCATAAAACAGAACTCCAACCACCATCTATGATTAATTCTTGTCCTGTTATATATGATGAAGCATCTGATGCCAAAAAAACTGCCCCTCCAGCAATGTCTATTGGTTTGCCTGTTCTCTTTAACGGAATTTTCATCAGCATTCCTTGTTTTGTTTTTTTATTTGCAAGAATGTCTTTTGTCATCGCTGTTTCTATTACCCCTGGGCAGATATTATTAATCCTAATTCCGTGAGGGGACCAATCTGCTGCTAATGATTTTGTTAATAAATTTATCCCACCCTTGCTTGAACAATAAGCTACTGCTTGAGAATACCCTCTTATCCCGGCAACAGAAGAAATATTAATTATACTTCCTTTTTTTCTCTTTAGCATATGTCTGCCAACACATTGTGCAAATAAAAAATAACCCTTCAAATTTATGTTAATTGTTCTTTCCCAATCTTCCTCTTTTAAAGTTTCACTTGGGTTTAGCTGGAAAATTCCCGCATTGTTCACAAGGATATCAATTTTTTTGAATTTCTTAATTGTCTCCATAACAACATTCTCAATCTCCTCTTTCTTAGAAACATCTACTTTAACAAAAAAAGATTTTCTTTTTAATGCTTTAATTTTATTGACAGTTGCATTACCCTGAATAATATCGGCAACAACCACGTCAGCTCCCTGCCTCGCCAACTCCACAGCAATAGATTGCCCAATTCCCCTCGCAGAACCAGTAACAATAGCTGTTTGCCCTATTAAATTAAACATTTTCTCCTCTTTTCATTAAAAAACGAATCTATTATTTAAAAGTTTCTATAAATCTTATTGAATAAACAAAGAATATTTAAAATAAACTTTGCATTTGTATTAATGAAAGAGGAGAGGATAAAGAAAGTAATAGCTCCAGTAAGAATTGATTTTGGAGGAGGGACTACAGATATAGAACCATTTGCCTCAAAATACGGCGGGGCTGTTTTAAATGCTGCTATCAACAGATATATTACTGGAAAAATAATTAGAACAAATGAGAAAGTGCACCTAGAATATACTGGAAACATCCCGACTTCTTCTGGTCTTGGAACATCTGGAGTAATGAATCTTGTTTGGTTTGCCCTAATTTCTCAAACAAAAAATAAGCTTGAATTAGCAGATAAAGTTTATTCATTAGAACAAGCAATGGGATTGGTTGGGGGAAAGCAGGACCAATATGCCTCAGCCCTTGGAGGAATAAATTTTTTAGAATTTAAAAGAAATAAAGTTGAAGTAACAAAATTAAATCTTAATAAAGATTTTATAAGAAAATTCGAAAATAATCTTGTATTGGTCTACACCGGAAAATCCCATTTTTCAGGAGATTCAAATAAATCCATGATAGATAATTTACGAAAAGGAAAAAATGTAAAGAATTTAATCAGAATAAAAAATATTGCAAAAGAAATGAAAAATGCTTTGATGAAAAAAGATTTAGAACAGTTTGCAGATTTAATGAACAAAGAAACAGAAGAAAGAAGATTACTGCACAAATCAATCATTCCCTTGAAAATAGAAAAAATTATTGGGGTTGGATTAAAAAATGGAGCAATAGGAGCAAAAATTTGCGGTGCTGGTGGAGGAGGAAGTGTTTTATTTTTTGGAAATAAAAAGAAACTTGTTAAAAAATTCAGGGGCAAGGTTATTGATTTTAAATTTGATTTTAAAGGATTGAAATGGTTCTAAAAATCAAAAAAAAGATATTCTTAAAACCAACTGAAAATGAATGGGAATCTCGTGCGGTTTTTAATCCTACAGTTATAAAAGAAAAACAAACAATACATATGATTTATAGAGCAGTAAGTTCCAAAACAATTTCATATTTAGGTTATGCTAAAATAAAAGCCAATAAAATAGAAAGAAAAGATAATCCACTGATTTTACCAACAAAAAATTATGAGATTTCTGGAATAGAAGACCCGCGTTTAACAAAGATAGGAAATACATATTATTTATTATATACTGCTTATGATGGAAAAACTGCAAGAATCGCTTATGCAGTTTCAAAAAATTTAAAGGATTGGGAAAAAAAGGGAATAATCAGTCCACAGATTCTTACTAAAGAAGCAATAAAATTAGTTAAGATTAAAAAATACAAAGATATATGGGCTAAAAGAAACCTCTTTCATTCTTCTGCTTATCTTTGGGACAAAGATGCAATCTTATTGCCTGAAAAAATAAGGGGAGAATATGTAATGATTCATAGACTTGCACCAGATATACAAATTGTAAAATTTAAAGATTTTTCAGAACTTCAAAATGATTCTTTTTGGAAAAATTATATTAAAAATTTAGAAGACCATGTAATTATGCGAAGAAAACATACATGGGAATCTGAATTTATTGGGGGTGGGGCGGTTCCAATAAAAACAAAACAAGGATGGCTTTTTATTTATCATGGAGTTGGTCTTATGCCCAGTAAATTTTTGCCAAATTCTATTCATAATTTGTTTAGAAAATTAAACTTTTTAAAAAAGCAGAGAGAGTACAGTGTTGGAGTTGCACTTTTAGAACTTAAACATCCTGAAAGAGAAATTGAAAGATTAAGCAAACCTTTATTTAAACCAGAACTTGAATGGGAAAAAAAAGGCCATATTAAAAATGTAGTTTTTCCAGAGGGAACTATTCTTGAAAAAGACAAATTAAAAATTTATTATGGTGCTTCAGATAGTGTGATTGGACTTGCAGAAACAAATTTTAAAAAATTAATGAAAGAATTCAAATCAGAAAATAATAAATAAACCTCAATTCAAAATTAATTGTTTGGTTTTAGGTTTTTCTTTTTTCATTTCTTCAAAATAAAGCCTCGCCATCAAATAAGAAATTGTTGATTCTGCACCCTGATTTAGGTTTACAGAATTATGATTTAATCCATCAAAACACCCTCCAGTCACTTCATCATAAATCATTTGCTTTATATGATTTTTTCCTAAAAACCAGTTAAAAGAAAGAACCGCATTATTATAATACTCTTTCTTTTTTGTTATTGAATATGCAGTCAAATAAGAAAGCACCATTGCAGAAGCATCTACTGGTTGCTGGTCAAAAAAAGCTCTTTCCCCGTCTCTATTAAACCATCCATTATGCCCTATAGGGGAAAGTTTCCCATCCACAATTAAAAGTTCTGACAAAAACTTTAAAGTCTTCTCGGCAATTTCAAGATATTTTTCTTCCTGAGTAATTTCATATGTTAAAAATAATGCTTCAGGAAGTTTCGCATTTGAATAAGTAAGATAAGGTTCAAACCACTGCCAATTCTCAGAAGATTGTTTTTCATATAATTCAATCAGGGAATTTGCCATACTTTTTATTTTTGATAAAAT
Organism: Candidatus Woesearchaeota archaeon; assembly: GCA_964406515.1. Classification (GTDB taxonomy): domain Archaea; phylum Nanobdellota; class Nanobdellia; order Pacearchaeales; family GW2011-AR1; genus JAGLWP01. Next base: position 22,243 of record CAYORV010000002.1, on the reverse strand, counting down.
TTTGCTGTCAAAATGTTCTCTGTAGTAATGAGAAAGCCCAATCAACAAAAAAGCTTTTGCTCTTGGAGAAGAAATACCTTCAATCAGATTATATGAATTATCAAATAATTTTTTTGCTTTTTCTTTTAGTTCTAAATTATTTGTTTTGTTTATTGTAAATCCTAACGCCCAGATAGCTCTCCCAAAAGAATCTTCACTATAACCATCTAAAATTTCATTTTCATTTTCAAAATTATTTTTAAAATTTCCTGTTTCATCTTGCGCCTTTTCTAAAAATCCTAAATAGATTTCAGACAATTTTAATGAACTTTGAGAATTAAATAATTTATTATGCAAAACTCCAGTAACTAATGCCCTTGAATTATCATCAAGTGTGTAACCTGAATTTTTATCTGGAATAGAATGCTTTGCAAATTGAACTACCCCGCATTCATCTGTTAAATTGACTAAATGACTTAGTTTTATATAAGGATATTTTTCAGTTATTTCTTTCTTTAACTCAACAACTTTATTAAAAATATTCAGGTATTTAGAAGCTACATTAGACCATATCATTGCCCTACTAAACAAGTAGGCATTTCTTTCAATTTTTGATTTTAATTCTGGATTTGACAGGAGAGAATCTATCGCTTTTGAATATTCTTCTGGATTTTTTGTTTCTTTAAGCACAATCCCAAAATTGTTGTCTAAGATTTCTTTAGCATAGGCAATTGGCGTTGAGATTACTGTTCTTCCGCATCCCAGAGCATACGAAAGTGTTCCAGAAACTATTTGGTTTGTGTCTAAATTAGTGCAAAGATATACATCAGAAGCCTGCAAATAAGAAATAATTTCTTTATTTGTAAGATATTTATCATAAAACTTTACATGATTCTTGAGTCCTAATTTTTCAACTTCATTAAAAAGCTCGTTTCTGTATACTTCTCCTTCTTTTTTTCTTATATTCGGGTGAGTTTCGCCAATTACAAGGTAAAGCAAATTAGGATACTTTTTTAATAGATTTGGTATGGCTCTTATTACATATTCTATTCCTTTCCCTCTACTTAGCAAACCAAAAGTTGAAAGAACTATTCTTCCATTTAATCCTAATCTTTTTTTATGTTTTTCTTGGGTTGTAAAAATTACATTTGGAATCCCATGATGAATCACATGTATTTTAGTCTCATCTATTCCATATTCATCTCTAAGAATTTCAATCGCTTTTTTTGTCATTACAACTATTGCTGAAGATTTATTACAAATAGATTGGACAATTCTTTTTTTTGCTACATCTGGATTCGGCAAAATACTATGAAACGTTACTACAATCGGTTTTTCAATTAATTCTAAAAAAGGAATTAAATGGTTCCCATATTCTCCTCCAAATATTCCAAATTCATGTTGTATACAAATCAATTTAATTTTTTTATTAAGATTTATTTTTCTTGCTATATTAATATAATCCTCAATATCATCTTTATTAATCTGCATTATTACTCTTTCATCATAATTATACATGTAAGCATCTTCATTTAATGCTATTACCCTGCTCTTAAGTTCGGGATTAAACCTTTTATTCATAGCTGAAACCAAGTCTTTTGTGAAAGTAGCAATACCACACTCTTTTGGAGGAAAATTGCTTAGAAAACATATATTCGAATGTTTAAATGGCTCTGATTCGTCCATATTACAGACAAGAGAATAGCATTTTAAAGCTTGCTGTTTAATTTTTACTACCTTGAAGGAAGGAACTTATTTAATAAATCATTCCTACCTCACAGGTTTACGCCACTTCTTAACAAAAATCGTGAACCCAATAACCCGCGCAGTATAATGTTCTCCAAGCTTCTTTAAAATTTCCTCAGAATATTCTTTCACTTTTGCTTTCTCATGACCTGCAGATGCCAAAACACGAACCTTCACATTATCATGCTTCTGAAAATGACCTTTCAATGTCTGAATAAAATTATCAGTCAAGCCTTGCTTCCCTAATTGTAGATTACTTATTGGCATTTTTATCTAAACCAAAGATAGTTTTTATATTTTTAGAAAAAATTTTGGATGATTATTATTCTTCCCAAGAAACTATTCCAATATTGATTGGTCCGTCTATCATTTTTTTGGTAAGTGCTATTTTAGTCCCAGAATTATCCCAAACAGAATCACCATAAATACATTCAGGCATACCTAAAGAATCCATTGGAGGATTAAGTATAAATCTAAGATTGTTGCCATCACTATCTATAATCCCAATTTCTGGAATCTCTATTTCCTGAAGTGGAGATGTTCCAAATATAATCTCATCATTTTCATTCCATGCTCGCTGGAATATCCATTGATAAGTATCTTCTGGCGCATATATTTGATGCTTGTTTGAGCCATCACTACTCATAACCCATATTTCATTTGGTTCTTGGGGTGATTGTTCAGAACTAGGATACCATACCTGTCCTTTCACATAAACAATTTTTGAGCCATCATAACTGAAAGACTGCCAAGAACATGACCCATCTTCTTCTGTAGTAATCTGAACTTTTCCTGTCCCGTCAGGATTCATTATCCAAATCGATGGGCTTCCAGATTCATAATGAGTATACGCAATTTTAGTTCCATCTGGATTCCAAGCAGGTTGGGAATTGCTGGGTTCGGTTGTCAATTGAGCATTATCTTCTCCATTAGAGTTCATAGTGTAAATTTGATTGTTCAACTCGTATGCTATTTTGTTTTCTACAGGACTCCAAGAAGGGTCAAAACCTGAACCGATTTCCGTGAGCCCAGTTCCATCACCATTGATTAAATATAGAGTTTGAGTCTGCCCTTGCATACGACAAAAAACAATTTGATTCCCATTAGGACTCCAATCAGGGTCAATAGCATTTTCAAAAGAAGTAAGTTGAGTTACCTCAGGAGATTCTACAGAATCAGATAATCCTCCAATATCGTTTTCTCCTGGACTTGGCCTTAATAAGAAAAAACCAACAACTCCCAATATTAAAACTCCTACAATAATTCCCATTAACAACCCCTTTTTCATATCTTCTAAAACAAAACATTCTTTAAAAAGTTATTTCTTAAATTTCTCAATCTTCCCCCTCTTAATCTTAATCTTCTTTGACTTCTTCACACCAAAAGTCCCAACCTTCATTCCTTTTCTTTTGTAAACATCTTTTCCAGTAAAAACATTAATTTCTACATTTTCATTATTATCTCTCCAAGCCTGACTATACCTCGCACAAATAGCTCCACTTGTTGCAATGTCTTTTTTTGATGGACCTAATTCCTTAATCACACAAAAAGGACTTCCCGGAGAAGCTGTATGCAGAATAACATTTGGCTTGCCCTTAAATTCTTTCACAAGTTCTTCATTACTCTTCGCATCCTTGCCCAACACAATCTTCACACCAGATGTGGTTTCAATCTCCCTGAATTTCATAAAGAACAAAAGTAACTTGGTATTTTAAATTTATCTCCACTTCCCCAACGCTTCTCCTAATTCCCCATGCGTCTTAGAATATTCTTTCAATGTTTTCTTTTTCATCACAGCATCAACAGCTTGCCTCATTGCCATTGCTCCTGCCTTAGTTCCTTGAGGATGTCCGTGAATTCCCCCACCAGCTTGTATAACCAAATCTTTCCCAAGATGTTTCATTAAGAAAGGAACATGTCCTGGATGCAACCCTCCAGAAGAAACAGGTAAAACAGACTTTATCTTGCCCCATTTTTGCGCGAGCCTATTTTGAGTCGCCTTAACATCTTTCATTGAAATTTCCTCTGCAATATCCTCCACATCCCCAATATCTCCTTCTAATTTTCCAATTCCAGTTCCAATATGAATTTGATCAACTCCGATGATTCTAGCAAAATCAGCAAGCACCATCATACTAATTCCATGTTCTGGGTTTCTGTCAAAAGCAGCGTGCATTGCTCTATGCGCATGAATTGCCATTTTAAAACCACCCTCTCTCAAAGTTTGCAACGCCGCCCAACCAGCAGTAATAATATCCACCATAACATACTTGCCTCCCAAATCTTCAACAATCTGCGCGCGCTTCATCATCTCCTTTGTCTCAGCAGTAACATTAACAAGATACGCTTTTTTCTCCCCTGTTTCTTCCTCAGATTTATGCGCTTTTTCCAAAGTCCTAGCAATCCTCTCTTCAAAAACATTAAACTTTTGCGAAGCAAGGTTCTCATCATCCTTAACAATATCACAACCCCCAATCCAAGATTCATAAGCAGATTGCGCATGGTCTTTTGTTTTCAAACCCAGCTTCGGTTTTATAATTGTTCCAACTAACGGCCGATTTTTAACTTTCAAAAGTTTCCTTATTCCTTTAATTCCATATTTTGGTCCCTTGTAACTTTTTAAAATACTCTGGGGAAAAGAAACATCTTCTAACCTAATTGTTTTAACAGCCTTCATCCCAAAAATATTCCCCGCAACAGAAGATAATATGTTCGGAACATTATCAGACTCAAACAATTCTCGTGGATAAGCAATCTTCACATTTTTACCCTGAATAGAAAAAACTCGCGCTCTTAATTTCTCAACATAATCTTTGGTACTCCCAACTTTTGTCCATGTACCAACACTACTCTCAAGAGCCACAGTATTCGCAGCCTTTTTCATAGAAATTCTATTAGGAGTAATTCTAAACAAACAGACCAAATCATTTTTTGGTTTATATCCTAAATCTATAAAATCAAATTTCTCAACCATCTTTTTTTACAACAGCACCATCTTTTGTATCATTAACAGAATATCCCTCTTTATTAATTTTCTTCCTCAACTCATCTGCCATTTTCCAATCTTTTTTCTCCCTCGCTTTCTCTCTTTCATCAACTAACTTTTTCACTTTCCCAGGAATCTTAACTTCTTCATCCTCTTTATCTAAGTCCAACCCAAAAACTCTATCAAAATCTAATGCAAGTTCATATTTCTCAGAATCATTCAATCGATTATCCCTTAAAATATCCCACATAAACGCAACAGCCTTTGGAGAATTAAAATCATCATTAATAATTTCTAAAAATTGTTTTTTCGCTCCTTCAATATTTTTTTGATTCTTTTTATCTTTACTTTTCTTTAATTCAGAAAGCAAATCCTTTAATCTTTTGTAAGATTTCATTGAAGCATTCAAACCTTCAATTGTAAAATTCAAAGGTTTGTTATAACTTTTCAAAAGGCAAAAAAATCTAAATGCCAAAGCACCATAACCTTTTTCTTCTAATTCAGAAAGAGTATACAGTCCCCCCTTGCTCTTGCTGACTTTCTCGCCCTTAAATAATAACCAAGCAAAATGAATCCAGTATTTCACCCACGGCTTTTTCCCAAACGCAGTTTCACTCTGAGCGATTTCATTTGTATGATGAACAGGAATATGCTCTTGCCCTCCTGTGTGAATATCAAATTGTTTTCCCAAATATTTCGAAGACATAGCCGAACATTCAATATGCCATCCAGGAAACCCAACACCCCAAGGCGACTTCCATTCTTGCTGTCTCTTCCCTGGCTCTTCTGAAAATTTCCACAAAGCAAAATCGGTTTTACTTTTCTTTTCTTTCAATGCAATTCTTTTTTCAGCTTTCAATTCCTCAACATTTAACCTAGCCAACTTCCCATAATCTTCTAACTTAGAAGTATCAAAATAAATTCCATCTTTTGTCTCATAAGTATATCCTTTTTTCTCTAAAATTTTTATTAAATCAATTTGTTCTTTAATATGCTCGCTTGCCTTTGGCCAAATATCAGGTTCAAGAACATTCAACTTTTGCAAATCTTTCTTGAAAACATCAAAATAATACTCTGCAATATCAGAAGCTTTTTTTCCCTCTTTTTTCGCCGCCCGCTCCATTTTATCCTCACCAGTATCTGCATCAGAAGTCAAATGCCCCACATCTGTTACATTTATCACTTCCTTAACTTTAAAATCATTATATAAAAAAACCCTACGAATTAAATCATTAGAAATAAAAGTCCTCATGTTCCCAATATGCTGATACCAATAAACAGTCGGCCCGCACGCATAAATTCCAACATGCCCTTTTTTAATCGGGACAAAAACCTCTTTCTTTCTAGACATAGTGTTGTAAAGTTTTATCGACATAATTGAAATAAGTAAATAGAATTTTTAAAATGTTTTATTTGGTTCTTTTTATTATTTAGCTTCTATAGTTATATCAAAAAAATCAGTAGCATATGCTTCACCTTCAGCATCTACATTAATTCTAAATCTTGCAGTACATAATGAAGTACCAGAAGGAATTCTAAATAAAACTTTTTGAATTGCCGATTCTCCCACAGCAATAGGAATATCACTTTCGCTTCTTCCAACAGTAAACCATTCTTCAATTTCCTCTACAGATTCTGCACAATCAGAAGCATCAGCAACCACGACATTATAAGAAAATGTTTTTGTTCCTGAAACACCTTGCAATAAATTTTTTATTCCAACACCAACTCCATCATTTTCTTCTTGTTTTATCTCAACCATCCTAGAACCAGGATAAATAACCAACTCATTATCCTCTCCAAATAATTTGTTTATTTCATTTTTTAATTGATCATCTGTTAAATCAATTGCTCCTGTGGCGCTCTTAAAAATCCTCTGAACCAAAAAAATTCCTAGAACTAAAACCGCCATGAGAAGAACTATTGTAACTATTGTTCCTACAGACATTTCCATCGCACCTCTTTTTTTCATTGCCATTTTATGTAACAGGGAAACTTGCCGCCAATCTTTCAATCAATATTGGACCTAAAAGTATCCAAGAAATACTTAAAATAAATCCGATCACTCCAAGGATTAGTCCTATTCTTGCAAGTTTTATTTTCTTTTTTCTTTGTTGAATAAGACAAAAAATTATACTAAGAGTAGCAAATATTAACCCAATCCATCCGGCAAGAACAATACTTACGATTCCTAATGTGAACCCAGAAACCCCTAGTTCATTACCCCATCTTTCTTTCTCTTTTTTTTCTTCTGTCATAATCAAATTAAACAAACCTTATTTATAAAAGTTATGGGAATGCGGGGAGTCGAACCCCGGACACCATGATCTTCAGTCATGTGCTCTCCCGCTGAGCTACATTCCCATAGGATTTGAGTTGTAGCGAATCCGCCCCGCGAGGACTAATATAGGAGGTTGAACGTCAAGGAACCTTGGTTCCTTACGTGAGCTACATTCCCATTGAAAATAAATACTCCTCTTAACTTTTAAATATGTTGGTATAAGCTATAAATTCTTTTAAGCACATTTTTGCAAAAGAATCTATGAACAAGGTAGAATTAATAGAGAAGATAATAGATGAGAATAGATTAATAAACAGAAAAAAAGCAGATGAGAATTCTTGCCCGTGTTATAATGGAACAAGATGCCATAATGATACAAGCGATTATGAAATGATATGTCTTTTGTGTGTATGCCCAGAATACGACAGAAGTCCAAATAATCTTGAAGGAGGATGCAAAATAGATAACCCTCAGGGAAAATGGTTTTATCATAGAGATTTGCCAGAAGGCAAAATCTGGGATTGTAGTGATTGTGGAACGCCCCATACAGAAGAATATGTCAGAGGTTATTTAGAAAAACTATCTATACAAGGATTAAATCAAATTCGCGAGTGCAAAACCATAAACGATCTTTGGAAATTTTTTAATAGAGAAGTAAGTCAGGAATAGCGAGTTGATTCAACAATCACAAATATTCCTATTCATGAGAGCTTTTGAATCAACGAGTTGCCACCTTCATGAGAAGGTGTAAGTTTTGGAATAGCGAGTTAATTCAACAGTCACAAATATTCTTATTCATGAGAGCTTTTGAATCAACGAGTTGCCACCTTCATGAGAAGGTGTAATCAGGCTTGACTCTAACTCAAAGGAGAGGTTACTGTAAGGGGAACCATTGGTTCCCCTCATAAGTCAGGAATAGGCCACCTTCTGTCGTTCTTCGCCGAAGCGAACAGAACGTGTTAACATTCCACTATGCGGCATATAGCCTTGCACCAGTTGAGATGCTCGTTTCATCAAATCTCCTGTCTCTTAGCTTCCTCCAAGAGTTCATTGCTCAACAGGAACTGTGGCGTTTCTTTACCAGAGCTTTGCCTCACGACAATCGTTTTTCAACGACAACTTTAATCAGTCATGAACCATCCTTAAAAGAGGTTGACTGTCAAGGAACCTTGGTTCCTTACATTGGTGGGCGGACCTTCCTCAGAACTAATTTCGATATACGAAGTTTGCTTATTCAAAAGCTAGTCCCGAAGTTAACTACCTGACTTACAAAAATACCAGAAAAAAAGAGTTTTTAAGGTTTGTTATCTATAAAAAAGTATGAAATGGAAAGATTTTCCAGCTTGGTTGAAATGCGGAATTATTGGAATTATAATAGGAATATTAACTTTTTTAGGGAATTATTTATATCAATTATGGTTTGAATCTACGAAGAAAGGATTTATATTTGCAGCAGTAATCGAAACACCATCTCCTATTAGAATTTTAATCCTTTTTCCATTTATGATAGCCACAGCTCTTTTGGTTTTAGTCGGATTAGAAGTTAAAGGTTTAGCAATGGGATACATAAGCAGTAACCTATTAATTTTCTCCTTTGGTTTACTAGTCTATTTCCTAATTGGTGCTTTTATTGGTTGGATAGTGGGAAAAATAAAATCTAAGAAGTGTATTGTTAAGTCTTAGGGACTTTCCTTTTAGTAAGGTTTAAAAGAGTGGTAATTCTTGACAGATTTATGAATAAAAATAAAAAACTATTGATAAGTATAATTTTAATTCTTCTTTTATTAACCTCATGTATTTTATATTTTAAATTTTCTCCTTGTAAAATAATCCATGATGCGAGACATTCTGGAAATCCAGAGATTGGGACCTGTCAAATCTTCGCTTGTTATAAAAATATTATCACAAGAGAATGTATGATGGGATGTATAAAAAGACCAAGTATTCTATGGATGGATTGGACGGATTGTATTGATGATTATTCAGATTAAACTATGAAGAAATCTTAATCAACTCCAACCACTTATTCGGTAGGTTTTTTAATATTCAAAATAAAATAATTAATATGGACTTAATTTTACTATTTGGATTAATATTAAATTTTCTTGGCGTAATTTTCTTGGCTATTGGTTTTCAAACACAAAAAGCGAATGGAGTTTTTATGAGTGGTAAACCAGCGATTTCCTTGAAATATGAAAATCCTTTTTTAAGGAATATGGGTTGGACTTTCATTATATCTGGTTATATCATCCAAATAATTTCAGTTATTGTTATTTAATCTAATTTCACTTTTCAATAATTTATTAAATCCCCCTCCCCTCTTTCCTCCATGGTGATAAAATACTTCCTCTCAGGTTTATTTGTAAAACTTCTTGCAGGATTCGACGATACAATGACGCGAATTCCGATAATGTCAAACATGACCAAAACCAAAAAAGGACGATATGCCTTTGCCATTGGAATCTTCATCGCAGTCTCTTTAGCAATTTTCATAGCATATACTTTTGCATCAATAATAAAATCAATTCCTTATGTAAACTTCATCTCAGCAGGATTAATTTTTCTCTTAGCAATGTCAATCCAGTTTAATTTATTCACAGAAAGACCAAAAAAAGAAATAAGAAAAAAACTCTCCCATATAAAAAGAGTTTCAACAAAAAGATTTTTCAAATTAATCTCATTAGGATTTATCACAGCATTTGTAACAGTTATAGACGACACAATCGCATATTCTGGATTGTTTGTCTCACAAGCTTCAAACGTAACTCCTATTATTTTTGGGTTTTTCACAGGAACAATCCTCCAATTAACAGCAATAATCTACTTCGCAAAGAAATTCTCAAGAATCAAATACAAAAAAGAAATCACTGTCATTGGATTAATCCTGCTTAGTTTATTAATCGCCCTAAAAATTTTATAAATGCTTTAATCCTTAATATAACATGCAAGAGGTGAATCATTTTCATGCAAAGAACATTGAAACTATTTTTCAAGAGTTCAATACTTCTGAAAAAGGACTAACAAAAGAAGAATCTGCGAAAAGATTGGCACAAAACGGCGCCAATGAGATATCAAAACAAAAGAAAAACCCCCTGATTTTAATATTCCTAAAACAATTCAACAGCCCCTTGATATATATCTTGATTGTTGCAATGATTATTTCATTCATATTTCATCATCGAGTGGATGCTTATGTTATTCTATCAGTTATATTAATCAATGCAACTGTAGGTTTTATTCAAGAAAGAAAAGCAGAAAAAGCAATCGCAGCCCTGCAAAAATTAATCGTATCTTACGCCAAAGTTTATAGAAACAACGAAATAATAAAAGTCCCATCACGAGCCCTTGTTCCAGGAGACATTATAATGTTAGAAGAAGGCGACAAAGTCCCGGCTGACGCGCGTTTGATAGAAATAAAAAATTTCAAAACACAAGAATCATCTTTGACAGGAGAATCATTTCCAACTGAAAAAAGTTTGAAAGTTTTGGGTGAATCTGTTCCTTTGGGCGACAGAGTTAATATGGTTTTCATGAGTACATTGGTTGTTTCTGGGCAAGCAAAAGCTGTTGTTGTTGCAACAGCAAACAAAACTCAAATCGGAAAAGTCGCTGTATCAATCCAAGAAATTACACGTCCTCGATTGCATTTTAATGATAAAGTCAAACAACTCGCAATCCAAATGGTTATATTCGCCACTATTGGAGCGGCATTAACATTCCTCATAGGTTTCTTCATAAACAAATTAGCATTCTTTGACATATTTCTTTTTACAATTGCGTCCTTGGTTTCAGGAATTCCTGAGGGATTGCCTGCGATTTTGATTATTGTGCTGGCAGTCGGTGCGCGAAGAATGGCAAGACGAAACGCAGTCATCAGGCACTTACCTGCAGTTGAAACACTTGGGGTCGCAACAATTATAGCAACAGACAAAACAGGAACACTGACACAGAATTCAATAACTGTTGAAAAAATATCAACAGCTGATGGAGAATTTTCTGTAACAGGTGATGGTTGGCAACCAATAGGAAAATTCTTCTCAAACAAAACACCCCTCCATCCATTAAAATCTCCAATACTCAAAAAAATACTTACAATTTCTACCTTATGTAATAGGGGGAACATCTTAAGAAAAGATGGAGATTATGAAATTGTGGGCGACCCAACAGAAGTTTCACTCTTGGTTTTAGGAAAAAAAGCAGGAATGGAAAAACAAAAATTAGATGACAAAGTCCTTGATGATTTTCCATTTAGTTCAGAATTAAAATTCCGCGCGAGCCTCGTAGAAGGAAAAACAGGAAAATACATCTGTTCTGTGGGGGCATTTGAAACAATAATCAACAAATCAGATTACATCTCAAAATCAAATCGAAAATTAAGATTTGACCAAAATACGAAAAAAGAATTTTTAGAAAAAGCAGAGTCATTAGCGAAAAAAGGAATGCGAGTTTTAGCTCTTGCATACAAGAGCGTGCCATCAGAGATAAATTCTGTTTCAAAAGAATCAGTTAGTAATATGATTTTTTTAGGTTTAGTCGGAATGAAAGATCCTCCGAGAAAAGAAATTAAAGAAGCAATAGCAAAAGCAAGAAACGCAGGAATTAGAGTTATCCTGAAAACCGGCGACCATAAAGAAACAGCAATTGCAATCGCTAATGAAATAGGTCTCACAGACGCTGGAGCAAAAGCCCTCACTCAAACAGAACTTGAGAAAATGGACAAGGTTCAATTTAGAGAAGCAGTGAAAAAAGTAAATGTTTTTTCAAGAGTAACTCCAAAAATGAAAGCAAAGATTGTAATGGAATTACAAGAACAAGGGGAAATTGTTGCTATGACTGGCGACGGAGTTAACGATGCTCCTGCATTAAAAAAAGCAGATATAGGAATTGCCATGGGAATTATTGGAACAGATGTCGCGCGAGAATCCAGTGAAATTGTCTTAGCAGACGACAATTTTGCATCAATTGTAAATGCAATTGAAGAAGGTAGAATTGTTTTCCAAAACGTCCGACAAACAAGTTTCTTTCTCATAACAACAAACGTTGCAGAAGATGTCACAATTGTCTCTTCATTAGCAATGGGTCTCACATTACCATTATTGCCAATCCAACTTTTATATTTGAATCTAGTCACAGATACCTTTCCAGGAATTGCATTGTCAATGGAACCTGGACACCACGATGTTCTTAACCAAAAACCAAGGAACAAAAAAGAAAGAATCCTCAATAAAGAATTAATTCCTTTCCTAATCTTAATGGCCGGGTTAATGGTTGCAGGGACAATTCCCTTATTCAAACATTTTCTTCCTCAAGGAATCGACAAAGCAAGAACAGTTGCATTTGCAGCAATGTCCATGTTCCAATTATTCAACGTTCTCAACATGCGTTCACTCAAAAAATCTCTGTTTAAAATCGGAATCAGTTCAAATAAATGGGTCCTTCTAGGTTTGGGCGCATCATTCCTCTTAATGTTAGGAGTAATTTTCTTACCAGGAATTTCAGATGTCTTTAGTTTTGTCCCATTGACAATTGGAGAATTAGGATTAATTATTTTGATAACTTCAAGTGTTTTCATATTTGGAGAGCTTTACAAATTCGTTAGATATCGAAATAAAAAAGATTAAAAGTCAAACAATCTTTCTTAACCCATGACACCCCAATTTAGTTTACCTGATTACCGTGGTGGAAGCATTGTGAATCTAATGAGTTCTATCGCCCAATCTTTTGGAGCAAAAACACCATATCCTATTCTAAAAATTCTTCCTCCGAGTAGAATAAAAAATTCAAAAAATATAGTTTTAATAATTATTGATGGATTAGGATTTGAATATCTAAAAAAACAACAAGACCTTTCGATTTTACGTAATCATTTGGTTGGTCCAATGACATCTGTCTTCCTTCCAACAACAGCAGCCGCAATAACAACTTTCCAGACAGGTGTAGCGCCTCAACAACACGCATTTACCGGATGGAATATGCATCTTAAGGAGATTGGAGTAGTTTCTGAAATTTTGCCTTTCTCCCCAAGATTTGGTGGTCCGACTTTCAGCACTTGCGGTATAGGAATAGAAAATTTCCTAGACCAACCAGCATTTTCAAGCAAGATAAAAGCACAAAATTTTTCTGTTAGTCATAAAAAAATATTGCAATCAGATTTTTCACGTGTAATGTCAAAAAATGCAAAATCATTAGGATATGAAACTCTCGACGGATTTTTCAGGCAAATAAAAAAAGCAATTAATTCAAGCAATAGAAAAAAATACATCTATGCATACTGGCCAGAGTTTGATTCATTAAGTCATGAATATGGGACAGAACACAATAAACTAAAAAAACACTTCAAGGAAATCGATAAAAGATTGAAGAGCTTTGTTAAAAATTTAAAAGGAACAAATACACTTTTGATTATAACTGCTGACCATGGATTTATTGATACATCTCTTGAAAAAATAATCAAATTAGAAGACCATCCAAAAATGAAAGATTGTTTAACTCTTCCTCTCTGTGGGGAAGGAAGAGTTGCTTATTGTTATGTCCGTCCAGCAAAAGCCAAGCAATTTGAAACTTATGTAAAAACAAAATTATCAAAATACTGCTATATCTTCAAAAGCCAAGAACTAATTGACAAAAATTATTTTGGATTATTTAAACCAAATCCCAAACTTTTTGACAGAGTTGGTGACTATATTTTAGTATTCAAGGAAAATTATATAATCAAGGATGAAATTCCCAGAAAAAAGAAAAAGAAGAAACAAAGTATCGGACATCATGGAGGAATTAGCAAGAAAGAAATGATTGTCCCTTTAATTTTAATAGATTGTTAAATTTTTATGGGCAAAAGAATGGCGAGATTATGATTGATTTTAATTGGTAATATTACAATAGTTAATGTTAAGACTTTTTAATTGAAATATATCAATTTTATCTTAAATAAATTCAATGTGTGTTAGGGTGGTTCTTCTTTTTCCATTTTTTCATCTCTTTTAGTTGAATAGGGGTTTGAGAACAAGGGTTTGGATTGGCAAGATTTTTGACAAGTCAGCCATCATATTGCCTTATCACGCCCTTGTTCCCGGGGTTTTATAGAGGTTAAAAAGTTATATTAAAATATGACTTTTTTACAATCTTATGACAGAAAACTTACTTATAAAGCGTCAGAAGCAAGAATATATATTCATCCTATATCCCTAATACATAAAACTTTAAATAACCAAAAACGATTGGATTTTTATGTTTGAATGGATGGTCGAGAACAAAGAATTATTAAAGTTTTTCTATACATTTGTAATAGCTTTAGTTTGCGCAATTATTGTGGTAAAAACAGACAGGCTTTTTAATTTAAGCTCGCACAAAGGAATAAGATATTTGCGAAATGCTTTTTTATTTTACGGAGTGGGCTTTGTAATAAGGAGTTTATTAGAAATACCCGCCCTTCCCTTTAAATTTTTGAATATATTCTTTGAATTTTTCTTGATAATGGCAGGTTTTTTCTTACTATATAGTCTTTTATGGAAACGCCTTGAAACATCTTCTAAAAATTACAATAGTTCGTTATTCAATCCAAGGATTTTCTTGTTTTATTCTATGGCTTTAATAATAGCATTAATAGATAATCTTTTGGGAACATATATCTTTATGTTTTTCTCTCAGATTGCTCTCTTTATTTTGGCATCAATTATATCTTTCAAGAACTATAAAAATAATGGAAAAAAACACAAATTCCTTAAATTTTATTTTGCAGCAATGTTATTGAGTTTAGGGGCCTGGTCGTTGAATGCTTTCGCAGCATTATACTTATGGAGATTGAGATTTGTAACAGGGGTTTACATGATAAATACCGCCATCTTTTTATTGTTCTTATATGGTGTTATGAAAGTCACAAAAAAATAAAATGGTAAGAAAACGAGAAAGATTAGAAGTTATCAAGGATGTACTTGAATCAATTCGGTCAAATAGAAACATCAAACCAACTAGGTTGCTTTACGCTTCAAATCTTTCGCCTCAAATGTTCAAGGAATATATTAATGAATTAATCACCAAGGACTTTATCAAATTAGAAATAGACGCCAAAGAAAAGAAAACTTTCTCACTCACAAAAAAAGGTCAAGATTTTTTACAAGAATATCGAGTTATAGAGAATTTAATTGAGAATTTTGGGTTGTGATTAATCACCCAAAACCTTTAAAAACCTCTTTCATTAAGCATATTTATGTTAGTTAAATGTAAACACAGTCTAGTAATAGGAGCTAGTTCTAATCAACAAGTGTAAGGAGGATAAAATGAAGATATATGTAGGTAATTTACCTTTTAGTGTCGATGAAGAAGGGTTTAAAGCACTTTTTTCAGGATATGAAACTGAAGAAGTTACTCTTATCAAAGATAAGTTTTCAGGTAGATCAAAAGGTTTTGGTTTTGTAACAATTTCAGACGATGAAGCCGCAAAAAAAGCAATTGAAGAATTCAACGGGAAAGACGTTGACGGTCGAGAGCTTAAGGTTTCTGAAGCAAAGCCAATGGAAGATAGACCCCCAAGAAGGGACTTCCAACAAAGAAGAAGATTCTAAGTAAAATTTAGAATCATAATTTTTTTATTTTTTATTTATTTGTTTCATTAGGGGTGTTTTTATTTTTTAGGATATAGTGTTAGCTCTAAACTCAGAAATCGCGTCCCACTCCAAGAGAAAATATTAAATATCCGCTTGTTTTAATATTATATGAAAAAGTTGAATCAACGAGATGTAATTGCAATAATAATTGTATTAATTGTTGTTGGATTTTCAATTTACTACTCTGTCCAAAAAAAGCCAGTCGTATGTACAGAGGACGCACGATTGTGTTCTGATGGAACAAGTGTTGTAAGAATTCCTCCAGATTGTGAGTTTGAGGCATGTCCTGACGTCGATGAAAACAAAAACTACTGCGCACCAGAATCAAGACAAGTAGATGCCTGCATCACACTATACGAACCTGTTTGTGGTTATCCCGAAGAAGAAACATATAGCAATTCTTGTTTCGCATGCATGGAAGAAGAAGTAGAATACTGGGTTGATGGTGATTGCGAATAAGAAACTTTAAAAATAACTTTTTCTTTTTTCTAATATGAAAAAGGCAGGAATAATGATGATCATAGGTGTCGTTTTTCTTGCAAGTTTTTTAACAATCAAAATGACAGGAAATACAACAGAAGATTTTAAGGCAAAAATTGGAGATGTGATTAATGTGGAATATGAATTAAGATTAGATGACGGAAAAGTTATTGATGCTTCAACCATTGAATTTGAAATAGGTTCTGGTCAGGTAATTAAAGGTTTTGATGAAGCAGTGATTGGAATGAGAATTGGAGAGGAAAAAGAAGTCTCCATCCTACCAAAAGATGCTTATGGAGAGGCAGGTTCGGGATTAACTCATGCCCTTGCAGGAGAAACTTTAAATTTCAAATTAAAACTCATTGGAATAAATTAGTTTAATACAATCCTCTCTTTTACATAAATCAATATAAACTCTTCTTATTTATTTTAAATATGAAAGTGAAGCTAGAAACAAATCACGGAGACATAATTATAGAACTCTACAAGGAAATGCCAATTACTGCAGGCAATTTCAAGAACTTGGCAGAGCAAGGAACTTATAATGGAGTAATTTTCCACAGAATTATCGACGAATTCATGATTCAAGGCGGAGATCCAACAGGAACAGGAATGGGCGATTCAAGTATTCCGATTATCCAGGACGAATTCACACAAACATCTTTAGATGAAAACAGCAGAGGAACAATCTCAATGGCAAATGCAGGACCAAACACAGCACGAAGCCAGTTCTTCATAAATTTAGTTGATAATAATTTCTTAGACGGAAAGCATCCTGTATTCGGAAAAGTAGTTGAAGGAATGGATGTCGTTGACAAAATCGCAAAACTCCCAAAAAATGCACAAGACAAACCTATCGAAGATGCCACAATAATTAAGGCAAGCGTTGTTGAATAATCCAATCACAATAATTCTTTTAAACTAAAGTTATATTCAAAAAACATGGAAACAGAATACATAGAAAAAAAGTTTGCTGTTGATAGAAATATCCAATCACAAAAAATAACTTCTCTTTCTCAATTATATGCGGGAGGACTTATGAAAATGTTGAATAAATTAGACTCTAATGAACAGACTAAGATTCATTTAAGAGAAAAAGGTTTTGAGATATATGGTGGTTTTATTGACGAGGAAGAATTGTTAACTACAAGCTTGCCTGTAGGAGTAATCGCTAATGGTTCACATTTTGAAAGCTCACCTAATTGTTTATATCTAGCAACTTTTGAACGTGGAAAAGGAGCAGAAAAAGACCTAATGCCAAAATTTGATTTAGCAAAAATTCTTAAAGATTATATTTTGATTATGTGATGAATAAATAGAAACTTCAACATCACCAAGGCAGAATTCCAGCCCGATATAAACCAGAACCTACCCAAACAGCAAGTCCGAAATATACAATAGCCCATGCTTTTGTGAGTGGGAGACGTTTAGAAAGTCGAGGCATTGTTTTTCCATACCATTTATCAAAACCCGGTACAAACCATGCCAAGATATTCGCCATGATGACCTCAAAGGCCATCCCATAAAATATTATTGCTTCTACATTCACCATCTTTTATGAAAGAAAGAAGAAAGGATGAGTTTTAAATGTTGGGGGCACAATAATTCTTAAATAGTTTGAGCCCTTGTGAAATAATAGATTTACATGGTAAAATTCATAATGAATACCGATGAAAGGAGGTACAAATAATATGAATTTAATGGCAATACTTGGAGTTAGTGTTTTTTTCGATGACGTAAATAAGTTACCGATGTATGGTGATTCTAAGAATGTTGTTGGGAGTAGCGATTATAATGTCGAACTACCTCAGACTAATTTTTTAAATAAAGGTTTAACTATTAAAACTCCTGGCAATACAACAATCATTAACAGTTACAAAAGATTTTCAAATGAATCAGGATTTAGTTATGTGAATCAATCTGATGGCTCAAACGCCGGAAAACTAATAAATTTGAATAAAGAAGAAAAAACTGTTTTACAGCAAATGGGTGAAGATTGGTGTAAGTTTCACAATATAAAATAAAAATGGGCGGAGAATATTTTACAGTAATTCCAGATGATGAAGGAAGAAAACAAAAAGTTTATCTTTACAAATTAGAAAATCTTGGGATAATTGCACAAGAGAGAACAAAAGAACATGGGGCTTATACTTACAAGTGGAATTTAACAAAGAAAGGTGGGGAATTAGTGGAATCAGATAATCATCTTAAAGAATTATGGGAAAGTCAAAACCTAAAAGATTTCTATGAAGAGATAGAGAAAATTAAGTAGAAACCCCTATAAACCCCAAAAATATGAAAAAGAAATGGGAAATGAGATTAACGAAGAAACTTATAATGAGAAAATAGTTTCTAAAATTTTTTTACTTTTCCCTGTCCTTCAAAATAAATATCATTCAAAACCTTACCAACTCCATTAGCAGAATCCAACTCTAACACAGCATAAGGTTCTTCTTTATTATCATATAATACATAATGTTCCATTTTATTTATAATCTTCAAATTTACCTTCTAATTCTCTCTCTGCCCGCGCGAGATATTGAACAAGTGATGAAATATCTTCAACCTCCTTCCTTCTCCAAATCTTATATGCCTTACCCCTCATTTCTTTTCGATAATCAGAAAGAGATTTTTTCAATACTTTCCTGAGAGCATAAATAGAATTTGGGGAAAGTACTAATGGGGTTATTAATGATTGTTCACTTTTACTTAAAATAAAATTAGTATAATTTTTCTTGTTGAATTCTGAAATAGATTCACCATCCTTTATTTCTTGTATCATGGGCCTTAAAAAATAGGTTCTTATCACATCATTTTCCGAATCATATTGTGCTGACACTGCCCTTCCTTTAGAAAAAACTCTGGTATGTTGAGGTTTTTTATGTCCCATAAGCTTTTTTTTCATAACAGACACATTAATCACCTATTTTTAAAGATTATTGTACTTATTCACTCAACCTCAAAATATTCCCTTAAACATGCTGCTTTAGGTGATTCTCTTAATTTCTTTAAAGCCCTTTTCTCAATTTGCCTTACTCTCTCTCCTGTAAAATCATATATCTTTCCAACCTCTCTTAATGACAATTGAGGATGTTCATTTAAACCACATCTGTATCTTATAATCTCGGCTTCTTGATTAGTGAGAATTTTCATGATAGAATTAATGTCTTTTTTTAAAGTCGTATAAAATGCTTCTTCTTCTACGTCTGAGCCTTTATCATAAATCACATCTTTTTCTAGATTTATTTTTCTATCAGAAATTCTGTCTTTAACAAAGTAATTTTCATCATCACCATTTACAGGTGCATCTAGAGACGTAGTATTTAGACCAACTCTTAATGTTTCTGTTACCTTTTTAACAGACATGTTTAAATTCTTGGCTATAAACTCTAAATCCAACTCTATACCTTCTTGTTCTAAATAATTCATTTCTTTTTGTATGTGACATAAGTCTTCTATTCTCTTAAAGGGTATTCGAATAGTCCTAGACTTATTTGCTATGGCCCTCCTAATAGCCTGCCTTATCCAATATTGAGAATAAGTAGTTAGCTCGCCTTTCTTTGGATTAAATTTTTCTACAGCCGTCATTAAACCAATATTTCCTTCACTTATTAAATCTATTAATGGAAGACCTTGGTTCTGATATTTTTTTGCTTCACTAACAACATATCTTAAATTTGTTTTAACAAATATATCTTTAGCTTCATCTTTAGCTTTTTTATCTCCTTCAATAAGTCTTTTTCCATAATATTTTTTCCCCGCCTTTTTTAATAAAGGAGTTTTGCCTACTTCCTTATAATAAATGCTTAAACTGTTTTTTTCAACAAATCTTTCTTCTGTTTCAAGATATTTTGCCATTTTAATAAAAATGATACAAATAATCCTCTTATAAAAATTATGGTCTTCAATAAATCACATAAATATTAATTCTAATCCCAACATTTAAATTCCCATCCCCCTTACATTTATCATGAAAATAAAATCTCCACGAGTTGTGATATATTCTCTAATTGCATTAGGATTTATCGCCATGGCCTTTTTCATAGATTGGCTTTTTCTAATCCCTGCAATTATTCTAATGATCTTGAATCAAAAAGAATTGAGGAAGAAAAATAAAGAACAATAATTCTTAAAAACTAATTTTCATTATTTCAGTTATGAACTTCATTGATTTTATTAGCCAAAGTATGGGTTGGTTTGATTGGATTCTAACAATCTTTTTAGTTATGGGGGGAGTGCTTTTAGCCAGACGAATAATTAAAGGGAAGAAAAGGAATCTTAAAAATTAATCAAAGCGCATTCACAATAAAAAATATTACAAGTCCTAAAAGCAGTAATCCTGCAAGAATCCAAATTAAAATCTTTCTCATTTTTGGATGTTCTTCAAGATATTTTTGAGAACCAGAAATAAGCAAAATACCTCCAGCCATAAATATAACTATTCTAAGAATTTGTTTAGTAAAAAGTTCTGTAAAAAAATCCACGAGAAAAAATACAATCAACGCCGCACCAATAAAAATTGCATCATGCCGCAATCTTCTAAATAGTGCCTCACTTCTTTTGTTCATAATTCAATAAAGGAAAAATGTTTTATAAATCTTTCAAGAATATTCACAAAGAAAACTAAATCACATAAAAATATATAAACATAAATTTATCTTTAATAAAATGAGACTTGTAGATTATGTTAAATCTATTCCCAAAACAGTGGGAGCAGGTGTTCTTTCATTGGCTTTACTTGCTGCAGTATCTGTTCCTAGTAAGGGATTAGAACAAAAATTAGACCTTCATGGGGCTCAACCAACTCCAACACCCACACACAATTCAATGCAAGTTGGCGCGACATTAGGACTTCCCCATCTTGTTTCATTAAGATTTGTTTATGGATGGGACAAAAAAGTTGGATGTCAAGTTGATATAAGCCCATTTTTTATAACAGCAGATATGAGATTAAGATATACAAAACATAATCTAAAAAATGTAAATCTTTATGGTTTTTTGGGCGGGATGACAATGACCCCTTGGATAAAAAGTATTGGTGAACCAGAGTCGCCAACATTTGGAGTTAATTTTGGTGCTGGAGTAGAATTAGGAAAACAACCAAAAGGATTTTATGTTGGTGCAGAGTTTGGTTTGGTAATTCCTATTGAAATCCCTGCTGATACCATTGGTATGAGAATGGGTGTTAATGCAGGTTATAGATTCTAATTTCTAAGAAATCTTTCAGAGTTCCAACCATACTATAAAATAAAAAAGAATTAGAAAAATAAAAAAAAGTTAAATAACTTCAAATAAAACCAAAGCTCCCCAGACTAACAATGCAATCCAAAGTAGTGTGTAGAACCAATGTTTCTGCCATATCTTCCCTGCTTTAATTTGAGTATCATACTTTTTGAGAAAAGGTCCAATGTCTCCTGCAAGTCCAATTATGAACATCATAGCCATGAACAAAGATACTGCTAAAATCTGCACAATAGTCATACCTGAATTAATCAAGTAATAAAGAATAACTCCTGCCAAGATTGCTCCAATAAACTTAGTCACATTTGGTTTCTTGTAAATAACTTTTGTAAATTTTATCCACGACATGGGTTTCACAATCAAGACCAACATCTTAACCGCCACAACAGCAATCAAAATCAAGGCAATGATTTCCACTGATGTAAATACCATTAATTTTTTAACCTCCTTTTATAATTTATCGAGGGGAGAATTGTTTATAAAGTTTTTTAATTCTCAAAGAACCTTCTCAAACAAAGCTTCTATTCCTTTCGTCATTCCACCAATTATTCCAGTACAAACCACTGTGTTATAAAGTGTTAGCAAAGAGATTCTTGGAACAATATTTCCAAACTAATATTCATCAAAATTTCTTGCAGCCTCTGATTCGTTTTTCGTTCTTTTTAGATATTTTTCCCACCCAACAAAAGGTATAGCATCCTTTCCAATTAATTTATACACTGGTTTATTTTCCTTATTCATATTATTAAAATAATTTATTTGTTTTTAAGAATTATTATACTAAAATTATCGTATAGAATTATATATTATCAACCCAAGCATTAGGAGAATTTCCACGCCCTTTAGATTCTATAAGTAAAGCTTTTAGTAGCTCTATGCTGAAATAGTCGCCGAAGCTTCTATCTTACACAAGAGCTCTATCAACGT
>CAYORV010000001.1:0-101851 GCA_964406515.1 Candidatus Woesearchaeota archaeon | reverse complement strand
GTAGAATCTCTGCCTTCCAAGCAGATGACTCGGGTTCGAATCCCGACCGGCGCATTGCACTGAGGGATGAGAACCTAGGTTCGACGAGCAATGTTCGCGAGAACACATCCCAGCAAAAGTAAAAGTCCGAGCGAGCTTGCGAGCAATCCCGACCGGCGCATTTTCCCGACCCAATATAAAACAAAATGGAAAACGAACAAGAACAGAAAAAAAATAAATTCGCAAAATTTCATGATAAGAATTACAAGTTGCTATTGTTAATACCCTTAGCAATATTAGTTTTTTCTGCGATTTATATGCCTTATTTTTATTCCCAAAATCAAGATTTCATAAGAAAAGATATTTCTCTAACTGGAGGAACTTCCATAACTATTAATGATAATATTGATACAAAAGAGTTAGAAAGAGTATTATCTGAAGAACTTGAAGAATTAAGCACGAGAGAAATTTATGATTTGATTACAAGGGAAAAACTAGCAATTGTGGTTGAGACTACTTCTGATGGCGAACAAGCAGAACAAGTATTAGAAGATTATCTAGGATATGAATTAACTAATGAAAATAGTAGCTTTGAATTTACAGGTTCAACCCTTAGTGAAAGTTTTTACAGACAATTGATAATAGCGATATTAATTGCATTCTTGTTTATGGCAATAGTTGTGTTCATAATCTTTAAAACACCTGTGCCTTCTGCAGCAGTAATTATATCCGCCTTTGCAGATATTTTGATGACTTTAGTTGTGGTTAATCTTTTAGGAATAAAAGTATCAAGTGCAGGAATCATAGCATTCCTAATGTTGATAGGTTATTCGGTAGATACAGATATTTTACTTACAACAAGAATTTTAAAACGAGATGAAGGATCATTAAATCAAAGAATTTTTGGAGCATTTAAAACAGGAACAACAATGACTTTAACGTCTCTTTTTGCAGTGTTGTTTGCTCTAATTGTTGTGAGTTCATTTTCTTCTGTGTTAACTCAAATTTTCACAATACTTTCAATAGGTCTTGGATTTGATCTTTTAAACACTTGGATAACAAATGTTTCAATACTTAAATGGTATGTAAGTAAGAAAAAATGAAAGTCAAATTTACTTGGAGAATTTGGTTGTGGATTATTTTAATAGCATTATCCTTGATTTCTATTTTCATAACTCCTACATTTCTTCAAGAAGGCGTTTTAATAACAAGTGTCGAATCAAATTCAACAGCATTTGAACAAGATTTAAGACAAGGACAAGTTATAACAAAAATAGATGGTCAAAAAATATCTGGTGTCGAAAGCTTTTCAGAATTAATGAATGAGAAATTCGTTTCAGGAGAAAAAGTAAAAACAACATTCACAATAAATGAAATTGAATATATTCTTTATACAGACACAGCTCCAGAAATAATTGTCGCAGAAATTCCAAAGTCCAACATTAAATTAGGTCTTGATCTTGTAGGAGGTTCAAGAGCATTAGTAAAAGCACAAGATGAAAAACTTTCTTCTGAAGAAATTAATGATCTTGTAGATATAGTTAACAATAGATTCAACGTATATGGAATAACAGATATGAACATCCGTGCGGTTTCAGATTTAGAAGGAAATCAATTTATGTTAGTAGAAATTGCAGGGGCTACACCTGAAGATTTAAGAGATTTGATTTCTCAGCAAGGAAAATTCGAGGCAAAGATTGGCGAAGAAATTGTATTTATTGGAGGAGAAAGAGACATAACTTCTGTTGCAAGATCTGGCCAAGGATCCGGAATTTATTCTTGTGAACAAGCCCAAGCAGGATATTTCTGTAATTTTAGATTCACAGTTTATCTTAGTGAAGATGCAGCTCAAAAACACGCAGATGTAACCTCAACTCTTGATGTTAATTCAACAGCCGAAGGAACTTATTTGTCAAGTCCTCTTGATTTATATATCGATGATCAATTAGTAAATAGTTTGTTGATAAGCGAAGGTCTTAAGGGAAGAGTTACCACTCAAATTCAAATCCAAGGATCAGAAACAGGAGCAACACAAAGCGATGCTTATGCTGCTGCAGAAGAAGAGATGCATAAACTTCAAACAATATTGATTACAGGAAGTTTACCCTATAAATTAGAAATAGTAAAGTTAGATACAATCTCCCCAACATTGGGAACAGAATTTACTAAATCTATACTTTTCGCAGGCTTGGCTGCATTATTTGCAATAACACTAATTATTTTTATAAGATATAGAAAATTAAAATCTTCTTTGGCACTGTTAATAACTAGTATATCAGAAATTATAATCATCCTAGGAATTGCATCAGTAATAAAATGGGATTTAGATTTACCTAGTATGGCAGGAATTTTAGCTGCAATAGGTACTGGAATTGATAGCCAAATTATAGTTTTAGATGAAGCAAAACAAAGCAAATTTTTGAGCATAAAACAAAGAATGAAAAGAGCATTCGGAATAATCCTTGGTGCTTATTTCACAGCAGTAGTGGCATTGCTTCCTCTTTGGTGGGCTGGCGCAGGTTTACTAAAAGGATTTGTATTCACAACAATCTTGGGAATTACAATCGGGGTTTTAATTACTCGACCGGCTTTCACAGACATAATCAAGAAAATAGAGGGATAAAAAAGAGATGCTTCCGCAAACTCACATGTTATTAGGAATCGTTTTCGTAGCCGCGATTTTTTTAATTTTTCCTTCTGTGGGGATTTTAGGCGCATCAATAATTTTCCTTTCTTCTTTTTTAATTGACATTGATCATTACATTTATTATGTTTATAAAAAAAAGAGCATAAATCCCCTTAGAGCATATAAATGGTATACAGACCATAAGACAAAATGTCATTCGTTATCTAAGGAACAAAAAAAGAAGACACATTTCGGAACATACTTTCTACATGGCATAGAAATTTTAATGATTTTATTCACACTCGGATTTTTTGTATCCCCAATCTTTTATTTTATCTTAATTGGATTCACATTCCATCTTATTTTAGATTTATCTCTGGAAATAATAAAATTTAATGAATTCAATAAAATATCCGTGCTTTATACATTCCTAAAATCTCGTGGATTAACTTTTATAGATGATTTAGATTTTTAGTTATTTTACCTGAACTTCATTTTTATTCTTGGTGAAAACCCCCCAAAGAAATCCAATCCCATATGCAAAGTGCGTTGCAATGCTTATTAGGATAACATACAAAGTCATTATTAAATTTTCATGAACGCTAGTGATAAGCATTAAAAACAAATAAAAAAGAGCAAGCATAAAAAAAACCAATTTTATTGTAGGATAAAATATAGATAATGTTATTCCTGTAAGAAAGCCAATCACAAATAGACTTAATAGAGAAAAATAAAGCATATCCCAAGAAAATTCTTCTTTTGCAAGCCAAGCAATATCTCTACCATAAATAAACATCTGTTTGATATGTTTGCCGATTGTGTTTCGCCTATGATGATATACCACAACATCCCTTGCATAGAGAACATTATACCCTTGTTTTTTTACATCAAAACAAAATTTTGAATCTTCTGCAGTCAAAAATCCTTCCTTGTATTTTGGGGAAATTTCTTTTTTAGAAATATAATTACAAGAAGGCAACTCTTTAACAATTTGGTTTTGTGCTACACAATATCGCAAACTTGCAGGACCACTTACCCAAAAATTTGAAAGTACATAACCAGAAATATGCTCGGCAAAATTTGCTTTATGCGGAGTTAAATTTGGACCACCCACAATTCCAATCTTTTCATCTTTAAAATATTTAATTGCATTTTTTAACCAATCTTTTCCAGGATAAGCATCTGAATCAATAAACGCAAAATAATCCCCGCTTGCTTTCTCCATCCCAAGATTCCTCTTTAATGCAGGTTTGACTTTTCCAGTTTCTATTATTTTTATCTTCTCATCCGCAAACCTTTTTTGATTTTCTTGATTCGATTCATCTGGTAGAACCAAGATTTCAAAATCATCATAATCTAATTTTAGACATTCTTCAAGACATTTTTCAGTCAAAGAATCAATTTCCTTACACGGAATAATTATCGACACTTTTTCATCTGACATGAAATTTATTTGAAAAACAATTTTATAAAGTTATATGCTCAAAAAGATAAATCCCGATAAGTAATGGAATCAGCTAATTTCAAAGCAGTCTTATCATTTATATCTATCCATTTATCTTTTATGATATATGCATAAATTGGAACTCTTTGGAAAAGATATTCTAAAATAGTGCCTAAATGTCCACGAGGATGTTTTTCTGCAAACTCTTTAATCAATTGTAGGGTTTCTTTTTTGTAGAAGTAAGCGCTTGTAGAACATATGGTGGATTTTGGATTTTCTGGTTTTTCTTTAAAATTTCTGATTAAGTTATCTTTAATTTCTGCAACACCCAAACTTTTTGCTTTTTCAATATTCATTACATCATAGCAAACCGCGAGATCTTTTTCCTCGCCCCTAAAAATTTTATAAATCTCTTTTAGAGAACAGTCAAAAAGATTATCCCCGCCAAGGACTAAGATATCCCCTTCAACTTTTTCATTATTTATGGCAAGCATTAAGTCTCCAAATCCACTTAGGGCTTCCTGTTCATTGTTCACACCATTATTAATTATTTTTATTTTTTCTCCTTTTTCTTTGCCCCATTCTTTAAATTTCTCATAAAACTTATTGTTTGTTGTTATAATTATCTTATCAATGTTTTCAATTTCATTTATCTTATCAATCGTATAATCTATTAATGGTTTTCCTTGAATTTCTAATAATGATTTCGGTTGATTTTCAGTCAAAGGGTATAATCTTAATCCAAAACCTCCTGCAGGGATTACAGCAGTGATTTTATTATTAGGGGGTTCTATCGAACTCTTTAAATCTAAATCAAAACAATTAAACCCTTTCATTGTCAAAATTTCTTTAACCTTCTCTCTAACTCTAATAGATTTACAGATTAATTGAGCACTTCCATCTCCCCCACTCCCAACACATTTCCCACCATAAATAAATTCTTTTATTTCTTGCATCCCTAAAACAGAATGAAGTGTTGGAGCTTCAAGTTCACCAGAAGCAGGAATTAAATATTCATCAAAAAAGTTTTGGGCCAATTCCATCATACAACCAACCTTAACAGCATCTCCTTTTTCTAATGCCTTTTTTGCCGAAATAACAATGCTCTTATTCATTTTTCCGAGATATTGGTGAATACTCCTCTCCACTTCACTATTCGGCCAAGGAAACCCCTCATTTAAATCAGCAAGAATCTTCACAGTATCTTTCCCCCTGTTTAAATCAACTACCAAAATATTAATCTCCTTCTCTAATTTCAACTCTTCAACATTTAATTTATCTCCATCAAAAGTCATCAAAATAGGTTTATTATAAGCACAAGCTTGATCCATCTTTCCACATCTTGAAGGAGTTGTTATTTCTCCAAAATATGCAAGTTCCATAATCCTTTTGTTAGTAAATCCTAAATTGTAAATTTCATTAAATGCTTTAGCCACTAAAACACAAATAGAAGCAGAACTTGAAATTCCCTTTTTGGTTGGCAAATCGGTTTTGTAATTATCTATTTCAATTCCTTGTTCCATAAAACCATGATAACTACAAATTATTTCATGCACAACACCTGCAACATAACTAAACAACCCACCCTCTTCCGCAATTTTCAATAATGCTTGTGGTTCTAATCGAACCTCCATCTTCTCATCAGATAAAGAGCTCTTAAAACGAAAAATTGGCTCATCAATTTTCTTAACTCTAGCATAATTTCCTTGATTAGTCGGAGCCACAATGGTATAACCTTTTTCAATAGCTGGATTCTGCCTTCTATGTCCTCCAGCCCAATCAGAATGTTCTCCAAATAGACATAATCTCCCAGGAACAAATAATTCTATTTCCTCTTCATCCATTTAATTCCTATCG
The DNA here is from genome assembly GCA_964406515.1 of Candidatus Woesearchaeota archaeon. Classification (GTDB taxonomy): domain Archaea; phylum Nanobdellota; class Nanobdellia; order Pacearchaeales; family GW2011-AR1; genus JAGLWP01. Next base: position 95,945 of record CAYORV010000001.1, on the reverse strand, counting down.
TGAATCTTCTTATAAAGATTTATTTATTATAACTATGGTTTTCAAATATACATTTGTTACATAAAGATTAAAAGCTAATTTTTTCTGTTTTCCATATGAACTTAGAGAAAGACAATGAAGCAGGGATAAAAACCGGATTAAAATTACTGGCCAAATCTTCAATAATAGTTTTTATTGGACTTTTTTTATCAAAGATAATTTTTTATGGATATAGGATAGTAATTGCTCGGCATTATGGTCCAGAAATCTATGGTTTATTTGCCTTATCAGTTATGCTATTTAGTTGGTTTAGAGTCATTTCTAATTTGGGAATTAAACAAGGACTTCTAAGACATGTCTCTCTACTAAGGGGGAAAGGAGAAAAAGGGAAAATTCGAGGTTTAATAAAAATCTCCTTTATTATCTTAATCATTACAAGTATCATAGCAGGTATTTTATTATTCTTTTTTTCCGAATTTATTGCATTGAAAATATTCTCTGATCCTAATTTAATTATTTTTCTAAAAATTTTTAGTATTACTGTTCCTCTAGCGGTTTTAGGAGAAACTTTATTATCTGTTTTAAGAGCTTATGAAAAAATAGGGTGGTTCTCTTTTATCGCAAATATTTTAGGAAATTTTATCAAACTAGCAATTTTAATTCTGTTAATCTTTTTTGGGATAAATTCAAAATCTGTTCCAATATCTTATTTAATTGGAACCCTCTCAATATTCATCGCCTCTTATTTTGTTTGTAAGATTACACTTTCTGAAATCTTTAGTTCAAAGAAGAAAATAAAAAACTTAGAAACTAAAAAAGCCTTTAAAGAAATGTTTTCTTATTCTTGGCCATTAGTTTTTTATGGCGTTGTCACATTCATTTTTTATTGGGTTGATTCTTTTATGATTGGAATATTCCAAACTGCAAAAGATGTTGGTTTTTATAATGCTGCTATCCCAATAGCCATGTTATTGTCTTTGCCAATGATGTTTTTTTCCCAACTTTTTTTCCCTCTTGTAACAAAAGAATTCTCTAAAGGAAGACTTGAAATAGTAAAACAATTAAGTCAACAGGTTGGTAAATGGGTTTTTATGATGGTTCTGCCAATTTTTGTTCTTTTTATTATTTTTCCCGGAGCAGTTATTAATCTCCTTTTTGGTCAGGAGTATCTTGTAGCAGTAAATGCTCTAAGATTTTTATCTATTGGAGTTTTATTCTCAACACTTTTCGGAATTTCGCAAGAACTCCTCTCTATGAAAGGAAAATCTAAACTTCTTTTGATAGATTTAATTTTCGCAGGGATTCTAAACGCAATCCTTAATTTCGTATTAGTACCATTGTATGGAATTACAGGAGCAGGTTTTGCCACAATGACCTCTTTAGTAATCCTAAATGTATTGTTCCTAATACAAGCTAAAAAATATCTTTCAATTATTCCATTAAGAAAAAAGATGGTTAGAATAACATTAATAACAATCGTGTCTGCGATATTACTCCTGATTGTTAAATCTTTTATGGAAACAAACTTGCTATCTCTAATCCTTTGCGGTATTTTTTTCCTAGCGGTTTATACTCTTTTACTCTTAACAACAAAATGTTTAGATGAACATGATTTGTATATAATAAAAACTATTTTTAAAAAATTCAAAAGAAACAAACACTTAAAATAGATTATTCTATGGCTTCTTTAAGATTCAATATATCTCTTTCTTTTGCTTTTTTCCCATCTACTTGTGCATCAACATATAAGAACATGACTAATAAGATAATCATTAAACAGCAAGTTGACCAAGATAAGAATACTAATGCCCAATTACTAATATCCAGCAAAAAAGGAACAAGCAATCCAACAATAATAGCCCCAACATAAGCCATACCATCTATGAATCCAGTAGAAGCTCCAACAACATTATCCTTTAAAAATTTGCTTGGAAAGGTTGAAACTAAAAAAACATGGGGACCATATAAGAAAAATCCACTTAGGATTAATACAACAACAGACATTAAGTTAGATAAATAGCCATAAAATATGAATATGGAGCTTAAAACAGCTAAAAAGATAATTGTTAAAAAATCCCTGTTCATCTTCGATTTATTATAAATAAGGGTTCCAAAAACCCCTGCGACAGGGATTAAGAAAATCTTCAATCCTGCACCAATAATACTTGAGCCCTGAACTTCAATTAAATAGGTTGGAATCCACACAATAATACCATATCTCACAATATTCAATAGCATCATTGCAAATCCAGCAATGACTATGGGTGGTTGAATAGTTTTCTTTAATTGTTTTTGAACTTTCTGTTTTTCAAATTTCATTCTTGGCCTATTTATCAATAATGTTATACCTCTCAAGAACATAAATCCGCTCGCTGTCAAGAATCCCCATTGCCATCCAAATAACCCAACAACTAATGAAGAGACCAACCAAGTTATTGAATTTCCAATTTGATAAGAAGTCCCAAGAGCACAAGATCTTTTTTCTATATTCTTTCCCAATTTCCTTGAATTTTCCGCATTAGCCCTTACAGCAGAACTCCAACCCATAGACTGAAAACTTCCATCCATTATTTCTCCAATAAATAATATCCAAAAAAATCCCATGGAAAATCCCAAAAATAAATTCATTATAGCAGAACCAATTAAACCAATTGCCAAATAAGTATAGGGATTAAATCTTTCAGATAATTGGCCATGTAAAAATTGCCCTATAGCATATGCAAAAAAGAAACCACTTGCCACAAGTCCAAGATGATATTTCGTTAAACCATAAGTAGCAAGTAAAACAGGAATTACAATAGATAAATTAACTCTGCCAAAATAATAGGTTGCATAAGAACTCCAAATCTGCCAGAATTTATCTTTTCCCATTTCACTCCCTTCTTGGTTCCTTATTCAAACTATCTTGATTTCCTGAATCTGCAATATTGTTTCTTATACCTTCCTTAATCTGAGTTGAACTTTGACCAGGATAATAAGGCATTACAATAACCTTACATGAAATTGCATTCGCAAGTTCTTTTACTTTCAGCAAATTTTCTTCAGAATGACTAGAACTCTCAATTAAGACATCGGGTTTAATTGATTTTATGTTATTTATTGGAGAATAATCATCTTGAGCAACAACACAATCAACACACTTAAGTGCCTTTACTAATCTCATTCTTTCACTAAAAGCCAAGGCAGGTTTTGGTTTTTTTTCCATTGCAGCTTTGTCTGTTAAAACCCCCACAATTAATTTATCTCCGAAGGTTCTAGCATTTTCTAAATAAAGAACATGCCCCATATGCAATAAATCTGCAACAACATATGTATAAACAACTTTCATAAGATCTCCCCCTTCATATCTTTGGGGATTGGCACTTCTAATTCATTTAGGATTGTTGGAGCAATGTCTATAATTCCAATTTCTCCAATGTTTCCTTTCTGAGAATTATTAGTAATAAATATCCCTTTTTTCGAATGAGTGACATCATCACTACCAATTGCTGTTTGAGGAGACCAAAAAGTAGGATTTCCTATTAAAGTTGTATTACATCCATAATTCAAATTATCAAAATAAATAATCATGTCTGGCGCAATGTTATCAAATTTCCCGCTATAATCTTTTTTCTTGAAAATCTTTGTATCCAAAACTTTTTCATCATCCCCTTTTATTTGTTTTAATTTCATTTCTAACTCTTCAATAAGATTTTCATATTCGTCCTCATTCACAATTCCTTTTTCTTCTCTGCCTTTTAAATTAAGAAAAATTTGTCCATCCCATGCACCCCTTGCAAAAACCCTTGTTTCGTCCCAATTAACCATATCCATAGTAAATTTCATTTTTTCTTTAACAGGTTCTTTAAGGACCAAGTATCCTTCTTTAATAAGCCAATCACTTAAATTCACCCTAGTATCCATTTTCTGTATTCCATGGTCCGAGACTACAATGATTGTTGTATCATCATCAAGTAATTGAATTAATTCTCCAAGATTTTTATCCAGGAATTTATAATAATCTTTTAATGCAGTTTCAAATTCAAGATTATTTTCATATCTTCTATGCCCCTTATCAAAGAACCTCCAAAAGTTATGATTCATTCTATCGCTTCCCATAATCACTCCCCAGAACAAATCCCATTGTTTATTTTTTATCATATGCTTCATCAATTTAAAATGCATTTCAGTCATTTTATAAATTTTTTCAAGCAAATCTTCTTTTGATAAATCTCTATGTTTTTCTATGTCTATTATAAAAGGTTCATCAAAAAGAGATTCAACTTCTTGTTGTAGGTGCGAAGGATAAACATAATCTCTTTTAACTCTCGGAGTGAGAAATCCGCTAACCCCAATGCCATCAAAGGGTTTAATTGGCCAAGTTACTGGAATTAAACAAAAAATTGATTTTTTATTATATCTAGAAAGAATTTCCCAAACAGATTCTTCCTGAACATTATTAGTTGAAACTACACTTATGTCCTCATAGGAATTATTTTTTCTACATATATAATCAAAAACCCCATGATCAGAAGGCAACTTTCCAGTACACATCGATATCCAAGCAACCGCAGACACAGGAGGAATGGTGCTATTTAATTTTGCATAAGTTCCTTCTAGCATTAATTTTTTAATTACGGGTAAATCATCCAACCATTCATTGAAGATTAGTTCGGGAGGAGCACCATCAATCCCTAAAACAAACACCTTTTTATTTCTCATAAAAATAATTATTTAGGAATACTATTTAAAGTTTATTGAGTATTCATAGGCAATGAAATTTTGGAGGCTTAGAAATCATTTTATGATTTTTCCTTTAAGATCTCTGGGCATTGTTACTTTTAATAGGTTTAATATTGTAGGAGCAACATCTAAAATATCAATTTCTCCAATATACCCCTTTTGATTAGACTTGTTCATTATAAACATTCCTTGTCTCGAATGTCCCGCATCATCCTTCCCCTTCAGAGTCTCAATATTCCACATTGTTTCATTGTGGACAAAAGAATTATTACATCCATATTGCAAATCATCAAAATAAACCATCAGATCTGGAGCGTGTTGGTTATTTTTCCCAACAAAATCTTTTTTCTTCTTGAAGAATTTTGTATCTAATTCCTCTCCTCGATCTCCTTTTATTTGAGACAATCCTTCTTGAATCTCTTCCACCAATTCATCATAATCTTTTTCGTCTACAATTCCTCCAGGTTCTCGATTCTTTAAATTAATAAATATCTGCCCTTCATATGCTCCAATCGCCCAAGCCCTTGTTTTTTCCCAATCAATCATTTCTAAGTTGAGAGGGAGTTTTGTTTCAAATTTTTCTTTTAAAACCAAATAACCTTTTTTCAAAAGCCAATCACTCAAGTTAAATCTATTATGCATCCTTTTTATACCATGATCAGAAACAATAATGATAGTAGTATCTTTTGGAAGTAGTTCTATCAATTCTCCAAGATTCTTATCTACAAATTTATAATAATTTTTTAAAGTATTTTTAAATTCAGAATCTGGTTCATAATTTCTATGTTCTTTATCCATATATTTGAAAAAACTATGATTTACCCAATCACTCGCGGCAATTATTCCAAAAAATAAATCCCATTCCTTTTTTCGAATTAAATATTTCATTAATTTAAAATGCATTTCAGTAATTTTAATACATTTTTCTAAGAGTTCTTTTTTAGATAGTTTTCTATGATCATAGAGATCTATAATAAATGGTTCGTCAAAAAGAGATTTTATTTCTTTTTTGAATTCCCGTGGAAAAGTATATTCAGATTCAATATCTGGAGTGAGAAATCCAGATACAATTGTTCCAGTGAAAGGTTTAATTGGCCAAGTTATTGGAACAAGACAAACTATTGATTTTTTATTGTGTTCAGATACAATATGCCAAATAGATTTTTCTTGGATATTATTTGCAGATATAACTCCCATATCTGTGTAAGAGTTCTTTTTTCTAAAGATATATTCAAAAAGACCATGTTCAGCAGGTGGTTTACCTGTTCTCATAGAGGTCCAAGCCACAGCAGTTAAAGGAGGAATAGTCGAATTCAATTTAGCATAACATCCTTCTCCCATAAGTTTTTTGATGGTTGGCAACTCATCTAACCACTCGCCAAAAATCTTTTCAGGCATTGCACCATCAATTCCAAACACAAATACTTTTTTCATTAAGCAATCTTCTCCAAAATTTTCCTCAATCCATTCCTTGTTAATATCCTTGGATTGTTTTTAACCCTTTCTGGTTTAAATCCTTTGTCGATTATAATCTCCCTTCCTTGTTCGCCAATTTCTATTTCAGATAATCGTGTCTCTAATCCAATTGAATCCATCAAATTTTTAATTCTACGAGAAGTTCCATCAACACACCCTACTTCAAATATCTCAACTAATTCATTAATCGTTTTTCTAGCATACTCAAATCCCCTACCATCATTACAATCTCCTTCAGTTACTTTAGAATTATAAGTCAGCATTTCTCCTAAAGTTAAACCAACAGCATGCCCATGGGCAACATCAAAATAAGAAGTAATGGGATAAGCTATTGAATGACAAGCAGTAGTCCTTGTGAGGTTAATGGCCTTTCCTGCAAGATTCGAAGATAACGCCATATTTCCTCTTGCTCTCTTACCTTTCCCATTAACAGCTCTTTCCAAATTTTTTAAGGTTAATTTTATCGATTGTCTTGCAATTCTTTTTGATTCATCTGTTGAATTAATGCACCAATATGATTCAACTGCTTGAGCCAATGCATCCATACCAGTACTCGCAGCAACCTTTCTTGACAGAGACATTGTTAATTTTGGGTCAATGACTGAATAATTGGGCAATGTAATTGTTTCATTTCCCCAAGATTGTTTTTCTTTTCCTTTGTAAAAAACAACAAACCACGTAGCTTCACTTCCGCTTCCGGCAGTCGTTGGTATCGCGATCAAAGGAATTTTCTCTGCTTTTGGGCAATTGAATAATTTAATGGCTTTTGCAGTATCAATAACACTTCCACCACCAACACCCATAATAAGATCATAGTTTTTCTTCTTAAATGAATCACACCCTTTTTGTATATCTTTTATGTTAGGATTAGAAAAAAAATCACAAAATCTTGTAAAACCAATTTCTGAATTTCCTAAGATCGTTTCTATTTTTTCTTTAGCTCCACATTTTTCATAAGAATCTCTTCCAGTAACAAGAAAAACATTCCTTGATTTTTCATATTCCAAAATATCTCTAAGATTCTCTAAACTTCCAAAGTCAAAATACTCTTGTTGTTTCATTTTTCTAAAAATTCCATAAATGATGTTTTATCTTCTTCGGGTGTTGTTGTGGGTCTTCCAAGATTCTTCCTCGATCCTTTATTAATATTAACAACAACTATGTTAGGCCCTTCTAAATTTCTTAATTTCTCAACAACTCTTCCTAAATCACTTTTTGTCTTAACAACTCTTGTATTAACATATCCACAAGATTCTGCCACCTGTGCAAAATCAACATTCCTTGAATTCGTTGGTTGCCCTCCTGTTGAATCATAAGAAGCATTATCAAAAATCACATGAGTAAAGTTTTTTGGTTTATATTTTCCAATAGTGGACAATGCCCCCATTTGCATCAACACGGCTCCATCTCCATCAAAACAATAAATCTTTTTATCAGGTTTTTGCAAAGCCACTTCTGCTACAATTGAAGCAGAACATCCCATGCTTCCAAGAGTCAAAAAATCTCTGACTTTTTCTCCTTGAGCAATCCGATATTCAAATAATTCTCTTGAAGTTTTTCCTGTTGTTGAAACAATTGCCTCATTTCCTTCCAAATTATCAATCACAGTTTTTATTGCCTCTTCCCTTGACATTTCATAATTTGTTTCAGTAGAATTCTCAGAGACATATTTTTCCAAGGTATTTTTTTTAATAATTATTGCTGAAGCATAGTTGTTTTGTTTTGCAGTCTGTTTAGCCCATCGTATTGTTTCTTCTACATCTTCAATATTATCTGGGAGAACTGAATAAGGAATTTCTAGTGTTTTAAGTTGAGATTCCATAATTCTCCCCATCATTTTATGTTGGGGTTCATCCTTTTTTCCAGGTTCTCCTCTCCAACCAATCATTAAAATAAGAGGAATTCCATAAACTTCTTTTGATGCTAAAGATGTCAAAGGATTCACTGTTTTTCCTAAACCAGAATTTTGCATATAAACAACTCCAACATTTTTTGTTGAAAGATGATATCCCGTTGCAAGAGCAATAGCCTCACATTCATTACATGCAATTCGGTTTGTTAAATTATTTCTATCTGCTAAAAAACTCATCCAGTCCTTAAAAGTAGAATCAGGCACACCGGCAAAATAAGTCAAATCATTTTCCTTAAACACGTGTGCTAAATCAGAGCAGGATATCATCTTCCTTCAGAAATTAAATTTAGAAGATCTTTGATAGGCATGCAATCTTCTTCACACTCATACGCTCTCTCATTCAATAAAATTTTTTCAGCTGTTTTTTTCATTGCAGGATATGCACTTCTTAATAAATGGTTGGCATAGATAACCATATTTACTCCAGCATTGATTAATTCTTCTTCCTTAATATGGCTATATGTAGAGGGCACAACGACCAAGGGCACTTTATTTTCAATTTGAGAATATTGTTTACAAAATTCTAAAATTTCTTTCCCATCTCTTTCTTTACTGTGAATCATTATGGCATCTGCTCCAGCTTCAATATATGCTTTTGCCCTAATAAGAGCATCATAAATTCCTTTTCCTAAAATTAAACTTTCAATCCTCGAGATAATCATAAAATCATCTTCTAATTGTACTTTTTTCCCTGCAGAAATTTTCTCTGCAAATTTTGAAACCTCTTCTTGTGATTGGTTTGCTTCTGTTCCAAATAAAGAATTTCTTTTGAATCCAATTTTATCTTCAATTATTACTGCAGAAACTCCCAATCTTTCCAATGTTCTTACCATGGATGAAAAATGTTCAATTTCCCCCCCATTGTCTCCATCAAGAATTATTGGTTTTGTAGTCACTTCTAAAATATGATTTATTGTACTCAATCTAGAAGTCAAATCTACAATTCCTGTGTCTGGCTTTCCTTTGGAGACAGAGTCAGTTAAACTACTTACCCATACACCATCAAATTCTTTTTTTACATTATTTTCTTCAATGAATGTATTTTCTACGATCATAGCTGTCAACCCATTATGGGATTCTAAAATTTTTACCAGTGGTTTAAATTCAAGCAACCTCCTTAATCTTTTCGTTCTCATTTCTCGAGTGATTCCTATTTCTTTTACATTTCCTTGTAGTCCTGTGGAGGACATGCCTTTGGTATAAGGTATTTCTACAATTTTACCTCCCCATTCATTAAGCACATCTATAATTCTTTGCCGAACCTTCCTTTGAATTCCTGTTTTCCAATCATCTCCGTGAACAACATAATCTGGTCTCACTTTTTTAAGTGTAGGAACATAATCAAAATTTTCCTGAGCCACAACTTCTTTTACACCTTTTATATTCTCAACAATTATTTTCCTTTGTTCATAAGGGATAAGAGGAACTCTTTTATAACTCGCAATGGCCTCATCTGTAAGCAAACCAACTACAACTTCTCCCAATTTCCTACTTTCTTTTATAATGTTAATATGTCCATGATGCAACAAATCTGCACACATAGCCACATAAATCTTTTTTGGTTTATCTTCACTTTTTTTATTTTCAATATTTTTCATCTTCAAATTTTTTCTCCCTGGTATCATTTTTATTATATTCCTTGTTAAACTTAGCACAAATTTCCTGAACTTGTTTAGCAGTAAATTCTTTAGTTGAGATATTCCCAATCTTAAACAATTGGTCCTTACAAGTCATTTCTTTTCTTAAGCAACCTTCTCTTTTACAAGTTTCCAATAATTCAGAACCAATTAGGGGAGTAGCAACAAAAAAAGAAGCACTATCAAAATTACAATTTTTTACAAAATCATAGGTTTCTTGCATATTTTCTATTGTTTCTCCAGGTAAGCCACAAATAGCAAAAGAATGAACTTTAATTCCAAGTTCCTTGGCTTTTTTGACAAGAGGTTTAACTTTTTGAAGATTTAATGGCTTTTTCACAATTTCATTCAGCACTTTTTGATTACCACTTTCAACAGCAAAAGTCAATTGATAACAACCACTTTCCTTCATCTTTTCCAATAATTCTTCGTCTAGGGCCCAAACAGCAATCCCTTGGGGAGCACACCAATATAAATTCAAATTCTTAATACCTTCTAAAATTTGCATAGCTCTTTCTTTGTTCAATGTAAAATTATCATCTGTGATTTGAATTTCATCTATATTATATTTTTCCTTCATTTCCTTTATTTCTTCAATTACTTTTTCAGCACTTCTTCCTCTATGGCGATTCCCCCAAAAATTAGTAGTTGTACAAAAAACACATTTCGCTGAGCAACCCCTTGATGTAATTATTTGAGCAACCCTTTTTCCCTGTGGATATGGGTTTTGTGGAGCATTAATCTTAAAATACATATCCATATTTAAGAGATGTCTCGCAGGAAAGGCTAATTCATCTAAGTTTTCAACATATTGTTTGTTGGTGTTTATTATTTTATTTCCGTTTGACTTGTATGCAAGACCCCCAATTTTAGATAGGTCTTTTCCTTCATTTAATGCAAGCAGTAATTGGGAAACAGGCAATTCTCCTTCTCCCATCACCACAAAATCAACATAATTTTTATCTAAAATATTTAATAAATCATAAGTTGGATGAGAACCCCCAATCATCGTAAAAATTTCAGAATCAATTTCTTTAACAAGCTTAAGAATCTCTTTTGCATTCTCTGCTTGTGTCGAAAATATACAAGAAACTCCAACAATATCTGGTTGAAATTCTTTGATTTTTTCTTTAATTTCTTCATCATTTAAACCAAAAGTAATAAACTCACAATTGGGTTTAATATTATTATACCCTTCATTAGCAACATCAAGAATTTTTACTTCATAACCTTCTCTTTCCAAGTATGCTCCTAAATAAGCTAATCCAAGAGGAGTCACACATCTTCTAACATCATTTTTAAACAAAGTATATCTAGGAGTTAGAAACATTATTTTACTCACGTTCTTTTTTGAAACCTCTGCCATTGTATATAATTATATATAATTACTTTTTAAATCTTATTTAGTATTCCTCGGTAATAAATTTTATTAGATATAGCCTAATTTTTTTAATCTCTTTTTAATCTCTTCTTCTGTTTTTCGGTCTAAAGGAGTATCACTCTCTTCTGGAGAAGAAAGAATCTGTCTAAGAATAAAACAAATATAAGCAGAAACAGAATGTATTCCTGTTCCTTCAATCTTATCTTTAATAGAAGTTATTAGTGGCAAGGGTAATGATACTGTTCCATATTCTCTTTTTTTATCCATGCTTCACAAATGAAATTAAGGTATTAAAACATTTCTACTATTCCAGGTCCATAAAATTTAAAAATAGATTAAAATATTAAGATGAATGGAAAATAAAAAACCAAATATAATTTTTTTATCTGTAGATGGTTTAAGGCCAAGGAATCTTGGTTGTTATGGATATAAAAGAGATACTTCCCCAAATATAGATTCTTATGCAAGCCAAGGAGTATTATTCGAAAATTTTTTTTCGTATTACTCAGTTACTCACAAATCTTTCTCCTCTATTCTCGGAGGAAGGCATATTTTAGCAAGAGATTTTGGGAATTATGCCTCTAAAAGAGAAATGAATTCTTTTTTTGATACAGGGGGGGTTCTCTTATCAGAAATACTCCAAAAACATGGTTATAAAACACATTTTTTAGAAAAATTATTCGGTTGGCAAAAAAAAGGATTTGATTATTTTTTTGAACAAGATAGTTTAGAAGCATCAAAAAAATGGAATTTAATAAAATCTCTCCAAAAAAAACCATTAATATACAATTTCTTCAAATTTATTTTGCATAATACTCATCTTACCCCAAAAAGGTTGGAAAGCAAAATAAGATTTAATAATAATGGAGAAAGAATGACAAATGAAGCAATAGAAATAATAAAACAAAATAAAAACAACAACTTTTTTTTATGGTTACATTATGATGATGCTCATGTTCCCCATATGTTTCCCTATGCTCTTAGTAAAAAATTCACTATCCCCTCGGGGGGTAAAAAAATCTTTGAGGTATTAAATTCTATGGAAGGGTATAATAAAAAAGATATAGATTTTTCAAGGGGTTGTTGGAAATTTGATGAGACCATCGAAGGATTAACCACAAAATATGATACAGCCATTTTTTATGATGATTTATTGATAGGAAGAATAATTGAGACTTTGAAAAAAGAGAATTTACTAAAGGATACTATCATTTTTTTATTCGCTGATCATGGGATAAGCCTTGGAGAACATGAAGTTTATTTCAACAATGAGGGGGTGTATGATGTCTCTTTTAATATCCCCCTAATAATTTTTGGCAGTGGAATTCCCCAAAACAAAAATGTTAAAGCACTGACCCAGTTAGAAGATCTTGCTCCAACAGTTCTTGATTTAATTGGAATAAAGTACGATTCTTTATCATTTGATGGTAAAAGTTTATTCCCGCTTTTATTTGGTCGGGATAAAGAGATTAGAGATTCTATCATTATGGAAGAACAAAATGCAGGAATAAAAAGAAGAGCAATTAGAACAAAAAAATATAAATATATGGAATCCCCTGAAAAAGAGCACACTGTATGTGGAATCTGTAATACAACGCACGGACCAATTACCGCATTATATGATTTAGAAAAAGATCCGGACGAAAATATAAATTTAGCTGAAAAAAATAAAAAAGTTACAAGAGAAATGAAATCAAAATTAGATAAAACTTTAGGAGATTTGAAAAAATTAAATGAAAAAAGAAGAATACAAATTCTTATAAAGAAAAATAAATTATTGTGAAGATGACAGCTGAAATAATTATTTCAATCCCCGAAGAATTAAAACAAAAATTAGACGAGAGGATAAAACAAACAAATTTTAAATCAATTCAAGATTACTTGCTTTTTATTTTAGAACAGATGTTTTCTGGAAGGGAAACAGAAAGAAAAGGATATACAAAAGAAGAGGAAGCAGGCATTAAGGGAAATGTTCGGTGGGATGAAGAAGATAAGAAGAGAAAGGGGTACAGCGGAGAGGAAGAAGCAGATTTGAAGGAAAGTTTAGAAGATCTTGGATATATGTGAAATGGAAAATAAAAAACCAAACATAATCTTTTTATCAATAGATGGTTTAAGACCAAAAAACTTAGGTTGTTATGGATATGAAAGAAATACTTCTCCAAATATAGATTCTTATGCAAGTCAAGGAGTATTATTCAAAAATTTTTTCTCAGTATCTAATGGCACCCATAAATCTTTTTTCTCAATTCTCAGTGGAAGACATCTTTTATTACAAGATTTTATGCATTATCCAACACAAAGGGAAATGGATTATTTTTTCGAGACAGGAGGGGTTTTCTTATCAGAAATACTTCAAAAAAATGGTTATAAAACACATTTTCCAAGAAAATTGTGGGGTTGGCAAAAAATGGGGTTTGATTATTATTTTGAGCAAAATAATTTAGACATATCAAAAAAATGGGGTTTAATTAGATCTATCAAAAAAAAACCATTGATGTACAATTTATTTAAATCTATTTTGCACAACACCCACATTGTTCCAAAAAAATTGGAAAGCAAAATTCGATTCAATAATAATGGAGAAATAATCACAAACAATGCAATAGAGATAATAAAACAAAATAAAGAAAATAATTTTTTTCTTTGTTTACATTATCAAGAGACTCATGGCCCATACATGTTTCCTCATTGGTTGAATAATAAATTTACTTCAACTAAAGAAGGTAAAAAGATATTTGAAGCATTAAACTCTGCAGAAGGTTATAATAAAAAAGCGATAGAGATGACTAAGAATAGTTTTAAGTCTGATGAAACTTTTGAAGGATTAATAGCAAAATATGATACAGCCATTTTTTATGATGATTTTTTAATAGAAAAAATAATTGACACCTTAAAAAATGAAAACTTGCTAAAAGACACAATAGTTTTCTTGTTTGCAGATCATGGAATGGATCCTTGTGAGCATGTGTTGTGTTTGAGTAATACTGGAGTATACGATGCAAATTTTAGCATACCCTTAATAATTTTTGGGGGAGAAATTCCAAAAAATAAAAAAGTTGAAGCATTAATTCAATCAAAAGATCTTGCTCCAACAGTTTTAGATTTAATCGGCATAAAATATGACCCCTTATTATTTGATGGTAAAAGTTTATTTCCACTCTTATTTGGAAAAGATGAAGAGATTAGAGAATCTATCATTTTAGAGGGAAATGCAGCAGGAATAAAAAGAAGAGCGATTAGAACAAAAAAATATAAATATATGGAATCTCCTGAAAAAGAGAATTCTGTGTGTTGTCTCTGTAATACAACGCACGGACCAATTACCGCATTATATGATTTAGAAAAAGATCCGGACGAAAATATAAATTTAGCTGAAAAAAATAAAGAGATTACAAGAGAAATGAAATCAAAATTAGACAAAACCTTAAGAGATCTGAAAACACTAAATGAAAAAAGAAGAATACAAATTCTTATAAAGCAAAATAAATTATTGTGAAGATGGCAAATAAAATAAATCTTTCAATTTCTAAGGAATTAAAACAAAAATTAGAAAAGAAAACAAAAGAAACAAGTTTTGAATCTATTCAACAATATATCACTTTTGTTTTAGAACAAGTAGTTTTTGAAAATGAAGAAGATGAAAGAAAGGAAATATATACTAAAGATGAAGAGGCAGAATTTGCAACTGCTATAGGAAATCAAATACAAAAAATAGACGCCGAGGAAGAAGAAGTGGATCCGTATACTGAGCGGGAAGAGGCGAAGTTAAAAAAACATCTTGGAGATAGAGGGTATATTTAGGATTTCTTTCTCACAATCTCTTCAATTCTATTGTTTAAATCCTTCCAACGTTGTTCTTTTGTTAATCCATATAAGATTTCTGAAGCTGCCGAGAGATTGGCCAAGGTAATAAATTCTCTAGAAAGAGAATGTTCTCCACCTGCAAGTTCTCTAAAATAATTAATAGTTTTTGGGAGATGCTGGAGAAATTCCAAGGAAACTTTACGCATTAAAGGATTATTTACCAACATAATTTCAGGGTGAGGAAGAATACTATTTGTTCCCGGAACTTTAATTTCTTCTCCGATATAATCATATCCTGTTTTTGGATTATAAAACATCACTTTATTTTTAAATAATTCTTGTTTGTAAGGAAAATCTCTCACTATTTCATAATTTCCATCCCCCCACAATTTAGTCCCGGGAAGAGGAGTTAAAAATAATGTAGCAGTTCCATCAACACCCAATTCCCCAATATTCTGACAAATTCTCAAAGCATTATCATAAAATGTATCTGCAGTTGTGGCAGGAGTAAACAAAATATAATTCTCCGCTACATTGAGTCCACTATCCAGTATAATTTTAATTGCTTTCAAATTTTGTTCGGGAGAAGTATTTTTATTTAAATATTCCAATTCCTTAGAAGAATAACTTTCGGATCCTACAGATACTGTTTCAAAACCTGCTTGTTTCAAGAGTCTGCAAATCTCCGAATCAATATTATCTGTTCTTGTTCTACACTGAAATACTATGTCCTTTCGTATTTCTCCAGTTTCCCGTCCATCAATGATCAAATTTAATGCTTCAATTGCACGCTCACGATTGATTATAAAATTCTCATCATCTATATACATACCATTAATAAATGGAAGTTGGTCTGAAACAGCTTTGATTATTTTTAATATATTTTCAGGATTGATATAACGAACAGGAGAAAATTTTTTCCCCATAATTTTTGAATAATAAACAGAACTTTGGCAAAAAACACACTTATAGGGGCAGTGATCACTAGAAACAAAACGAAAATACGCATCCTTTTTACCCCCAAATAACCACCGATTAATCTTCCAATATTTTTCGATTGGTGAAAGAGATAGATACTTTTGAAATGCATTGAGATTTATTTCCTGATACAAATTAGGGTCAATTCTCTTTTTTACAGGAGATGTTTGTATTGTGCCATCTGCACTCAAAATAGAAACTCCTGGAATTGGATGAATTTCAAAGTCTTTTTTTAAATACTCTAAAAATTTTAATTTGTCTGCATAAGGATTATCCTGAAAAAACTTTTGATGCCTTTGAATCAATTCTGTTAAAGCCCATTCTCCTTCGCCTTTGACAAGAATATCTATCAATCCCCCGAGAGTTTCCCATTGAGGGTTAAGTGATGCTTCAAATCCTCCAGCTACAATAATAGAATTGGGAGAAAGTTCAAGAACCTTTACAACGTTGTTTAAATCATTACGTATGCTATCATAATAAGGACTAAATGCAATAAAAGGGGGCTTGTGCCGACCAATTAACTCCCACGCTCTTTTTACATTATCAAGGCTAGTATCCAATGTAACTGAGGAGATATTTTTTTCATGAAGAAATGCATGAATCCGAAAGAGACCATTATGAAGATTTGGAATTATGATTTCATCTTTATTACTCACTTTTCCCATGTCTGGAGTAATAAGCACGGCTTTAGTCTCCGGACTAATATCCACCTCATATTGACTTAAATGTTCTGGAAGCACACAGGATTCTTTAATTCCCCCCCTAGCTGTTTCAAGAGAAACTTTTACACACTCTTCTTGAAGAACTTTTTTATTTTCTTCTTCTAGTTCCTTATTATCCATATCAGAAATATGACCTTTTTTAATTTCCCTAAATCCCTTTTCTGTTTTTTCGACAATTTTATTTTTAACATTGCTTCTCTTTTTATTCAACATCTCTGTTTCCAAGTATAATTTTCCAACCTCCTCATAATTCCCTTTGTTTTTCTCTTCATTCATCTTATCTAATAAATCCCATTCTTTTGAATTTATATCATAAAGTTCATCAAGCCACCCATCTTCAATATGAATCTCTCCCTCTCTAAATTCTTCAAGTGCTTGTTTCAGCGCAGTCATCTCTAAATTTAATTCAGGATTTCCTATTCGTTCTATTTTTAATCGAACAATGCTCATTCTATCGATTATTTCTGCAGGAGATACTTCCATTTAATCAAAAACCTCTGAATCTTTTAAAATTTGTTTAATATAAGGATCTAAGTCTTCTTCAATACCATTAATCCATTTATGGTCTGAACTTGTTGCATCAATTTTTATATCTTGTTCTTTAGAAGGTTTAACCAAATACACAATTGTTACAGCATGAGTGCCATCTCTTACCTCTAAAGAATCCCCCTGTTCAAAAATAAGTTCGTAAACACCAACCCTTTTTTCGACCTCAATTTCTAATCCAACCTCTTCTTTTACTTTTCGTTTGACCGCCTCTATAAATTTTTCTCCTTTCAAAATTCTTCCTCCAACAACCCACCATTTATCCTTAGCAGGTTCTTCTTTACGATGTATTAGTAAAACTTTGCCATTATGAGATACTATAATATCAACACAACAAATAGGAATGTTCTCTAAAATCTGATCGTACAATTCATTAGATATCTTATTGGACATTTTCTACTCCAGAATAAAATTCCCTTATTTTATTAGCAATAAATCTTATATCCTCCTCTTTTAGTTCAAAATAAGTTGGAAGATAAATTCCACTATCACTAAATTTAACAGCATTGAGGTTCTTCCAATTTTCATCAAAATACATTGGTTGTTGACTCATTGGTCTAAAAAATTTCCTTGTTTCAATTCCATTTTCCTTTAAATATTCCATTAATTTATCTCTATCTTTAACTAAAACATCATACATCCATAAGACCTCGCGATTGGGCATTAATTGAATTTGAGGGATATTCCTTAAATTTTCATCATACCAAAATTCTATTTGTTTTCTCTTTTGCAGAAATTCATTTATCTTTTCTGTCTGAGCAAGTGCAACCGCTGCTTGTAAATTAGTTATCCTAAAATTATAAGCAAGTTTTTTATGTATAAAATCATGTTCTGGAGTAAAAGCCATACCTCTCAAATGAACCATTTGTTCTGCTAATCGTTTGTTATTTGTTACGCAAATTCCCCCTTCTCCCGAAGTTATGATTTTATTAGCAAAAAGAGAAAAGCAAGCAATATCTCCAACAGGTTTTATTCCATGGCCTTCTGCAGAATCTTCAACAACAAACAAATTGTAGTTATAAGCAAGATCCATAATCTTTTCCATGTTGCACCTTCTCCCATAAATATGAACAGGCATTATAGCTTTTGTTTTTTCAGTTATCTTTTCTTCTATAAGTTTTTCATTGATGTTCAAGTCATCCTTACAATCCACAAAAACAGGAGTTGCTCCAGTATAACTAACCGCCCAAGCAGAAGCAATCATTGTAAATTCTGGAACAATAACCTCATCTCCTTGTTTGATCCCTAATGCCCTTAATGCTATGAGAAGTGCTGCTGTTCCTGAAGAACATGAAACCCCATATTTAGTGCTGTTCCATTCAGCAAATTTTTCTTCAAATCTTTTCACATAATCTCCTTGAGAAGAAATCCATCCGGTTTTAACGGCATTTGTGACATATTCCAATTCGTTTCCCTTTAAGCAGGGTTTTGCTATAGGATATTTATATTCCATTTAAAATGTTTTAATTCTTTGATTTATTTGCGCTTCTTTTTCAGCAAGAGTCAAATCAGCATCCACCATCTTTTTAACAAGTTCCTTAAATCTAATTTTGGGTTCCCAGCCTAACACATTTTTTGCTTTAGAAGGATTAGAAAAAAGTAAATCTACTTCTGACGGTCTAAAATATAATGGGTTAATTTCTATGACAACATTTCCTTTCTCATCGATATATTTTTCATTTACTCCTTCCTCTCCATTTGATTTGAGGTCCATTCCAAGACATTTCGCTGTTTCTTTAATAAATTCCCTCACAGAATGTTTTTCTCCTGTACCAATAACATAATCATCTGGATTTTCTTGTTGGAGCATCATCCACATGGCTCTTACATAATCTTGAGCATGTCCCCAATCTCTCTCAGCATTAAGATTTCCAAGAGAGAAATTTTTTTGGATTCCTACTTTAATTCTGGAAAGATTTCTTGTAATTTTTCTTGTAACAAAATTTTCTCCTCGTCTTTCACTTTCATGATTAAATAAAATTCCATTTGATGCGTGAATTCCATAAGCTTCCCTGTAGTTTATAGTAATATAATGGGCATGGACTTTGGCGCATCCATAAGGGCTCCTAGGATGAAAGGGAGTTTCTTCTGTTTGGGGAGTTTCTGTGACTTTTCCGAACATTTCAGAAGAGCTAGCTTGGTAAAATTTTGCATCAGGGCAGAATTTTCTAATAGCTTCTAGAACTCTCTGTGTTCCTAAAGCCACAATATTCGCAGTGTTTTCGGGGATATCAAAACTAATCCGAACATGGCTTTGCGCACCGAGATTATAAACTTCGTCAGGTTTAACTTCTCTTATAATATTTTCAACAGAAGAAGAATCCGTCAAATCTCCGTGATGCAAAATTGGATTTTCTTGCGCTATAGAAGTGTGTTTGTCTGCACTTGTGAGATGATCTATCCTCCCACGATTATGTGAACTGCTTCTTCTAACAATTCCATGAACCTCATAACCTAAATTGATTAAAAATTCAGCAAGATAACTTCCATCCTGTCCTGTAATTCCAGTTATTAACGCTCTTTTCATTAATGCAAAAGAAGATGATGTCTTTTAAAGATTATTGAGGGAAAATATATATTACTATTTTTTACTCATAAATTCATTAGCATTTATTAATTTTTTATTATGTTTTATATAAAAATTTATAAGGGACATTAATTAAATAATATAATGGGTATCAAAACTAAAGAATTATTAGCAAAAAGTTATAAAAAATTAGTAAATATGTTTAACAATACTTTCTTAACTAAATCAAAAAAGATTATGAAGTTAAATGATAATATCCGCAAGAAATTAAAACCAGAATTTATTATTACTTCCGAAGGGCATAAATTATTCTTAGATAAATATGATGCATTACATTTAAGTGTTCATACTAATTGGGAAAGAGAGGAATTAGAAGCAGAAACAATAAAAAGCCTTGTTAAAAAAGGAGATATTGTTATTGATCTGGGCGCTAATATTGGTTTTTATACTCTGCTTCTTGCAAAGTTAGTTGGGGACGAGGGTAAAGTTTATGCTTTTGAACCAGACCCAAGCAATTTTTCTTTATTGAAGAAAAATGTTGAAATAAATAAATACCAGAATGTTATTCTTGAACAAAAAGCAGTTTCAGATAAATTTGAAAAAAAGAAGTTACATTCAGATAATATACATTCCGCATCAAGTAGTTTATTCGAATCCAAATCTTTTCATTCTTCTGTTGAAGTTGAAGCCATAAGTTTAGATGATTATTTTAAGAATTTGGATAAGAAAATAAATTTCATTAAGATGGATGTAGAAGGTGCTGAACCCTATGTTGTTATGGGGGGAGAAAATTTACTAAAAGAGAACCCTAAGATTAAACTAATTACTGAATTATTTCCTGGAGGACTTGAACGTTCTAAATTTGGGCAAGAAAAATATCTGAAACTTTTAAAGAAACTTAATTTTAATTTTTATTATCTTGACGAAGACAAAAAAGATTTAATATTAATGGAAGGAAAAGAAATAATTAATTTAAACCCCTTCGCAAAAAATGTGTTATGTCTAAGATAATTTATTTTCTCCCATAAATTCATGAATAGCTTTTATAACTTCGTCAGTAGTGATTAAATTCATACACCATTCTTTTTTAGGCTTTTCACATTCTCTTGCCCAAAAACAAGGATAACAATCTACCTTGTGATGAATTATTTTACTTTTCTTTAAAGGTTTGCAAAGTTCCAAATCGACTGGTCCAACAAGTGCAACCAAATTTCCTCCCGCAACCCAGCATATATCTGTTGCGCATCCGTCATTAGCAACAACAGCTCCTGCCTTTTTGAAAATAACTGACATCAATCTTAAATTAAAATTAATAAGTGGAACACAAAAATCTCTATCATCACCTAATCTCCTTATCAGATTTGTGTCACTTCCTGCTCCAGATAAGATAATCTTATGATTGGGATATTTATCATGAAATCGTTCAATTAACTCTTTGAATTTTTCTTCAGGCCATCTTTTAGAATTTGCAGTTGCTCCTGGAGCAAAAACAACATATTTTTTCAAATCATTTTTCTTTAATAACTTTTCCACTTCTTTTTCATCTTCTTTATCAGCTATAACATGCGGCAAATAATTTTTAATATCTAATCCAAAAACTTTGTTGATTAATCTAATATTTTCTTGAGCATAATTCGCTTTTTTGTCATACAAAATAGGATGGGTCAAAAATGCTTTTCCACCATTTAAATTATAGAAACTTGCTCGTGCTTTAATCTTAGGAATCCATAAGAAAAAAATAATATTCAATTTACTTCTTCTAAGATCAACACCTACGTCGAATTTCTCTTTTTTTATTTTTTTAAGTATCTTAAAATAATCTAAAAACCCCCTTAATCCTCTTCTCCAAAAAAGATCTATCTCCAAAATTTCATCAACATAAGGATCTTTTTCTATTATTTCTCTATTGCTCCTTGTAGCTAAAACACTAATTTTAGTATTTGGAAAAATTTTCTTAATTTCTCTAAAAATTTGAGTAGAATAAACCATGTCTCCGATATGATCATTTCGTATAAACAAAATCTTTTTAGGATTCTTTATTGGATGTGTCTTACTTTTTACAAAAAGAGAAGTAAACTTATCAAAATAGTAATTAAAACCAGGAGAAATTTCCGCTCGTATTTTGTATAAGTCCTTTTCTTTTACCATTTGGAGAATAAAGAGAATTGTTTTATAAGTTTTTAGAAGGTAGGGAATATATTCTAATTTAGAACCATTTCATTAGGTTTTATTTGTTCTAAAGAAGCTCTTAAGCAATAAAGAAGATTAAATTTTTCTTCAATTTTAGGCAACCTTCCTGTTTGTAATAATATTTGCATGTCACTATAATTTGCTATTTGAACAAGTTCACCATGTTCTCTATCTTGCCTTGTTTGAAATCTTTCTAAGAATTTTTCATCATTAATTCTCAATAAAGCAAGATAACTAAAATCAGTGTCGGCCCTTGAAGGTGGAGAGATTATTGCTGAAAAAATTAATTTATCAATATCTTTTTCAAGTATACCATATTCTTCTTTCATCTCTCTTAAAACATCTAATGTAAAATCAATCTCATCTACTCTTTCCACATAATCAACCCATCCATTAATCGCACCCAATTCTCCAGAATATGAACTATCTTCAGTTTGTCTTTTTCCTACAAAAATAGAACCTTCAGAGGTTATAGGTGTGACTCCTATCCCACATCCTCTTGTAAAAAATGCGTTGGGGTCACTAAATATCTTTTCACCCTCTTTAATCATTTTAATTCTTTTTTCTTCATCCCAACATCTACAATTAGCACATTCTTGATAATGTGTTATCCCTAAATTTAATTCTAATTTGCTATCTTTTAAATTAGCTGAATGAAACCTAAACTTTCTATCATCCCATTTACTTTTAACGCCATCTCCAACCTCTCCTTTCTCAATCATAGGATTAAGAACATGTTCTAAATATTTTTTACTTTCTCTTAGTCTATCAAGATTTTCAGGATCTGCTGCACTTAATCCAAAACAATACACAATCTTTGTATTTTCAATATTCTTTCTAATAAGAGGAATACTCTCTTGTGTTTTCTCAATTTCAAAATCTTTCTTCATTTTTAATTAGTTTATTTTTATTTAATGTCACCCACCTATCTAATAATTCAGAACTTGATCTCAATTTGTTTCCTCCACCAACATTAAAAATAATTTTACATCCTACTTTTTCACAGGCCTCTATTTCAGAGGAAGGAATTTTTTCTAAAAGATTTTTATCTCCTCCGTTTGCAAAGATATCTGGTTTCATATGCAAGATTGTTTCACTAAGATCCCCATCACCCATAGTAATTACATCATCTACACACTCCAACTCCCTTATTATGGCAATTCTATCTTCAATCGGCATAAAAACATGCCCTCTCTTTTTTATTAAATATTCATCTCCATCAATAACTACTACAAGCTTATCACCTAATCTTTTAGCTGCTTGAAAAGAAAGCAAGTGTCCCAAATGCAATGGATCAAATCCCCCACTAACCATAACTATTTTTTCTTTTTTCCCATTTAACTCAATCATTTTCCTGCATTTCCCTCTCAACTTCCTTTAAATCATTTTTAATTAACATCCTTACAATCTCTTTAAATTTAGTTCGTGGAGTAAATCCAAAAGCCCTATTTGCTTTAGAATAATCTCCAATCAGATCTCCTGTTTTTCCAGGCCTTTCAAATTGTTTGTCATACTCAACATAATCATCCGCATTTAATCCCACTTCTTTAAATGCTTCTTGCAAAAATTCTTGAACAGTATGGGTCTCGCCAGTACATATAATAAAATCATCTGGTTTATCTAATTGCATCATATTCCATGCAGCTTCCATGTATTCTGGAGCATAACCAAAATCAACCCTTGTCGATAAATCTCCCAAAGATAATTTTTTTTGCAATCCTTTTGAGATTTTAACAGCAGCTTTAGTAATTTTATGTGTCACATAATCTTCTGTTCTTCTTGGAGATTCGTGATTGTAGAAAATTGCAGTAGAAATAAACATACCATAAACATCCCGATAATATTTACACAAAACTTGGGCTAACACTTTTCCACAAGCATATGGGCTCTGAGGCCTTACATTAGTTTCTTCTGTCTGGGGTGTCTCTTCAGGAATTCCAAAAATATTTGATGATAAAGGTTGAAAATATTTTATTTTAGGATTAATTTGTTTTATTATTTCAAGAATTCTCCCAACAGCAGCCCCTGTAACATCATAACTATAACCTGCCATATCAAAACTCCAACTTACGTGATCTTGATCGGCTTCATTATAAATCTCTTCAGGTCTAACGTCATCAATGATTTTATAAATTGAAACAGGGTCTGTTAAGTTCCCCTTATGCAGAACAATCTTGCCCATAATATGCTTTATATTTTTTGTATTTCCTGTAGCAGATTTTCTTATCATCCCATGAACTTCATATCCTTTTTCTAAAAGAAATTCTGCAAGATAACTTCCATCCTGCCCAGTAATTCCCAAAATTAAAGCTTTTTTCTTTTTTTCAAAATCTTCCTTAGGATAAATTTCTACTTCTGGCAAAGCAAAAATAAATTTTCCTCCATTCTTAATCCATTCCTGCTCTTTTTCAATAAAAGAATCTCTAAATGCATAAGGCAAGATTAAAAAATAATCTGCATCTTTTTTTGCTTCTTTTTCCTCAATTATTGGAATTCCTGATCCAACAGTATATTTGCCAAATTTTTCTTCACTTATTTCTGCAATTCCTTTAATCAAACCAGTACCTATACCATAATATTGGAGAATTGTATTCCCTTTTGTAGAGGCTCCATAACCATAGATTTTTTTACCTTGCTTATTGAGTTCATTGAGTAAATTCAAACAATTTTGTCTGTTTTCTTCTATTTTCTTGGCAAAATCTAAATAATTTTCTTTAGTTATGTTTTCAGGATAATGAACACTTCCTGTTTTGTATTTTCTTGCAAACAATCTATAACTTCCTCCATTAATCGCATTTTCTTCAACCTTAAATATTTCTAAACCATTTTTTTCAAAAAGATATTTAAGAGACTCGTAAGAATAATATTCAATATGCTCATGGCAAATATTCCCTATATCATTTTGTTCTAACATTTTTTTTGAAGTCATCAATTGAGCAATAAAAACACCATCTTCTTCAAGTGCCTCGGCAGAATCACGGATAAACTGATTTGGATCCTCCATATCATAAAACATTCCAATAGCAGTAATTATTTTTGCTTTTCTTTCTCCAACAGCATTTTTGTAATTCTCATAAGTCCAGAAGTCATTCATCGCAATATTACAATGTTTTCTCATATCTTCAATTAAATTTGTTGCAGGTTCACATCCAACTCGAAGGTATCTTGAAGGATAAAAACTCAACAATGTTCCGTCATTCGCTCCAATGTCAAGAATAACATCTCCTTCTTTTAGGTCAACCATTTTATTAGCAATCTCTGTTATTTCTCTTAAATCCTCTACAATAACCTTATTTAATTTAGAATGATACCAATAATGCTTTGAATACATAAGTTCTTGGGGTGCAGTATGCTTAAGCTGTACTAATGTACAATTTTCACACCATACTAATTCAAGAGGAGCCTTTCCAATGCTCTCGTAAGGATTTTTAACAAAAGTAGAAATATATAAATCTCCTAATGAAAAAAGAGGAGTTAAATTTTCTGAACCACAAACCCTACATGTTTCCCTAGTTGTATAATTTTTGTCGGAGAAATTATCCAAGATTTCCATGAAGTTTTATTTTGAAGATAGTTTTTAAAGATTTATTAGGTGAAGTATATAAATCTCAAGAAGGAGTTTTAATTTTCACAATCTTATCATAAAATGCTTCTATTTCTTTTATTTTTTTACTCAAGCAAAATTCTTTTTGAAACTTTTTAATATTTTTTTGAAATTGAGAATAATCTTTTTGTTCCAGAATCTTCCTGAGATTTTTTAAATCTTCAGCATCTATTGCCAACCCTAGACCATGTTTTTCAATTATTCCAGCCATATATTCATATTGTTTGTTTATAATTATTGGCAATCCTGATTCAAGATAGTTTATCATCTTTGAATTAAGCATGGGTTTTGCTAATTTTGTGAATGGGATTCCCTTTACAGGATCCATAAAGAATAAAAAAATACCATAATTGTATTTTGACATTTCTTTATTTAACACACCAGGTTTTACTAGCCCATGAAAATGATAATATTTGTTCTTTTTTGATTCTTTAACAAAGATTTTATTTTCTTTTTCATCAAAACAAGGCCCATATGTATGAAGGTGAATCTTCTGTGAAGTGATGGTTTTTATAATTTCTATGTGGGACAATTCACCCAAGAATAATGGATGTGCTGGGCTCGCCCCAAAAGCAACATGAATCTCTTTATTTTTCTTTTTTCTTGGAGGAAACATCCAAGCATCAAGGCAATAAGAAGGAAGGGCCATCCTTGGAACACTTATACTATAATTCAACAAATCTAAGTGTTGTGGAGCTCCTTTATTTAGAACTCCATCAGCCATTTTAAAACAAATCTTTTCAAAGAATTTTTGAAATTCCCCCTTTATCCAAAATTCTTTTGTAAAAAAGTAATTTTTTTTAAGTGCCCCCCAAATATCATTAGGATAATAAATCTTTGGACTCGGATTTTTTATCAAAGAAGACATTGCCATAAAAACGAATAAATCTGGTCCAGTAATATTAAAAAGATATGGCCTCATTTTCTTTATTTTTTCAAGAAATGATTTAACTTTCCCATTTAATATCCTTTTAGAAAAATCAAATAAATCTTTGGTTTTAATTTTATGACTTAAATCTAAAATAAAAATTTTATCATAAGCTTTTTCATAAAATTCTCTATCAAGTTCAGAAAAAGAAAAAAGAATCGTTTCATATTTTCCTGTTTGTTTTAAGCTCCTCGCTACACGATACATAGTCACAGTTGGTTTTGGTTCAATGAACACAATTTGTTTCTTATTTAACTCCTCTTTCATTTTTTAATCAAAATCTTTTACTGCCAGAGTTTTTTTAAAAAAAACATTGTGGATCCTTGAAGCTATTTCTTGTAGGGCTTCTCCAATTTCCCATTGAACAAATGTTGGGACATTCAATCCCCCCTTATGATGAAGATTTGAAATACTTCTTGCCAATTTAATATTACTTAAGCCCGGAGAATAAACTTTATGAGAGTATCGTATCTTTGAAGGATCTTCTCTCTCTTCTTGCCCATCCCTTCTTTTACCTATTCCAAAAGAGTAAGCTAAAATTGCTTGTCCTTCTTTTAATTCTTCTGCAGGAGAAGGATTTACCTGCCATGTTGTTACAAGTTTGATAGTATCTAAACAAGTCTTTACAGCATTTTTATCTAATTCTTGGTTTAAAAGATCTTTTTCCATATAATGGCTTTACTTATTTTAATTTATAAAAATTATGGTGTTATTCTGTTAAATTTTCTATCCCAATCTCTTTCATTTTTTCAATATTTTTATAATTAGAGTCTAAGGGGTTTGGGATAAGTCCTTTTTCAAAAGCAATTTTCAAATCACTTACCGCATCTTTTATTGTCTTTTTTGGAGCTAAACCTAACATCTTTTTTATTTTTTCAGAGGAAATATGATAAGATCTTAAATCATCTGATTCTGTTCTCTCAATTGTCACGTTGTTTCCAATAATTTCTTTTATCATTTCTGCAATTTCAATAACTGTGTGGTTTTCATAGCCTGCATTAAATGTTTCTCCAGCTATTTTCTCTTTAGGAATTTTTAATAATTCTATGTAATAATTAGTTATATCTTCTATATGGATATTTGGCCTTTTTTGAGATCCTCCAAAAACTGTTATTTTTCCCTTGTTAATTGCATGGTCTGTTAGAATATTTACTGTTAAATCCAAACGCATTCTTGGAGAATATCCACAAACTGTAGCAGGTCTTAGAACTACTGCTGTAAAGTCATTATCATTGCTTTGCCTTACAACCTGTTCTGACCATTCTTTTGTTTTAGAATAAATTGTCAAGGGATCTAAAGGTAGATCTTCTGTAACATTTGGATCTTGTTTGATTCCATAAACACTGCTACTTGACGCATAAATAAATCTTTTAACCTTTTTTTCTTTTGATAATTTAACTAAATTTTTAGTGGCTTCAAAATTAACTTGCTTTGTTAGTTCTGGATCTAAATCAGAACAAGGGTCATTAGAAATTGCTGCAAGATGAATAACAAAATCTATATCTTCTAAACATTTTTCTACCAAATTATAATCTCTTATATCTCCTTCCACAATTTCACATTTATCTTTTACAGAATCTAAACCTTGTGAGCTAAAAAGCATAGAATCTAAAACCCTGACTTCATAGCCTTTTTCTAAAAGATTTGGAACTAAAACACTTCCAACATAACCTGCTCCTCCTGTAACTAAAACTTTTTGTTTAATTTCTTTTTCTTCACCAGATACAGATGTATCTTGCCCATACAGTTCTTTTCTTTCTAGAATTAATACAGGAGTTTCAATGTTTTTTATTTTTTCATAAACGTCTAATACTTCTTGTGAATTTTTTGGTTCATAAACTGGAAAAGATATCATTTTCTTTAATTCTTCTGAAAAATCTTGTATATGTTGAGGGCCTGGATGAATTGGTTTTGAAGAACCTACTGTTGCTCTAATTATAACTGGAGCTTTGAATTGTCCATTAGTCATTTCCTTTAATTTGCCTAAATGATTTACTATGGCATCAAGGGCCAGTAAAATATAATCATGCCTTTCAAAAAATAAAACTGGTCTAAATCCTTCTAATGCTAATCCTGTACATAGGCCTGTCATTAAATTTTCTGCCAAAGGTGTTTCCAACCTTTGTTCATTAGAAATTCCTTCCAAGGTACCATAACATTTTGTACCAAAATTAAGATTATATCCTAAAAAAATTGTATTTTTATCTTCTGCAAGCATATTCATAGATTTTATTAAAGCATCTTTATATTTCATAATAAGCCTCCTGCTTTTTGACCTGAAAAATTAACCCATGCTCCATTATCTAAATGAGGATAAGTTGGAACATAATGATATCTTTTTACACATTTGGGCCAAGGCATTTCTGAACTCCCATATCTTTCATTTTTGGGTGTTTCAACAGCCCGATTATTATCCTCTATTACAAAAGTACAAGGTAAATTATGCCCATCCACATATCGTATTGCTTCATATACATGTCCTTCATCTTCTGCACCATCCCCTATAAAGCACCAAACATGCTTGTCGCTCCCTTTCTTTTTCAAAGCAAGGGCAACTCCTGCAGCTATTGGCGGAGTTCCTGCGACAATTGAAGAAGTAATAAAATTTAATTCTTTATCATTAATATGCATGCTATGCCCATCTAAAATCATTTGTTTAAGTTTTTCTTTAGAGCCTCCAGCTAAAAGATAATGGTAATGAGAACGCCAAGTTGAAAAAATATAATCCCCCTTTTTTATTTCTCTAAAAAGTTCAATTAATTGTTCCTCGTTTCCTCCAGAAAGATGAATAGGGGCTCTTATTTTTGCTTGATTCCACAATTCTTCTATCTCTTTTGTAAAGCTGATTAACTCTTCTTTTTCCATAAATTTTATTATTAATTTAATTTATAAAGATTTATGTAGTAAGACTAGTAAAATTATTTTTTGTCATTCCTTATGAAAATCAGGGAATAAACCAATAATAATCTCCAGTATATCCTACCCCATCAAATAAATTTTTCCAATCATCTACTTGCATGAATGTTTTTGCTGTCAAATTCCAAGTATTCATGTCTTCTTTTCCAGCATCATCCCTCCACGCATCAACTGTAATGAATGAATTTTTTCCAACTCTTTGAATTTCTTTAAGTGCTTGCTTACATTCTTCTAAAGGAAGATTATGAATAGTATTTATTGAGATTACTAAATTAAATTCATCATCTCCAAATTCACTCAAATCTCTTGCATTTCCGACACTTAAAAATTCTCTAACTTCTGGCTTAGAATTTTCAATAGAATACTCAGAAATATCAATACCTCTCACAATTATTTCAGGATGCAATCTCTTAAAATCATGTAACATAAATCCTTTAGCACATCCCACATCAAGAATTTTGCTTCCCTCAGAAAGTCCATAATGTCTTACCATATCCTCCACAACTTCAGAAAAAAATCTTGGATGATAACTATAGCCCCCATAACCATATTTTCTATCGCCATCAAAGTATTCTTTCCCAAATTTCCCTGCAATAACCCTGTCTTCTTCTGTTTTTTCTTGACTCCTTTCACTCAAATTTCTTTTAGTTTGAGGATATCTCTCCATCAAGTTTATTTCTGTCATTTTGAATTAACTTACTCTTCTTCTAAAGAAGCATCTAAAGGTTTAACAATCATGTTTTCAAGAAATTCTTTTCTATCTAATAGGGGTTTTGAATCTTCTATAGGTCTCCCAAATTTTAGCATTGGTATTGTTCTTTGATCTTTCGAAATATTGACGTCGCAAAGGATAGCTTCTTCACTATCTAAAATAGCCCTCATCTTTGATTTTAATTCTTGATAATTAGATATTTTTTCTGTTTTTAATCCATAAGCGTTTGCAATTTCTACAAAATTAGGTATTGCTACTCCCCCTTCAGTAGAAGATGCTTGATAATTTGAACTAAGCCAATCATCTTGGGTTTGTTTTATCATACCATACCCTTTATTGTTAAAAACAAAGATTTTTATTGGCAATTTATGTTTGACAATAGTTGCTAATTCTTGTATATTCATTTGGATTCCTCCATCACCAATTATACAAATTACTTGTTTCTTCTCATTTGCAAAACAAGCCCCAATACTTGCAGGAAGTGAATAACCCATTGGAGAATTATTAAAAGCGCTGAAGATTGTTTGGTTTTGTTTTGGTCTATATCCTGCAAAAGTTTGAGTTAAATTCCCCCCAGCATCAGGGATAATTATATCTCCTTCAGAAGATTGTTCTGATAGTTCATCTAAGAAAATATAAGCATCGAGAGAATCTTCTATATCAAAGTCTTTTTTTTGGTATGCCTTGTATTTTTCTTTCCATTCTCCTATTTTTTTAATCCATTCAGAAACATCTTGTGTTTCTATATTTTCTATTTTTTCATTTATTTTATTTATGAAAGGTTTAATATCCGAGTTAATTAAAATATCAACTTCCACACCATACTTTTCAAATTTATCTAATTCACTTTTATCAATGTCTAAAACTATTTTTTTGGCTTCTCGTGCAAAAGTATTTATTGGAGTTCCTGTATGGTGCGTATCTAATTTTGAACCAAGTGCAATAATTAAATCTGAATTCTGTACAGCGAAATTTCCTGTTCTTGGAGAAGTTATTCCAAAACCCCCAGCATTAATGGGGTCATCATATGAATACATATCTAGTGTTGCCCAGGTTAGTGCAACTGGAAAATTAAGTTTCTCAATAAATTTTTTTGTTTCTTCTTGAACCTTCCCTAATTTAACTCCTGCTCCCGGGATGATTATTGGTCTTTTTGCTTTTTTAATTAAAGAGATACATTCCTCAATTTGCCTATCTAATTCTTTATCACTTCTAATTTCTTTTTCCGGAACATAAGAGGATAATTCATCTGGATTAATTTCTTCTCTTTGCACATCATCTGGAATATCCACTAATACAGAACCAGGCCTTCCAGATTTTGCCAAATAAACTGCTTTTTCTAATTCATATCTTATTTTTTTTGGATCTTCAACAAGAACAGCATATTTTGTTATTGGTTTAAACATACTTACCACATCAATTTCTTGAAACCCGATTTGTCTTGCTTTTTTATCTTTATTTAATCTAAATCTTGCT
Source organism: Candidatus Woesearchaeota archaeon (assembly GCA_964406515.1). Lineage (GTDB taxonomy): Archaea > Nanobdellota > Nanobdellia > Pacearchaeales > GW2011-AR1 > JAGLWP01. The sequence goes on along the minus strand of CAYORV010000001.1, from coordinate 64,432 downwards.
ACTTGCCCTGTTATGAAAAGTGTTGGGATAGAATCAAAATAAGCACAAGCAACTCCCGTGATTAAATTTGTTGCTCCTGGGCCTGTTGTAGCTATTGCCACCCCTAAATTTCCTGTAATTCTTGCATATGCATCTGCAGCCATTGCAGCTGCTTGTTCATGCTGTGGACAAATATATGAAATGTCCTCTCTTTTTCCTAAAGAATCAAAAATATGTACTATTGCTCCTCCGGTTATTCCAAATACATGTTTCACTTCTTGTTTAGCTAAAAATTCTGCAACATAATCTGATAATTTCATTTTGTTTAGTTTTGTTTTTTAATTTCAGTCATCTCGTGTCCAAAAATAATGTCTACTTTGTCCTCCATCTACTGGAAAAATCGATCCCTGACAAAATTTTGCTTGTTTTGAGCATAATATGGTTACCATAGTTCCTATATCATCGGGTTCTCCAAATTTTCCCATAGGACATCTTTCAGCTAGATATTTTTCTGCATGTTCTGGTCTTTCCTTCAACACTTTATCCCAATCGCCCCCTTTTGTGAGGACTGCTCCTGGCATAATAGCCGACATCACAATCCCTGATTTTGCTAAAACTCTTCCTAAAGATCGAGTATATGCTGTAAGAGCCGCTTTCATTGTGCAGTAAGTTATTGGACCATTATTTTCCATTCCTGCAGTTGAAGAAACATTAACAATTCGTCCCCACCCTTTACTTTCCATATAAGGTATAACTAAATTATTTAACTCAATAGCAACTTCCAAATTAATTCTATAGGTCTTCTTCCAATCATCTAATGAACAAAAAGGGTCTCTGATATCTAATACTCCACCTAAATTATTTACTAAAATATCTGGTTCTCCAAATTTTTCTTTAATTTCTTCAAAAACTTTTTGTGGTGCTCCTTCTCCCATTAAATCACATACAATCATATAATGCCCTTCGTTTTCTCCACCCATTTCTTCTAGAACTTCTTTTAAATAAGATTCTGTTCTAGATACAACTACAACTTTTACCCCTTCTTTTGCTAAATTAATTGCTATTGATTTTCCAAGCCCTCTTCCTGCACCAGTCACAAGGGCTTTTTTATTTTTTATCTCTAAATCCATTGAAATATAATAAAAATTACTAGCTTTTTAAAATTTATATATCTTTAATAGCTATTTCTTACAATAACCTAAATTATGAAGAGGTATCTTAGGGAATATTTATATACAAATTTCATTAAACTTTTATATTAAAATGAGAAGATTATCCGATGTTGCACATAAAATAGAAGGGCAAAAAATGTTTCAAATACTTGCCAAGGCTCAAGAGCTTGAAAGGCAAGGAAAGGAAATTATTCATTTTGAAATAGGGGACCCTGATTTTGATACTCCAAAAAGTATTGTTGAAGCTGCTTGTGAAGCCTTAAAAAAAGGAGATACCCATTATACAAATTCTTCTGGGTTATTAGAATTTAAAAAAATTGCAGTAGAGATGACAGAAAGGTCTAGAAAATTTAAACCTGAATTAAATCAAATTTTAGTTACTGCAGGAGCAAATATACAAATTTATTATGCTGTATCATGTGCAGTAAATCCCGGGGAAGAAGTTATTATTCCTGATCCCAGTTTTGTTTCATATAATTCAATACTTAAAGTTCTAGGAGTTAAGCCAGTAAAGATTCCTCTTTATGAAAAAAATGAATTTAGATTAAATCCTGATGATGTTGAAAAAATGATAACAGATAAAACAAGGATGATTATAATTAATTCCCCGCACAATCCTACAGGTTCTGTTATGACAGAAAAAGAAATGGAAAGAATTTATAATATCGCTGAAAAATATGATTTATACTTATTAAGTGATGAAGTTTATGGCAGAATGGTTTATCCTGATTCAGAAACTCATTTTTGTTCTCCAAGCAAATATGACCAATGTAAAAAAAGAACAATTGTGGTTCATGCTTTTAGCAAAACTTATGCTATGACTGGTTGGCGTCTTGGAGCTGTGACAGGACCTTCGGATTTAATTGAAAAAATGGGGTTGTTGCTTGAAACAACAAGTTCATGCGTTTCACCATTCATACAAAGGGCAGGAATAGAAGCTATGAAAGGCAGTCAAGAACCGATTAGTGATATGATAGATGAATTTAGAAAAAGGAGAGATGTTATTGTTGAAAAATTAAATAGTTTACCCGGCATTAGTTGTTTAAATCCAAAAGGAGCGTTTTATGTTTTCCCAAATATAAAGGAGACCGGACTTACAAGTGGAGAATTTTCTGATCTTATGCTTGAAAAAGCAGGAGTTGCTATATGCCCGGGGAATTTTTTTGGAGAACAAGGTGAAGGTTATGTTAGATTATGTTACGCTAATTCTATTAAGAATATTGAGAAAGGAATAGAAAGAATGAGGAATGTTCTTGAAGATAGGGAAAAAAGATAATAATATTTATAAATTAAAATTATCCTTTTATAAGATGACTGAAATAAAACAAAGATACGGTGGGCTTAAGATTCTCTGGCATCATGAAAAACTTAAATCTTTTGTAGATGGAAAGATTACTCCTCCAATTTATGTTAGATTTAAACCAACCAATAGATGTAATCATCATTGCGCTTTTTGTTCTTATGCCCCTGATACTGGGGACACAGAAGTTAGGGATAAAATGAAAGATAGATTAGATGAAATTCCCCGTGAAAAAACAATGGAAATAATAAATGACTTTAAAGAAATGGGAGTTAAATCTGTAACTTTTTCTGGAGGAGGAGAACCTTTGATTTATCCATATATTGAAGAAGCAATGCAGAAAATTCTTGATGCAGGTATTAATCTATCAATTATAACAAACGGGCAAGGTTTAGAAGGAAAAAAAGCAGAAATTCTTTCTCGTGCGCATTGGGTCAGAATATCTTCAGATGCAAGTGATGCAGCATCTTTTTCAAAAATAAGACGAGTTCCTGAGGAATGGTTTCACAAGCTAACAGAAAACATAAGAAAATTTGCTCAAATAAAAGACCCTAACTGCGAACTAGGAATAAACTTTGTCGTCCATAAAGATAATGCTGACCAAGTTTATCGAAGTGTGAAACACTTTAAAGATTTGGGATGCAACCATATAAAAATTACTCCAATGTGGATACAGAATTTCAAAGAATATCATGCACCAATAAATTCTCAAGTTTTAGAACAAATTGAAAGAGCAAAAAAAGAATTCCAAGATGAAAGTTTTAATGTTTATGATACATATGAAGGAGACTTCTCAGGAGCAAGTGTTTCTGAAAGAAATTATAATCGATGTTGGATAATGCAGACTGTTCCTGTGATTGGCGCTGATTGCAATGTTTATTTTTGTCATGACAAAGCTTATTCATCAACAGGAATTCTTGGTTCAATAAAAGATAAATCTTTCAAAGAGCTATGGTTTAGCGAAGAAGCAAAAAAGATATTTGAAACATTTAATCCTCAAGAACAATGCAAGCATCATTGTGCAAATAATGCAAAAAATATTCTAATCAATTCAACAATAGATTGTTATGGTGATGATGTGAATTTTATTTGATATTTTTCCAAAACAATTCTTAAACTAAGGATTAGCTCTCTTTAAGGTATCTTTTCTAATTTCATTTAGCCTTTCTTCATTCATTCCCATCATTCTTGCTATCTTTTTCCTCTTCTCTGGGTCTGAGAAATTAATTCTGTCCCATTCATAGGCTCTTAAAATTTTCAAATCCTGCGCACGAAATTCATTGGTTTCAATCCACCCATCTGTCCATAAATGCCTGTTAAAATCAAAACCTTCTTTTAAATATCCACCTTCTCTTGCCATTCTATAGAGTTCTGTGTTGGGGAGAGGAGTTGCAATAAATATTCTTACATAATCAACATCTATGTCTTCAGCAAACTTAATAGTTTCTCTTATCTCTTCCCAGGTTTCTCCAGGAAACCCTATTATAAAATTAGCACCCACATCAATCCCAGGATCCTTTATTTTCTTTATCATTTCTTTGACAGATCCTAAATTAATAGGTTTGTGTACAATTTCTTTAGACACTCTTGGATTCCCACTTTCAATTGCTACATTTATAAATTCACAACCGCTTTCTTTCATCAGACTGAGCATTTCATCATCCAAAGTGCCTATGGCTATCGCAGAATCATGCCATTTTAAATTATACTTTCTATCAATCATTGTTCTAAATAATTTCTTAGCTCTCTCTTTATCAATAGTAAGATTATCATCATCAAAAATCAACGCCTTTATACCATATTCCTTGATTAACCATTCAATCTCCTTGATAATATTTTCCACACTTCTAAATCTTACTTTTTTTCCAGATATAGAACCGACTTCACAAAAACAGCAATTATGTGGGCAACCTCTAGAAGTGAGAATTCGTGCATAAGGTCTGTCTCTTGGTCTATCAATACCCTCCCTTGGTGTTTGGGTAGTATATTTCTTAAAATCAACTAGATGATATGCAGGTAGAGGGAGTTTATCTAAATCTTGAATAAAATCTACCCTGCCACTTCCCATGATCTCACCATCTTTTTTATACAAAATTCCTTTTTCTGGAAAATCGTCTTTCCCACATAAAAAACTACAAAACTTTTTGAAAGCATATTCTCCTTCCCCAATAATTACACCATCTACATGAGGGTTTTCAATGAAAGGTTTATGATTAGATGTTACTGCAACACCCCCCATGATGATCTTTGTGTTCGGATTATTTTTTTTTGCTATCTCAGCTGCAATTAATCCAGATTTGGTATATTCGTTTGTAGCTACAGATATTCCAAGAACATCTGGTTGTGAATTTTTTATTAATTCAGCAAATTCGTTTTTAGATAAATTATCCATATTTGCATCAATTATACTCACATCATATTTATCTTCAATCATTGCTGCAAGAATCCCAATATTATAAGGATGTGTAATCCATTTTGTTCTCTCCATAAATTCTGCCCATTCAAAATTAGGATACATCAATATAACTTTTTTTCTTTGCACCATAAAAAGAAAGACATAACTTAGTTTATAAAATTTATTGAGTTATAATCTCACATATTAAATATTTTCATAATCTTCTATAGTATCATCAATTATTTTTTCCCACCTATATTTTTCTGCATATTGTTTCACATTTTTTTCTTCCATATCAAAATTTCTTTTACAGCTTTGACAATGGCATCACTATCTCCGGGGAATTATTTTACCATTTAAACCACCTTCTATTACTAATTTTATTACTCCAACATCTGTTGAAACAACTGGCAAATTTCTTGCAAGAGCTTCCATTACAACAATTGAAGCTCCTTCTTTTGTTGAAGGCAAAACAAAAGCATCACATGCACTTGTATAAACAAGTTTCTTTTTTCCAAAAATTGCTCCAAAATACTCAACATTTTTCATTTCTTTAGATAATTCAAGTTCTTTGAAATTTGCATCTTGAAGCCACCCTATTAATTTTAAATCAACATCTTTTAATTTTTTCATAGCTTCTATTAAATAATTAGTACCTTTAAGATAACCAACCCTACCCAAATAAATGATAATCTTTTTATCCATTGGCCATTTTAATCAATTCAACAATAGATTGTTATGGTGGCGATGTGAATTTTATTTAACCAATTATTCAGGCAAACTTTCCCACAATTCTTCTAGAACCTCTTTAGGAACCTGATTTTGAGGACGATCATACATGCCAATTTTAAATGGGCTATTATCCCCATGACAATCTGAACCACCAGACCTGGTTAAATTATGTTCGCCTGCTATCTTATCAAACCTGACATTTTGCTCAGGAGTGTTAAAATAATTTCGGGTTTCTATTATGTGGGTTCCTTTTTCAATCATATGATATAATACTGAATCTGATAGGAATCCGTATTCTCCTCCTGGATGTGCGATGCCCAATTTACAATTCATCGCCTCTGATAAAGTCTTTGCGTCACTTAAACTAAATCCTTCCAATCTTTTTACATATCCTGGTTGACCTATGGCAAAAAATTTATTTGCATATTTCCCTGGTTGTTCTTCAATATCTTCTCTCCTAATAGAAGAATCAACGCTATGAATATAATCAATTAATTTTCCAAGATTCTCTCCTTTGGCCATATTTCTTTTCAAATCTTCTGTTAACTCGTTTAGCCTTTCAGGATTAGCAGTTTTTATATCTGAAGGTAATCTGGGAATATCAAACCCCCTTTCTATCATTCTTTCAAAAGTTTCTGGTAAAAATCTATTTGCTCTGTCTTCTTGTAAAATGGCTTGATACTCTTGTATTTTTGCTTCCACATTTCTTGGATTTCTCCCTAAAATAACCATGTCTGGAGAATCATTATCTCCTTCCTCTAAAATCTCTTGAGGAAGTTCTACCCCAATTTCTGTTCCAAAAGGAATACCCAAAATATCTAATTCTTCACAAGCATTTCTAAATTCAGGTAAGCCACCTATAACATGATGGTCTGTTAATGCCATAGCACTAACTCCATATTCTTTTGCTCTTTCTACAAGTTGTGAGGGAGTATCTCCTCCATCAGAATAAGTTGAATGATTGTGAAAATCTAACAAACCCTTACTCGCTTGTTCTAAATTAATTACACTCATGAAATTTTTTATTAACTTAATTTATAAAGATTATTGAGGTATAATCTTTATAACAATTTTATCTTTTGAGGTTAGTTATTTGTAAAAATCTTTAACTTGCATTAATTCTTCACTATATTCCTCACCAAGAGTTTGTCTTGCTTGTTCTTCTCCAAACTTAAAATACATTGTATTTGCTAATTCAAATTTGGCTATTTCAAAACTAATTCCTTCTAATGGAGATGTGGGATCATTTAAGCACGTTTTTTTCACCCTTTCAAACAATTCCTCAGAATTCAAATCGCTCAGATACATTTCTATGCAAGGATAAGTAACTCTCCATAAAAAATCCCCTGTTCTAAGAATTTTTCCATTTTCTGTTACTGGAAGTTTTCTTGTATCATGGTCTCCAATAGCATCTGCGATTTCCAACCAGTTTTCAACAGGATAATTTTCAAAATATCCTGCTCTTTCTAAAATTCTTCCTGCTAATAAAATCCCTCTATTTTGGTGAGGTCTTCGATTTTCTTCACTATCAAGAGCTTGAGGGTTATCTTTATTTGCTTCAGTTAATCTTTTCCATGCTTCAGGATCATTTCCATGCCAACCAGTATCATGGCAAATTACAGCAGGAATAGCAATCTCTCTTTTTCCAGGAAGATAATCAAGAGATTTTATTGCAAAATAAGTAGCAAGCTCTCCATGCCCAGGATCATTTCTCTGATCTTGATAAGGAACTGCTTCTTTCCAAACTTTTAATTCATTGGGGGTCAACAAATTTAGCCTCTTTATATTAACTCCTTCTCTTGTTTTATCTCCAAGAACCCATTTCCGATAATCTATGGGTGTATAATTCCCTAACATTAACTTAAATCAAAAATATTATTTATAAAGATTATTGAGGTATAATCTTGAGATAGAATAAAAACTGATAAGATTTACAGAATAATATTTTTATTTCCCAACTCATATGCTTCGACAACAAGTCGCATACATTTTAGTGAATCATCAATGTTGCCTGTTCTGTTACTAATTCTATTTAAAAAATCTTGATAAACCATTTCATATCTCCGATCTTTCTCAAGAGCACCCCCCTTTGTTTTTCTATTCATACCTCTAAAAACTTCTTTTCCATTAAAGGAAACAGTATTATCTAAATGATCTAGAACAACAGAACCTTTTGATGTTTCATAGTGAGAGATTAGTTTTAGTTGATTACTATTCATTCTCCAATCAGATACTGCTGTTCCCTGAACTCCCTTCCCAGAAAGCTCAACTCTTGCATAATCTTCAATCTTTTTGTTACAGATAACATCTTGTTGTTCATAACCAAATTCAGCTTTAGTAACTTTCAAATCATTAACAAATAATCTTATCATGCTTATACAATTTGTTCCATTATCGATCCAAGGCCCGCCACCCGATTGCTCTTTTTTTAAAAGCCATTGTCTATATGTAGGTGGAGGAGTGCTGATATGCACTTTAAACCCATTTATTTTTCCATATTCTTTTATTGATCCAAGGAAATGAAGAATCTCTGGTTTGAATTGAAAATGATAAGAAACAATTAAACTCTTGTCTGATTTTTTTGCGGCTTCAGTCATCCTTTCTGCCTGTTCTATTGTTGCAGCCATAGGCTTTTCCACTAAAACATGCTTTCCTGAATCTAAGGAGTCTATAGTCATCTGCTCATGAAGGTAATTTGGAGTTGCTATGGTAACAGCCCCTAAATCAGAATCTTTTAGCATTTCTTTATAATCTCTGTAAAATTTAACCCCCGAAATATTTGGATTTCTTTTTTCATCTAAATCAGATAATGCTTTTAATTCTAGTCCATCTACTTTTTCGATTGCATAAATATGTTCATTTGCAATATCCCCAATCCCAATAAGGCCTATTCTCATTTTCATCTTAAAAATAAAAAGTTTTTAAGAATTTCTATCCAAGATTATATATTTTCATAATCTTTCACAGTATCATCAATAATCTTTTTCCATCGATACCTTTCCGCATATTTTTTAACATTTTTTATTTTCCAATTTAATATTTTTCTAACCGCTTTAACAATATCTTTTGGATTTCTTTGCTCTATTACTATACCTTCTCTATCATTTTTCACCATTAATGGCATTCCCCCAATGTCTGTCGTGATAATCGGAAGATTTCTTGCCATAGCTTCCATAACAGACACAGATGCTCCCTCCTTAGATGAGGGAAGTATAAAAATATCAGCACCACTTAGGTAGGGAAGCTTTTCCTTATAAAAAAAAGAACCCAAAAATTCCACATTTTCTAATTTTCTAATTTTAGCATAATCTTTGTATTCTTGTTCCTGATCTCCCCATCCAATAACCTTTAACTCAACGTCTTTCAAATCTTTCATAGCATCCATTAAATAGGTAATACCTTTTACAGGAATAAGCCTCCCTAAAAAAAGGAGTATTTTTTTATTAAGAGGCCATTTCAACTTTTTTCTTGCAACATCTTTTTCCATATTTTCATAATAATAATCTTCAATTCCCATTGTCTGAAATCTTGTTTTAGAATTCGGAGCAATTTTTTCTAAATAATTTATTTCTTCTTTTCCCAAAGCATAAAAATATTTGATATTCTTTAAGACCTTCTTCTCCCAAACTTGTGCTAGTAAAAAGAAAGGAAAGAAAAAACGATATTTTTTATTTTCTTTTAGATGTTTCAATGGCCAGCTTCCTCCATGGTGTTGCCCGATTATATTTCCTTTCTTAAACAACGTGGCAATCATCAAACCATGTAAATTATGATATTCATGTAAATGGAATATAACTTTATAATTCTCTTTCTCCGCTCTTTTCATTTCTTCTTTCATTTCTCTTAACATTTGAATAGAAAAATCAAGACCATATTTTGGAGAAAAAGTTGTAGGAAATTGCCTGTAGGTTATATTTTTTTCTTTGAATTCTTGGGGTTTTTTGAACGCCCTCTCTGGAGTCCAACATTCAACATCAATTTCAGGATAAAATTTTTTAATTTGCTGGGCAGTTAAAGAATACCAATCGTCAAGAATCATCTGTCTGAGTGGTTTCTGACCTTTCATATATACTGAAACAGATGCATGCGAAATAAGAACAGCTTTGATTTTCATATTAATTCAGATTTTTATTTCCTTTTCTAAACTTAAATTGATAACTAAATTTTTTTACTCTTTCCATAAGTATTCTTTCTATTTTTGGAGAAACTTTGAAAATCAAATAAGAAATCTTGCTCAAAAAAAGAACTCCTTGATAGATTCCATATGATAAAAAATTCTTACCAAATCTTCTTCTAGAAAAAATATATATGTTCCATCTTCCCATCAATCTGTATAATTTATCTAATTCCTTGAACATCTCCTTATCAAATTTAAAAAAATCATTATGGAGATGGTCCCAATATTGATGATAGTATGTCATAAAGAAAGGATGGTAACTTGTGTCTTCAAAAAGCGGTTTTTTGTGTATCCACCATTCTTCAAAACCATATTCTTTTGCATATTCATTATACATTTTTGTTCCAGGTTGTGGCTGTAAAATCCCTCCATAAAATCCCTGAGTCACATATTTTTTTATCCTGTTTATGTAATCTTGCATTTCTCTCATATCCTTTGCTGTTTCCCAGGGAAATCCTGTTAAGGCATTAACCCCCACTCTGATATTTTTTCTATAACACCATTTTAAGATATCATCAGCACGTTTGGTATAAAGTTGAGGTGTTGTTATCCCATTTGCTCCAATTACTTTATCCATCTCTTTTAATGTTTTAGGAAGACAAGTTTCAATTCCAAGCGTAATCATTTCACATCCAGCTTCCTTCATTTTAGAGATTATCTCCTCATCTAAAAAATCAACTCTTGTCCCACAAGACCATTTAAGATTTAAATCAGAATTTATAAACAAATCGCAAAGTTCATTTAATCTTTTTTTATCTATTGTAAATGCGTCGTCGATAAAATTAAAAAAATTAATGTCATAATCCTTATGCAGTTGCAGAATTTCATCAAATACTTTTTTAGCAGACATATATCTATAACATTTATTAAACAAAGAAAAACAATATGTGCATCTTCCAGGACAACCCCTTGTAGACAAAATTTGCCCAAAGTTATTTATTTCATCCTTTACTTTTACATAATCAGATTTCCTATGAATTGATTTATCCTGTAATGGAATGACATCAAGATTAACAACTGAATCTGCTGGTTTTGTTTTTATTACTTTCCCTTTTTCTTTATAGACAATCCCCTTTACTTTTTTAAGAGATTTTTTGGATAAGATAGAATCTAAAAATTTTCCAAAAGAAATGTCTGCCTCTCCTACAAAAGCAATATCAACTCCTCTTTCTAATATTTCTTCAGGATAAGCAGTTGCATGAGGCCCCCCTGCAATAATCATTTTACTATGCGGTCTTATCATTTTTATTAATTTATAAGAATCCCTAGCCGCATTTGTAAAAATATGAACCCCCACAATATCTGGTTTCTCTTTCTTTATTAGTTCTATAATATCTTGGTTTGAAAAATTATTATATTGAGCATTAAGATTTTCAACAAGAACTTCAAATCCTTTTTCTTTCGCGATTCCACCCAAATAACCAAATGATAATGGGGGGGAAGGATCATCAATCCCCGTTCTTGCCTTCAAAAAAAGAATTTTATTTTTCATAAGTAGGACTTTGAAAAAGACGAGATTTATAAATTTAATTAAGGTGGGATATAAGATAAAAACTAGATAATCTTTAAAAACCTCCACTCCCATTTTCTAAAATGCCAACTATGCCTTTGACCCATAAGATGAGATTATTTTCTAATTATATTTTAGCTGGGAGATGGAAGGAAATACTAAACATGTTTTGGGTTTATCCATTTTGGTGGAATAGAAAAATGGCATCTTTTTTATTAAATAAAATTTTCCCAAGAATCGGAATTGATTTGTTCCCCCCATTCCTTGAAATAGAACCAACAACAATCTGCAACTTTAAGTGTGTTTGTTGCGAGCATACTTATTGGAAAGAGCCACCAAAAAATATGAGTTTTGAACAATTTAAAAGAATAATTGACAATTTTGGGAATGGTAAACCAAAATGGCTTGGACTTACAGGTATTGGCTCTTCTTATCTCAATAAGGATTTCCATAAAATGTTGAGGTATGCAAAATCAAAAGGAACAATCATAGAAGTGATGGACCATTTCGCGCATTTTAAGGACGATAATCAAATTAGGGAATTAATAGAGATTGGCCCAGATTTCCAATTTGTTTCAACCTACGGAGCAAGCAAAAAAAGTTTTGAAAAAATTTGTGCTGGAAGCAATTATGATGAAGTTGAAAAAAACATAAAAACTTTTGTTAGACTAAAAAAAGAAATGAAAAAAAGATTTCCTCTACTGAATTTTCATTATATAATCACAAGTGAATCAAAACCAGAGGTTCTGGACTTTTTAGATTTTGTTCATTCACTAAACACAGAAGTTGGAGAAGTTCTTGTAACTCCCTTGTTACACAGTTTTAAAGAAGCTGAAAAGTATGCTGTCGAAATAGATGAAAATTATGTGAATTTAATAAAAGAAAGAGCAAGAAAATACAAAATCCCCATAACAATTAATATGTCTGCGAAACAAGGAGCAGAAGGTTTGGAAAAAAAGCCCAAAATGAAAAACTGCAAGGAATATATAATGCCGTTTATTTTTGTTACAGGAGATGTTACTCCTTGTTGTAGTCAAAACGAAGCAAATGCTCGAGAATGGCAGAAAAAAATGGCATTAGGCAACGCATTAGAAAAACCATTCAAGGAAATTTGGTATTCTCCAAAATACAAAGCAATGAGAAAAGCAATAAGGAAAAATAAATGTCCTGAAGAGTGTAAATTGTGTCCAGCTTATGAGAAAGAGGGGAAAAATGAAAACTGATTATTTATATGCTCTAGAAAATATTCTTCCAATAAAAAAACGAAGAAGGATAATCTTGGCTTTAACCAATTTGTGCAATTCAAGGTGTAAAACTTGTTTTTTATGGAAAAACAAAAAGAAGATTGAACCAAACACGGGCGATTTAAAAAAATTTGCTGAAACTCCCATATTTAAAGAAGCTAGATTTTTGGCCTTGACAGGAGGAGAGCCATTTTTGAGAAAAGATATAGACGAAATTGTAAATATGTTCAAACAAAAGAATCCCAATTTACACCTAGCTATCTTAACAAATGCTTTGCTCCCAGAATTAATATACGAAAAAGTAAAGAATATGCCCAGAGATGTTTTGATAAATCTTTCTTTTAATGGAAAAGAAGAAACTCACGATGAAATAAGAGGAGTAAAAGGAAACTTTAAAAAATTATTAGAAACAATTGAAAACCTGAAAAAATTAGGACAAAACATGAGTTTTATTTTTACTGTGACAAAAGAAAATTATGACCAGTTGTTATGGGCATGGAATTTTGCTAAAGAACAGGACATAAACATAATGTTCTCCCCAGAAATGGATTATGGAAGATTAAACACCGAAGAAGGAAGAGCATTAGCAGACTCTCAAAAACAAAAAGTATTAGAACAGCTTAAGAAAATTTATGCAGAGAGAAAAAGACCATTCTTTGATGATACTTATTTTTTATTTTTCAAAAGATTCTATGAAAACAAAACAATAACAAATGTTTGCTATGCAGGAACAAATTCAATTTACATAGATTTTACCGGCGATATATTCCCTTGTGAAAACTTGGTTGGGAAGATTGCTCCATTGGGAAATATCAAACAAACTACAATTCTTCAAAAGGATTATACTAAGAAGATAAAAAACCTAAAATGTTATGAAGATTGTTACCTTCTTTGTGAAATGGTTAGGAATTTGAGGAAGCATCCATTAAAGACACTAGCAAAGAGATAACCAACTATTTTTTATACTTTTTCCAAGCTACAATATACGCTTGAACCATTTTATCTGCAAATGCCTTCCAGTTTAAATTTTCTTTAACAAACAAAACAGCTTTTTTTGCTAGTTGTTTATGAGATTCTTTATTATTATAGACATCTAATAAAACTTTATCATATTCTTTTGTTGTAATTCCCAGATTTTCTTTTTTAATTAGTGGCGCTGTTTCCATGTCCTCAGATACAATTATTGGAATTCCAGCACATAAAGCTTCTAATGGAGCCAAAACTCCTCCTTGTTTCTTTATAGGAAATAATCCAACATCCGCAGCCTTGTATATGTCTCTTAGTTCATTCCTTGTTTCAAGAAATCCTGCAAATAAAATATGTTCTTCGAGTTTTTTTTCTTTTATATAAGCATCAAGTTTCTTTCTGTATTCTGCATCTTCTTTTCCAGTGAAGATTAAGAATATGTTTGGAATTTTATCTTTTACTTTTTCAATTGCTTTCACACTTTCAAATTGATTTTTAACATCGCATAATATTCCTGATTGAACAACAACAAACTTATTTTTCAGGTTAAATTTCTTTATTGCTCTTTGTGCATTTCCCTTGGAGAAGAAATTATAATCAATTCCAAAATCAATCAATTTAGCCTGTTTACCATATCTTTTTTTTGCTCTAATCAGATTTAAACTCTCTGCCACAGTTATTATATCTACACTTTGTCTAACAATAAACTTATCTAACCAAATTCTTACCTTATTCAGAGTTTTATAAAAAAATCCTGCATCGGGTTTGCTATAAAGATTTGGGGGGAGATTCATAAACCAAACACAAGGTTTTTTTCGGGGCCACAAAGTCCACGTTACTGGAAAATCATGGAAATTAATAACATCATAGTTCTTTTCTATCTCTTTTAGTTTTTTTCTAAAAACTTTTATTGCATTAAAAATATCTCCCATATTTTTATATCCTGGAGGTCTGAGGTCAATATTATTATTTGGAGTTATAATTTCAGTGTTCAAAAGAGCATTTTCAACTTCCTCTGATTTTGACAAAGCAAGGATATCATTTTTTATGCCCCTTCTTGTTAATTCATTTGCAAGTTCAACAATTAGCAATTCTCCTCCACCATAATATTTCATCTGATTATGGATTATCAAAACTTTAGGTTTTATTTTTTTTATCATTTCTTTTGCCATATTTAAATCTTCAAACTCATTTATATTAGCATATCCTTCAGCTATCTTGTGGATTTTGATATTTTTTCCATCATCAACAGCACATTGAATCATGTCTACAAGTTCTTTCTGATTTCTATACATGTTAATTGGAGTTTTGTCAATGTAATCCAAAATTTCATTTCTGAAAACACAATGTCCTGTGCCCTTTATATCACTAATCGGAAATCTTGGCTTCTCAATTAATCTAAAAATTCTTCCATCCTCATTAGATAGAACAGAGTAAGTTTTTTTGATACTAGACTTATCCTTTTCATTAACTATGCCACAAATAGCAAATAGGTCTTCTCTTCTAAATTTTTTTAGCATCCCAACAATATCTGCATTAATTAGGATTTCATCTCCCAGCATAAGAATAAAATCACTTTTACCTATAGCATCTCTTGCATTGTGAATAGCATTTACAATTCCCTTCCCTTCTTTTTCAATAACATAAGTCACCCTAACTCCATTGTAATCTTTTCCTATTTTTTTTATAATTTCTTCAGGTTTATAGCAAAGAACAAGGATTATTTCAATCACCTTAGCTTCTATTGCTCTATCTAAGTTATATTCTAGAATAGTTTTGTCATATATTTTTAGCATAGCCTTATTTTTATCTTCTGAGAATTCTTTTAATCTTGTTCCTTTCCCGCCAGCAATTATCACAGCCTTCATACAAATCTTTCGGCTTAAACTCTTTAAAGCATTTATATAAGAAAACTATATGCTTCTGAAATATATATTTACAATAGAGTAATTTTAAAAATTACTTCTTTCTGTTGTTTTTATGAAAATAACTCTCATTTCAACATCTACTTTTCCTTCCGATCAGGGAATCAGAACAATTTCTTCTGTTTTAAAAAGAGCAGGTTACGAAGTGCAATTAATTTTCATGACCTTGACAGAAGACTATTCAAGAAATTACTCAATAGAAGAACTAAAGCAATTATTGAATATCTGCAAAGACAGCCAACTTATAGGAATAAATTCTTTTGCTTCAACTTCTCAAAGAGCAGCAAGAATAATATCTTTTTTAAAAAAAAATCTCGGCATTCCAATAGTTTATGGGGGAGTGCATGCAACAATTTCTCCAGAAGATTGCATAAAATATGCAGATATTGTTTGCGTAGGTGAAAGTGAAGAAGCAATACTAGATTTAGCAAAAGCAATAGAACAAAACAAAAACTTCAACAAGATAAAAAATTTTTGGATAAAGCAAGAAAACAATGTAACAAAAAATCCTGTTAGAAACATAATTGACAACATTGATTCTCTTCCACGCCCAGATTATGATATTGAAAATCACTTCATCCTAGAAAAAA
The DNA here is from genome assembly GCA_964406515.1 of Candidatus Woesearchaeota archaeon. Taxonomy (GTDB): domain Archaea; phylum Nanobdellota; class Nanobdellia; order Pacearchaeales; family GW2011-AR1; genus JAGLWP01. Next base: position 48,442 of record CAYORV010000001.1, on the reverse strand, counting down.
GGAAAATAAGGAAATTCAGAGAATATGATTTGGCCGGACAAATATTTTTTCTAACTGGTAGGGGCTGCCCTTATGGGTGTGACTATTGTAGCAATTCGTTTTTCAATAAACTTTATGAAGGGAAAAGAAAAAAGATTCTCAGATGGCACTCACCAGAATACATCATAGAAGGAATTCTAAAACTAAAGGAAAAATTTCCAAACACTCTTGGTTATTTTGATATAAGGGATGACACATTTTCACTTCGGCCCATAGAAGACATAGAAAAATTCTGCAAGCTCTACAAAGAAAAAGTAAACATGCGTTTCAAATGCTTGGCAGATCCTCACACAGTTTCAGAAGAAAAAATAAAATTATTGATTGATGCAGGATGTACCGATATAATCATAGGAATTCAAGGAAGCGAAAGGATAAATCTGGAAATTTACCATAGAAATCAAACAGACAAAGATGTTTTAAATGCAGCTAGAATATTGAACAAATACAAAGACAAGCTTGCAGTTATGTATGATGTAATCACCTGCAACCCTTATGAAAAACCCGAAGATGTCATAAACTTAATTCGTCTTTTGCAAAAACTTCCAAAACCATATTACCTATCTGTTAATAATCTAGTTTTCTTCCCAGGAACAAAATTATACGACAGAGCAAAGAAAGAAGGCCTGATAAAATCAAAAAAAGATTCAGCAGAAAATCTTAATTATTGGGACAGAAGTGCACATATTTTGTTAAAAAAGAATAATAGATATCTCAATTTAATTCTAAACCTCATGAGAGGTTCTGTTACAAAATCAAGATTTGGGGTTATGCCCAATTCTCTTCTAAATTATTTATTAAAACCAGAGAGAGTGAGAAAAAATTTAAGAAATCAATTTCCGACTTTTATAATCTTGAGAATAATACGTTTGTTGGATATCATAAGAGAAAGAATAGCAAAACCCCTCTACCGCTCTTTGCCTGTAAATTTCAAAATCTGGTATGACAAAACAAGATATAGGGTGTAGATTGATAATCCTTTTAAATCTGTGTTCTCCTTCATAATAAACACAAAAATGATAAGTATAATTGTAACTGCATTTGAATGTCCAGATTTGACTAAAGAATGTATAGAAAGAATTCTTAATCAAGAAGGTTTAAATGAAGAATTCGAGATTATTGTGGCTTGTCCAGATGAACCAACAAAAAAAGCAATAATGGATTGTAAAAAGAAATGCCCAAGAATAGTAAAATATGTACATCAAGAGTATACTTGTTCAAAAAATCAACTAATGAATGAAATATTCAAAATTGCTAAAGGCAGAATCTTGATTTGGACAGATGGAAATAAATTTTTTGAAAAAAATTCTATTAAATTACTACTTGAACCATTTGAGGATGAGGCAGTAGGAATTGTTGGAGGCAGGATTATTCCAATGGGAGATAGAAACACCCTATACGGTTTTTGGGCGCATCTTTTAACAGAAGGATTACACAAGATGAGGAAAAACCTATTCAATAAAAATGAATTTATAGAACACACAATAAATATACTTGCAATGAGAAACGGAATAATTAAAAAAATTCCCTTAGAGGTCGCAGAGGGCGCCATAATATCTTTTTTAATAAGTAACAAAGGATACAAAAATTCTTATGTTGAAGGAGCAAAGGTTTATGTCTCGCATCCAAAAAACTTTATTGATTTGTTTAAACAAAGAGCCCGTAGTACAAAAGCACATATGGAATTATTGAAATATACAAAAAATAGCCAGATTAAATATCATAGTTTTTACAATAGAATAATCTTTTCAACGATAAAAGATACTTTTAAAGAATTTTTTTGGTCTTTATCATTTATTTTCTTTCTGATATATGTTCAATTGAGAGGATATTATTCGCTAAGAATTAGAAAAAGACATTATGTTCCCATATGGAGAGGAGATGTTCCAGAACTTGAACCTTCCTGATTATTTAAATTACTCATAAATTCTATAATGTCTGTTGTGGCCCATTTAGGATCGCGAGTATATCTCATCTCTCCACCAACTTTTTTAGTCATCTCACGTTCTTCATTTATTGCAGGAGTATCAAGATTAATTATATCAGGTCCTTTAATATAAAAAGAAGGTTTAATCAATTCTAGAAGTTCTGTTCCTTTTTCAAAATTTTGAATAACCACGCAATCTACAACTTCTAAGGTTGCAAGCATATAAGCTCTTAACTGTTCGTTAAATATTGGTCTTTCTGAACCTTTTCTTGAGATTATAAATTTGTCTGCAGTTACAGCAACAATCAAATAATCACATAATTTTTTAGCAGATTCTAAATGTTTCACATGACCTGGATGTAACAGGTCAAAACATCCGAGACAAAGACCGACTTTTTTCCCAAAACTTTTCAACTTTGAGACAAAAACAGCTACTTCTTCTGGTTTGATGATTTTTCCTGAAGAATAAATTTCAATATTATTTATTGGGAACATTTTATGTTATTATTTTCTTTAAAAATCTAATTGTTTTAAATATTGTTGAGGAAGAATACATATTTCAAACTAATTTTTTCTGTCCTTCATTCACTCCTTTTGCAATTTCTCCAACATCAAATCCTGCTGTTTTAATCCAATTAGTATAATCTTTAATTGATTTTTCAGGAGTATGAATCGGATTCCAACCCAAATTTCTTAATTTTGATATATTTGATATAGAATCTCTTGCATCTGTTCTTCTAAATCTTCCATCAATTAAAATTTCAGAATTAGAATTTGTTATTCTTTTGACCATCTCTGCAAAATCCTTAATCTTGTACCCCTGTCCACCTCCAACATTATATATTTCAAAATCTGTTCTTGGTTCCTCTATCATTAAAACATTTGCTCTTGCAACATCTTCAACATTCACAAAATCCCTCACTTGATTTCCATCTTCAGTAACTGTGATGGGTTGTTCAGCAAGTGCTTGCGTCACAAAAATTCTTAATGCTCCAGAGTACATATTTTTTGGGGATTGTCTTGAACCCTGGACAATAGAATATCTCACAATTGAAACAGGAATTCCATAAGTTTTTCCCAATCTTATAGATAAATTCTCAGAAGCCATCTTTGATAATCCATAACAATTTGTCGGATTAACCTTTTGCTCTTCTTTGAACGGAATAAATTTTGCAAGCTCCCCTTTTGCATCCAATATATTCCATATTTTATTTTTAAATTGTTCTTCTGATCTTAATTCAGGATAAAATTCTTTTCCATCACTTGAAATATAAACTCCATCCCCATATACAAATTGAGAACTTGCATAAACTATCTTTTTAACAGGAAACTTATTTTCTAAAATAATTTCAAAGATAAGAGCCGTGCTTACTGTATTTACTCTAAAAAATTTACTAAAATCTGGCATTTGATCTTGATATGCAGCAAGATGAAATATATAATTAACATCCCTCATTGCTTCAGTAAAAACCTCTTTATCAGTAACATCCCCTCTGATTAGCTCATATCCTTTATTTTTAACATAATCTGGCCAATCTCCATCATGGACTGGAGGACTAAGATTATCTAAAATCTTTATTGAATATCCTTTTGATGAAAGTAAATCTGCTGTATGACTTCCAATAAATCCTGCTCCACCAGTTATTAACACTTTCATTTTGCTTCTTCCTTAAAAAATTCCCCAGAACCTTTTAGACTATCTAATTTTTCTTTTAACCAATTAGTAATTAAATGTGAAAGAATACTATGTGCATCTTCTATTCTCCCATAATGTAATTCTTCATAGATTATGCAATAATCCACCATGTCTTTTGCCTTACCGCCATCAGCACCCAAAAATGCTATGATGGTGGCTTTTTTATCTTGAGCTACTTTAATTGCCCTTAATACATTTTCACTGTTCCCACTACCTGTTATAACTATAACTATATCTCCCATCTTAATTTGATTATATAACTGCTGGGCAAAAATATTTTCATAACCGACATCATTTGCCAATGCAGTTAATAAAGGAGCATTATCTGTCAAGGATATAACTTTAAATCTTTTTTCTACAGGGTCATACATTTTTTTCAAAGTTCCCTTTCCAAAATCACATGCCATATGAGATGCAGTAGCCGCACTCCCCCCATTACCTAAAATAAAAACCTGTTGACCATTCTTCCAAGCGTTTAACAAAACATCTGTTACTTTTTCTATTTTGTCTGGATCAATTTTGTCTAATCCCTCATATAATTCCCGGAAATATTCTTTTGCAAAATTCATTTACTCTCCAACATAAATAATTTTACTTCCTGATTGTCCAGATTCAAATTCAAATGGAACTTCCTTAAGATTTAATGCTGCTCTAATTTGGTCTTGTTTTTCTGGTTCCCCATAAACTAATAAGAATCCTCCAGATTCTGGACTGCAACACATTTTTCCACCTATCGCCCCAGCCTCTCTCGCTAGATTATAATATCTATCAATTTCTGAATTAGAGATATTCTTTAGAACTGTCTTTTTATACTCCCAATTTTCATGTAATAATTCTCCAAACCTCCTTAAATCTAAAGAATGCAATGAATCTCTAGTAGCATAAACAATCTCTTTAATTTTATGAAGTGTTCCTTCATTTGTTTGCATTCCTGTATTTAAATTTGATAAGGGATCTATTGCCTTTTGCGTTCTCATGTCAAATAATAACAAATTCTGAGAAAGACTTTTCTTCAATGAAGGAGGAATGATTATTGGATTAACAAAAACCCCCTCTTCTTTTCCAAATTCAATAAGATTAAGGCCTCCATGAGATGAAGCATAATAATCTTGAGACCCATATGCCTTTGATATCTTTTTCCCAATTTCTACAGCTTCTTCAGCAAGCTCTTTTCCAGATTTATGTTTTCCAGTTAAAGCATGAAGGGCATTTAATGAACCAACTGTAAAGGCACTTGATCCTCCAAGTCCAAATCCTTTAGGAATATCTGCCATTGCAACGATCTCTGCCCCTTTAGTGACTCCTGTAGCCATCAAGCATTCTTTCCATACTTCATTTTGTACCTGGTCTACATTTTTCACAATTTCATTTTTTGAATATTTTAACCAGAGGTCATTATCAACTCTTTCTTTTGCAATAATATATGCATACTGATTAATAGAAACATTAAGAACTGCCCCTCCATGAACCTGCCTATAATCTTTTAAGTCTGTCGCTCCTCCAGAAAAATTTATCCTCAATGGTGTTTTTGAAATTATCATCCTTTTTATTATTTAGATACTCTTTTCTTTTAAAGATTGTTGAGGAATACTATATACATTACTTTTACTATTAATGCTTAAAAATTTCCTCAGAGAGTTGAATAATATTCACCCCTTCCCATCCTAAAAGAACTTTATGTGCTCCGGTTTTATTTAATCTATTGATTATAAATTTAGTTTGATAAACTGGCATCCCAATTACTTTTGATCCTGCAGCCAATGCAGCTTTTACTCCATTGTGGGAATCTTCAAATACTAATTGATTTTCTGGGGGAATTCCCATCTTTCTCGCGGTCTCTAAATAAACATCCGGAGAGGGTTTAAGATTTTTCACATTTTCTTTTAAAACAATTTTATCTTTCTTAAAATGATTATAGAGCCCAGATTTTTCTAAGATGAAATCTGCTTGTTCAGTTGCAGTTAATGAACCTATAGAATAGGGGATTTCCAATTCTTTTATTTTTTCAAGAAATTCTAAAAATCCTGGACGAGGAGAAATTTCAGCCACATTAAGTTGTTCTTCATACAATTGTTTATCTAACTTTACCATTTCTTCAATTGACATATTAGTATAACCTAAATTGTAAACATCTTCCATTATTGCACTATCTGGGCCTCCAATAAAATGTTCAATTTTTTCCATAGCCTCTTCACTAGATAAATTTAATCCAACCCTTCTAAAAACTTCTAAGTGCGCAGAAATATGAAGGGGGTCTAAATTAACTACAGTCCCTTCCAAATCAAATGCTATACCTTTTACCATATTATTAATTTCTTTCTCGGAATTTTTATTTAAAGTTAATTGTTCTCCATCATCTTCTTTAGAATAAATAATTGAACTTCCTTTTTCTTCAAGTTCAAATTTGTGTTCTTCTAAATCATGAAGAGCATATCTTATCCTCTCCTGTTTTTCTAAGGGAGCATAAACTAAAAGAAAACCACTTCCCCCTGCACCAGAGAGTTTTGCTCCTTCTGCCCCATTTTCTATTGCAAGATTATAATATTCTTCAATAGAAGGATTATTTATATTCTGAATAAGTTCTTTTTTAAGATTCCAATTTTTTTGCAAAAATTTCCCAAAATTTTCAATTTCCCCACTTTTAATTTCAAAAGAAGAATAATCTGCAAGGTTCCTCATATCCCTCATAGCATCAAAAACTCTCTGATTTGTTTGCATTTCTTTATTTTGTTCTGAGAGAATTGAAGTGGCCGACCTATCTTCACCAAGAGAAAACATCATCATTTTTTCCTCTACCTCTTTTTTTAATTCTAAATTATTTATTAATTTTGAAACAACTACTTTTTCATTAACAAATTCCATTTGATTAAATCCCCCATAAGCAGCAGCATATTGGTCCTGCCTTCCTATTGGTTCTTTTAAAATGTCAATTTCTACTTGAGATGCTTCTTTTGCTAATACTTCTTGGGTTACTTCTTCTCCCTTGTATTTATGGAGAGCATTTAACACTCCCACAGTAAAAGAACTTGAACCTCCAAGACCTGTCCCTGTTTGCGCATCTGCAATAGAATGAATCTCAATTCCTCCAAAAACCCCCACCATTTTCATCGCTTCCTTCACACGGCCATTTTTTAATTCTTCTACATTACCAACTATTTCTGTTTCTCCTCCGCAACTAACATTAATCTTTTTATCTTTTGAAGGATGAACAATAACATAAATATATTTTTGAATAGTTGCATTAACAATACACCCTCTTTCTTTATTACAAAAACTTCCGATATCTGTGCCATCTCCAATCAAATCAACTCTGTAAGGTGTTCTTGATATTATCATCTCTTTTTTATAAAATATAATTCTTTTTTAAGGATTATGAAGAGAAAATATATATTTTATAGTTAGAAATTAAACCTCTCAGGATTTTCTGCAACTTCTTTTTTTGCTCTTTTATATCTTTCTGAGGTTCCAGTATCCATTACACATGCATGAGGATTAAAAGCATATAATTCGCAATTATTTTCCAATAATCGAGGGAACAAATCTGTCCCAAGGTCTTCTTTCTCATCTTTCAAATATTTTAATACGCCTGGCTCAAGAATATAAACACATGATGCAGATTCTCCAGGATATTTTCCAGATAAAATATCTTCTTTTTGTGGTTTTTCTATAAAACCTGTAACTTTACCTTCTTCTGTTGTGCTAACAATCCCTCTTGTCCAAGGTTCATCATGTTTATGCAAAGTTAATGTAACAAGAGGTTTATGTAATTCATGAAATTCAAAAACTTTTTTCAAATCCATATCTGTTAAATTATCTGCATAAATTACCAAAAATTTATCTTCTGAACAAAACCCAGGATATAATTCTTCAATCCTTTTAATGGGCGTAGCTGTTCCAAGAAGAGCTTCTTCTTTTGAGTATTTTATCTTTACACCAAATTTAGAACCATCTCCAAAATAATTCATTATTTGTTCGCCCAGGTACCATACATTAATTGCTATCTCTTCAATTCCATATTTCTTCAAAAATTCTATCCAATATTGAAGAAGTGGCTTACCATTTATTGGAATCATGACTTTTGGCATAGTATCTGTTAAGGGTTTTAATCTTTCCCCCCTTCCAGCAGAAAGTAAAATTGCTCTCATTCTTATTATTTATAGACCTCACTTTATAAGAATTTTGTAGATAAACTCTATATCATCTGTTTAACCTTCATAAACCTTTTAAAAACAGTCTGATTATGACTGAAATGATTTCACTAATTGTTACAGCATATAACGACCCAAAATCAACAAACGAGTGTATTAAACGACTTCTTAATCAAGAGGATTTCAATGAAAAATTTGAACTTATCGTGGCTTGTCCTGATGAACCCACAAAAAAAGTAATAATGGATTACAAAAAGAGATATCCTTCTATAATTCGTTATGTTAAACAAGACGACCCTGACAAAAATAAATTAATGAACAAAATTCTTAAATTAGCTAAAGGGGAAATTTTAATTTGGACAGATGGAAATAAATTTGTTGAAAAAGATGCTATTAAAATAATTTTGAAAGAATTTGAAGACCCCTCTGTTGGATGTGTTGGTGGAAAACCTTGTCCACAAAATAATCGAGACAATATTTTTGGATTTTGGGCACACCTTCTAACAAACGCAGCCCATAAATTAAGGGAAATGCGATTTCACAAGGGAAAATTTGTAGAACAATGTGCGAACCTTTTAGCAATGAAAAATAATCTTTTGAAAGAAATCCCAAATGATGTTGCAGAAGATGCAATAATCCCTTATTTGATTATACAAAAAGGTTATAAAAATATCTACCAACCAAATGCAAAAGTATATGTGATGTACCCACGAAATTTTTCTGATTGGGTAAAACAAAAAGTTCGTTCTGCAAAATCTCATGAAGCTATGAACAAGTATGTTACCTCAAAAGAAATTAAACAAAAGTCCTTAATCAATGAAATTTTCTACGGATTTTCTTTTGCACTTTCTTTCCCTAAGACTATAAAGGAGTTTTATTGGACTTTTTTATTATATCCTCCAAGATTATATGTTTGGTTAAAAACATTTTATGAAATAAAAATTAAAAAAACCACATATGTTGCACAATGGTCTCGTTCAGAATCAACAAAAACCTTGGATTATAAAAAATGAAATTAAAAAGAAAAATAAATTATTTTTTAAAATACGTCCTTTTTAGTAAGAAAAGATTAATGAATCTTATTATGATAAATGTTTCAAAATATCTAAAACTTTCTAAAATCAAAGGATATCCCACGACAATAATGATTGAACCAACAAACATCTGTAATCTTAAATGTCCTTTGTGTCCAACGGGGGCTGGTTTAGTGAAACGAGCAAAAGGTTTCCTAACCTTCCCAAATTTTAAGAAAATAATTGATGAAATGGCAGATTATGTAATCCATCTAAGAATGTGGAATTGGGGTGAGCCTTTATTGAATAAAGATATTTTCAAAATGATTGCCTATGCTAAAGAAAAGAAAATATTCACCAACCTAAGTACCAATAGTTATTTTTTAAATGATGAAATAGCAAAGAACTTAATCAAATCTGGTTTAGACGAATTAATAATCTCCTTAGATGGGGCCTCTGAAGAAACTTACAAAAAATATAGAAAAGGAGGGGATTTTAACAAGATTATAGAATCAATAAAACTTTTAGTAGAAGAAAAAAAGAGACTGAATAAAAAATCTCCTTATATCAAGTTACAATTTATAATTATGAAACACAATGAACATGAGATTAACAAAATAAAATTTCTTGCAAAAAAAATAGGCATAGATGAATTGGTTTTCAAAACAGTGGGGATTATGGATTATTTTTCTAAAAAGGATATAAAAAAATACATTCCAACAAACAAAAAATACTCAAGATATGAAATCCAAGAAGAGGGAGTGAAATCAAAAGTTAAGGTAAAAAATTGGTGTGATTTTATTTGGGAAGAAATAGTAATAAATTGGGATGGAACAGTAGTCCCATGTTGTTTTGATATGAACAATCTTTTTGTTTTTGGAAATGCATTCAAAAGTCCAATCAAAGAAATTTGGAATAATCAAAAATATACAAATTTTAGGAAGATGATTCTAAAAAATAAAAAAGAAATCCCACTTTGTAAAGATTGTCCAGGAACAAATAAAGAGACGTTCATAGATTTATAATCACAATAACAAATAAAAACCCTTTTCCCCAAAACTAATCATGGAAGAATTTTTAGAAAAAAGAAAAAATTGGATTAAAAAAAATATTTTTGGATGGGTAAAAAATAATTATGACAAAGCTTTTCTTATAGTATTATTGGCTGCTTTTATAATAAGGATTTTAGTTTTCATAGCAACAAAAGATCAAGCAATGTGGTTTGACGCTGCAGAATATATGTCTACTGCAAAATATTGGGCAGGGATTGGAGAGATGAGCGATATTTGGTATTATCGTAGGGGGTTTTTATGGCCGTTTTTAGGTTCACTTTTCTTTAGAATTGGGTTAGGAGACGCAACCATTCGATTTGTTACAGTATTATTTTCTACAGGGATAGTAGCAGTTTCATATTTCTTAATAAAAAACATGTTTAACAAAAAATATGCTCTCTATGCCTGCATTGGATTATCTTTGTCTTGGGTATCTCTTTTTTTCACTGGAAGGCCAATGACTTCAATTCCCTCAACTTTTTTTATTCTGTTAAGTCTACTATTTTTTTGGAAAGGATACGAACTTAAACAAGGAAACAAATTTATTTATCTCTTTGCAATTTTCTTTGCTCTTGCAATTTTAACAAGAATGCAGAATTGGATTTTTGCTCCAATTTTTTTACTTTTTATGTTCATAAAAGACAAATTAAAATTATTAAAAAATAAGCCATTGTGGATAGCACTTGGCATATTTGCTCTAATTTTATTGCCCCTCGTTATCATGTATTCTCAACATTTTGGAAATCCGGTGGTAGATATAATGTCATATATCTTTGGTGTTAAATCTGAAACAGCATTAACTGTTGCAAAACGAGATTTTTCCAATGTTCTAATCTATTTCAAGGATTTATCATATAATTTGACTAAACCCATATTAATTTTGTTTTTAATCGGAATACCTTATTTTTTCGCAGATCTTTTTTTGGGATTTGATAAAATATTTAAAAATAAAAAAATTCAAAAGAAATTCTTTATTTTTTTATGGATAGTTGTTCCATTTTTATTTTTAGGATATCTTGGCGGAGTTAATGGAATTGCAGAACAAAGATACACTCTGGCTCAGCATCCTTTTTTATTTTTAATAGCAATTATATCTTTGTTCAAGATAGGAGGATTAATCAAAAAACATCTTAAGATTAACAAAAAAATTATGGCTATTTTGATCTTGATTATTTTCATTTTAGCCCTTATACCCAATCTTTTATGGGCAAATCAATTAACAGAAAATAAGAAAATGTCTTATTATGAACTTAAACCTGCTGGAGAGTGGATAAAAGCAAATTCCCAACCAGGAGACAGAGTTATAACTAATTCCTTCCCGCAAATATCTTATTATTCTGAAAGAAAAGTAACGACGTTCAATAATTGTTATAATGGTCCAGAAGATCATAAACCTGCTTGTTCTGAAGAAGAATTTTATGCATATGTGGAAGATGTGAAACCAAGATATTTAGTTTGGTCTGTTTTCCAATCTCATGAAGAATGGGTAACAGATTATCTGCAAAACAATAGCCTTTGGAAATCAGTTCAAGTATATAATCAAGGAGAACAACCAGTAGTAATTATTTTTGAATCAAACTTTTCATGAGTGTTCAAATAAAAATATATGACTTACAGTAAAAAAGTTAATCTTCCTTTTTATTTTAAAATTACTTTTCAATATTTCTAAGATTTCTTTATATTTTGTAATGTGTTCTTTTGGAATTTCATCTTTTCCAACAAATTTTCGTATTTTTCTCGAAATAAAATTTTCAGTAGGAATAGAAACAATAATTTCAAATTTGGAATTTAATTTTTTAAATTCATTTATTATTTTTTTTATTTCATTTTGAGGGATGTGCTCAAAAACATCCAAAACAAAAATTTTTGTGGGATTTATAATTTTATAATTTTTAATGAATGTTTTTTCCGGATTTGAATCATATCCATAAATTTTGTAGTTTTGCAATTTTTTTTCTAACCATCCTCCCCCACATCCAAAATCTAGAATTATGTCTTTTTTTGAAAGTTTAGCCATTTTGATAGCCAGCCAAACTTTGGTTTTAAAATAAGCTTTAGTTAAAGGATTTGCACTACTATAGGTATCATCTAGTTTGTTATTTTCCATTTTTATATGATTGATTTTCCATCACATTCTGCTCCAGGAATATTCATTATCTTTAGAATTGTAGGAAAGAAGTCAACCATCCTAGCATTTTTTCTACCTTTTTTAAAAGGATTTTTTAAAACATAATAGGTTCTCTGAATTTTTGGATTCCAACCGTGCATAGCTTTAAAATGTTGACTAGAAAAAAAATTGGGATAAAATCCTATTCCTAAGTTAGCCAAAAAAATAATATTAGAATCAGTATCAATATGAAATTCTTTTTTATCTATAATCTTCCCGTAATTTAATTTCTCCAACATATTTATTATCTTTTCTTCAGAATATTTGTTCTTAAACCAAAATTCCACTGTTGTGGAACCAATGATATATATAAAATCATCACCAAATTTCAATCCCAATTTTTTAATTTCTAATAAAATATTCACTTCTTTTTTAATATCTTCCATACCATGGTCAGAGAATATAAGAATATCTTCATCTTTTTCATAAAGTTGTTTAACTGCATTATCGATTTCTCTAGCTGTTCTTATCACTTCCTTAGATTCCACCCCAAATTTATGAGCTACTTCTAAATCTAAAAAATGAACAAAAGTAAAATCTGCTTTTGATTTTTTTACTAATTTTAATGCAGAAGGATAAGATTTTGAAAAAAGGATGTTTGCTTTTCTATTTTTGAAATGATTTGGCCAATCTATAACTTCAAAACTTTTTCCGCTTTTTTCTAAAAAATCAAAAATAGTAGGATAAGAAAGACAATCCTTCTGAGCCCAATTTTTATTCAAACTAGGTTTAAAATAATCCATTGCTTTTAGTTTTGAAGGCGTATAAAAAAGTCTCTTATCTTGCAATAATCTCATCGCTGCGAGCAAATACTTGTTCTTTATTTTTTTCTTTATTTCTTTATCTGGAACAAACAAATCAAATATTTTGTGTTTATCCGGCCACACACCAGTCATAAAAGATGCAATAATTCCAGTATATCCCAAAGGAACTTCAAGAAATCCATGCAACGAATTTTCCCTCAAGGAATTCAAAAAAGGCATATGCTTAAGGTATGATGGATTTAAGGCGTCTATAAAAATACATAACATTTTAAATTAATTTTTGCGAATAATATCTATCAAACGAGTACAATAAAGCCATTCTTAAATTTTCCCAAGTTTTACTCTTAATTGGAGCAAAAGTTTTGATATAAGAATAACTTTCATCAAGCAATTTTTCGTCATCTTTAGCATAAAGTAAAAGAAAAGCAGATAGTGCTATCCTTAAACCAACGTCCTTCCAATTCAATAAAACTCTAAAAAATTTAGACCTTTTAGCATAAATTATATTTAAAAAATATTGCGAAGGAAAAGCAAGCTTTGCAAGAAATCTGGGAAGAGGAAGATAAGGAGCAAAATAAACATAAGGAAGTTTTTTATATAATTTTTTTATTAATTTCTTAAGTTCAGTTTCTTTAATGTTTAAATGTTTCTTTGAAATATACTTTAAGGCAAAAATCAAATCATCCCTAGCATCAAACCATCTTTTCCCAATATTTTTCAAATCTTTTCGAGATTCTGTTTTCAATTTTAAAGCTTCTTCAACTTTTTTTACTAATCCGGGAAATTCCTTCTCATACAATCTGGAAAATTCTTTTACAGTCTCTGTATAATTTGGTTTAAAACTTCTTTCAGAAATAATAAGAGAAGAAGCTATGGCCAAATATGTTTTGACAATATGGTGTTGAGCGTAAAACTCCTCATCTTTTTTCCATTCACCCTTTAATCTTCGCTCGTCCATAACCAACAAAAGATGACAAGCAGGATTTATCAAATAACGAAAAGCTTCTGACAAGGGAACAGAAATATCATTTATTTTTTCTTTAATATTTTCTCCATAAATAACCGTACTACCATGTTTTAATTCATAAGTCCGATTGATTCTTCTCATTTTTCCAAGCTTAGAATAATTAAGCCATCTCAAATCCACATGAAAGAATTTATTCTTATCATAAATTCCATCTCTAAAATTTTCAACAAATTCCCCCCCACCCCTTTCAATTGCTTTAGAACATAACATCCCAACCCTTTCTAATTCCTTATCAGAAATTTCTTTCTTTGTAACAACATAAAGATCATAATCGTTTAATGGAACAATATTTCCACCAACAGTTTCATAACTTCCTTCACCTCTTCCAAAACCCCCAAAAAGTACAATGGAAATAGGTTTTAATTCTTCAACAAGTATCTTCTTAATTATTTCAAGATCCTTCTCTACTTTTTCGTCTGCTTTCTTTGATTTTGTGTATTTCATTTTTATTTCTCTCTTTCAATATAAAAGGGATAATTATCAATGAAGGAATAATAGCCATTATAAATAAACCTATGATGGACATTGAAAAGATTTTGACAGCCTCAATCCCAAATAATCCAAATAATCCAATCAAGGTGGCTTCCCTTGTACCCAATCCACTAATGGTGATAGGTATCTGTGCGACCAAGGTGGCGATAGGATAAATTGCGATAAAATAAATAAATTTAATTTCAATTCCAAGGGATAAAGCAATAAAATAAACTACTGTATAATTTATAATCCAAGCAGTAAGATTAACAAAGAATACACTGATAAGAGATCCTTTTTTAGGTAAATCTTCATAAAATGAATCAAAGGCATCTCTTGCTTTTTCTTTCATTTTTTGAGGTATTAATTTCTTATAAATAATTTTTAACAAGAATTTACTTCTTTTTTTATCATAGAAGATTATGAAACAAAGGATTAAAATCAAAAAGAACATAAGCAAATAATTAATTATCATTGCATCTAATTTTTCTCTTAAAACAAAAAATCCAAGAACAATCGCTAAAAAGAAAAGAGAGCTTAAATCAAAAACCTTGTCAAGAACAAAATTACTAAGTCCTTTTCCCACACTTGTGTATTTTTTTAAATATTCAGCCCTCATAACTGCCCCTAATTTACCAGGAGTTACTAAACCATAAAAATCAGCTATTAAATTTATTTTGAAACTTTTCCCAAAAGGCACAGGTATTTTCTGTTTTCGAGCCAAGACATACCATTTTAATGTTTGAAATAATAAAAATAATAAGACCAAAAGCAGAGCAATAATCAAATAAAATTTATTCATCTCCAATATTTGTTTCAAAATCTCTGTTATATCTAAGCGTATTAAAAGATAGATAAAAAGTGCAATTCCAATAATTGGAAGAAATTTTTTGACTTTTTTCCACAGCATAGAATTACTAAGAACCAACACATAAAAACCTTTCTAACATTCTATCGCAATTATTTTTATATAGCCTTTTTTGATACAAATTTCTATGAGAGGTCTATCTTTGGTGATTCCAAATCACAATGGGGCGAAGGTGATAGAAAGGTCTGTAAGAGAATATAATAAAATTCTCTCAGAAAAATTCAAGGATTTTGAAATGATTATAGTATGTAATGGTTGCACAGATAATAGTGCTCAAATTTGTAATGAATTATCTAAAGAATTTCCTTTACAGACAATAGAAATTCCCCAGAGAGGAAAAGGATATGCCTTAGTAAAAGGATTTAACAAAGCAAATTTCGACTGTATCGGATTTTTGGATGCCGACAATCCTTTTGATTTGGTAAAAGTAGGAACTATGATAGATAAACTAGATACTTCTGATGTGGTAATTGCTTCAAAATACCTAAAGGGAAGTGCAAGATTTCAAGAATCTCTGTTAAGAAGACTTATCTCATTAGGAGGAGGAATTTTTTCCAGATCGCTCTTTCGTCTAAAATTTAGGGATACTCAAGCAGGAGCAAAATTTTTTAGAAAAGAAGTTTGGGAAAGCATAGACAAAAATTTTATATGCACTGGATTTGATTGGGATATAGAATTTTTGTATAAAATATGCAGAACCAAATCAAGAATCACAGAGTATCATGTCTCGCCATTAAAACACGAAAAATTTAGCACAGTTAGTCTTAAATACCTGCCTGGAATGGCTTTTAGATTATTGAAGTTGAGGTTTAAATGAAACTTGTATTAATAGAACCAAACATAGAAGGATATGCATTAATGCCAACAATGTCTCTTGCTATCTTGAAATCTTTCATAAATAATAAAACAAAACATGAGGCGAAAATAATAGATTTAATTTTTAATAAGAAAAATTGGAAAGAATATTTGAGAAATAAGCTGGAGCAGGAAAAGCCGGATTTAATTGGAATTTCTGTCATGAGTTTTAATTATAAACAGGCAATAGAAATAGCTTCATTTATCAAGGAAAATTTTGATATCAAGATAATTTTTGGAGGGGTGCATGCCATCCTGATGGAAGAAGAGACAATCAAAAATAAATGTGTGGATATGGTTTGTACAGGAGAAGGAGAATTGACACTAAAAGAGCTTTTGGATAAAAAACTTAATCCCAAAAATGTTAATGGAATTTGGTATAAAAAAGAAGAAAAAATAATTAAAAACAAAATTAACAAGCTTATAGAAAATCTTGATGAATTACCTTTTCCCGAATGGGATGATTTTAATTTGAAAAAATATTTCCTCATAAATAATAATCATTTGCCTATAATGGCATCACGTGGATGCCCCTATAATTGTACTTATTGTAGTAATCATGCTCTGAAGAAAAAATTAGATGGAAGATATGTGCGATTCAGAAGTGTTGATAGTGTAATGGAAGAAATAGAACTTAGAATAAAACAGTATTATGAAAAGGGAATGAAGTATTTGTTTTTTTATGATGATACTTTCATTATGTACAAAGATTTTATTATGGAATTCTGCAAAAAGTTTAAAGAAAAAGGTTTTGATAAAAAGATCAAATGGAATGTCAATGTTCGCGCAAATCTTGTTACAGAGGAAATAATCAGTGCAATGAAAGAAGCAGGCTGTTATGAAGTAAGGATGGGCGTTGAAGCAGGTAATGATCATATAAGAAATGATATCTATAAACGGGGAATGAGCAAGGAGCAAATATTCAATGCTGTTAAGATAATAAAAAAATATGGATTGCAATTAAGGGTCCAATTTATTATTGGTGCTCCTTATGAAACAGAAGAAATGATGAAAGAAACATTTGATATGGCTAAAAAAATAAATGCAGATTATGAGTTGTTTCCAATTTTGATGCCAATTCCTGCAACAGAAATAAAAGAGATGTGCGAAAAAGAAGGATTAATAGAGCAAAAAGGATTCAAAGATTCACATAGCATGTTCACTAATCCTGTGAGCAGAACAAAATATACTTCTAGGAAACAAATAAAGAAACTTGTAAACCGGATAAAGATATATCAGATGAAAAAATACGGGTTAAAAGGGCTGAAAATGAGAGGGCCTTTTTTTATTTCAGATTTAATAAAGTTCTTCCTTCACTACAAACCAAAATATGATTTAGAAGTAGATAATGCATTTAGATTTACCATAAATAAATATAATTTAGATAGATTAAAGTGAATAACATCCTTCTCACTTTTGACGTCGAGGAATTTGATCTTCCTTTAGAATTTGGGCAATCAATTACTCAAGAGCAGATATTTGAAATTCCTAAGCAAGGTTTAATAGATCTTCTTTCTCTTTTGGATAAATACAATATTCGAGCGACTTTTTTCACTACAGCGAAATTTGCAAAAAAACATCCTTCCTTGATAAAGGAAATATCACAAAAACATGAAATAGCTTGTCATGGTTATGAGCATTCTGATTCCTATATAAAAGATATATCCAAAATCCAAATTGCTAAAGCAGAAATTGAAAAAATAATTGGCAAGAAAGTAAAAGGATTTCGCGCTCCAAGATTTGAGATACAAGATATTTATTTGTTGTCAGGATTGGGTTTTTCATACGATTCGTCAGTGCATCCGACAGTTATTCCAGGAAGATATATGAATTTATTTAAAAAAAGAAAAGCCCACAAAATTAATGAGATTATAGAAATCCCATTATCTGTCCTCCCCATAATAAGGTTTCCAATATTTTGGTTAGCATTCAAAAATTTCCCATTATTTTATTCTAAGGCGTTTACTAAAATTAATTTTCTTTCTAATGATTATACAATGTTGATATTTCATCCATGGGAATTTGCAGACCTGTCTCAATTTAATATTCCCACTTACATAAAAAAGAAAAGTGGACAAGATTTATTGAAAATGTTAGAAGAATACATTATTTTTTGTATAAGAAGTGGTTATGAGTTTTCTACAATTCAGGATTATCTTTTAGAACATAAATTCTTATAAACCCAAAGATTAAGATAGAAGGATGCCTAAAATGAAAGCAAATCTACACTCACATTTACTTGCAGGTTTTGACCATTGGTGGAAACTTCAATTTGGAATAGAGCATAAAAATTTAGCACAAGTTGTTGCAGATAAATGCATTAGAAAAGGACTAGAAATATATGCAATTACTAATGACTTTCCTCCAGAGTTTCAAGGAGAAGGGAAAAGCAGATTTAATCGTATTTTTAATTATGCGAGAGAATTACCTGACAAATATCGAATGGGCAAATTAGGAGATAATGCTTTTGTTGTTGAAAGAAAAAACAAACGAGTTACTTTTCTAAATGGACAAAGCATAGATGTAAAAGATGGTGAAAGAGAATATGAATTATTGACTTTTGGTTCAAATGAAATTCCCAATGGTTTGACATTTTCTGAAACTTCAAGTATCTTAAAAGACAAAGGGTTCTTAGGAATTGCAGAACACCCATTTGCAGAAGGGCACCATGGTGCAATGAGCGAAGAAGAATTAATTGAATTGTATAATCAAGGATATATTCAAGCAGTAGAACATAATGGCAAAATAGCAGTACCGAATTATCTTTCTTTGCTTCCTGTCGAGAAATTTAAAGGATTTGCAAGAAGTCATAATGAAAGACTAGCTGAAGTTGCCGAAGAACAGAGCATACCTATGATTGCTAATGATGATTCAGATGGAATAACCCATATTGGAACAGCTTATACAGAATTTCCATATGATAAGATAAGGATGAATAATGGAGAAACAATTGTTCAAGATTTAAATGAATTAATTAAAGCCAAAGATTTTGAAACTCATAAAGGTTATCTGAATGTTTTTAGTTTTATGAGATATGCTGCTGGGATTTTAACAATCAAAGACAAAAAACTTGGATTAAGAGAAAAATATCTTAAGAAATATTATCCAGAAGATTTGTTTGATTCAGAATAATTCTAGAAAAATCTTTCCATAATTAATTCTTCTGGTTGATCATCTCTATAAATTTTACCAATCGTATTTTTCTTTTTGAAACCAGCTTTTTCATACATTTTTATGGCAGCGATATTGTTTGAGCGCGTCATTAAATAGATGCATCTTAATTCAATTCCATTATTTTTAAAATATTCTTCTCCAGATTCTATTGATTGTTTTACTAATTTGGTTCCAATGCCTCTTCTTCTGTAATTTTCATTAATATTCACAGTCTCAATTTCTCCCACTCCTAAGTTGATGTTCTCTTTCACTTGAAAAAATAAATGCCCAACTATATTTTTTGATTCTTTGGCTAACAAGATGAAACTATTGCCAATATAATATTTTATTCTTTTTCTAAAAAAATCTAAATGAGTAACTTTTTCATTCACTTCCAAGTATTTCAACAAATTAGGAACATCCTTTACCGTTGCTTTTTCTATTTTCATTCTTTCCTCCAAAAGTCCTTTAAATGACCAAACACTGCTTTAACGCCTCGTAAGTTTAACATTACATCATCAAAACTTTTCATACTAATAAATCTTGCTAAAACATATTTTGGAGTTAAGAAAATCGTATAAATCTTACCACAAATAGCTGCTATTTCTTCTGCAGAAGAATCTTTAACCTTGAGCACAGGCTCTCTCATGTCATATCTCTCATAATCTTCTGGAGGAAATAAAAATTGCCTATCTTTTTTTGCATCTTCCCATAATTTTGTTCCAGGATAAGGAATTAACATAGTAGATTGTAACAAGTCTGCTTTCCCAGACTGCATGAGCTTTTTAGCCAATCTAAATGTTCTCATAGCATCTTCTTTTGTTTCCCAGGGATAACCTACAATCATCGTCAAATGAACTGCAAGGCCAGCTCTCTTAGCCATTTTACACCCTTCAATTATGTCCCCCACCTTTACTCCCTTATCTAACTTATCAAGTGTCTCTTGATTAGCAGATTCCAATCCAAACTTTAAAAGTCTAAATCCTGCTCGTTTCATAAGATTATAATCTTCTTGTTTTAAGGCACCAAACCTCATATTACACGAATATGTTATTTTTTTATTATATCCTCTTTCTATTAATCCCTTACACAATTCTTTTAACCATTCTCCAACCATCAATGTTCCAGAATCATCAAAAATTTCTTTTGCACCATATTTTTCAATCAAAATTCCTATCTCGTCCAATACATTCTCTACACTTCTAACCCTAAATTTCGGATACATCCGCGGCCACGAACAAAACTTGCACCGTCCCCACCAACAATCTCTCCCAGACATAATGTAAAAATAAGGTTTCCTACTAATATTATATTCTTTTTGATAAAGCCACCATTTTGTCAACCTTCTATCAATAAAAGGGACATCATCCAAATTGTGTTTCAATTGAAATTGTCCCGAATTAATAATCTTTTTATTTTTTCTATAATAAATCCCATTCGGCATCTTCTTCAATTTTCCAGAAATCCAATTACATAAATCAGCGAGGGCAAAATCAAAATCTCCACCACATAAAACAAAATCAACATTAGAATTCTTCATTGTTTCTTCAGGAAAAGAAGTCACATGGTCGCCCATTATTACAATTTTCATATCAGGAAATTCTTTCTTCAATTTATCCATAGTTTTCCAATGTTGTTTCACAACAGGAGTCTTGGTTTCAAATGCAAACAAATCTGGTTCTTCTTTTCTAATTTTATTTATAAAATTTTCCCAAGAAATTTTTTCCGCAATCGCATCAATCCAAATTATTTCATGTCCTAATTTCTTCAAAAAAGTTGCTGCACTTCCAAGAATCACAGGAAACAAATAACTCGGATTAGAAAACCATTGAAACTGTCGATTTTGACTCAACAAGGCTATGCCTCTTTTAGACTCTGTTGGAGGATAACCAATAAGGATTTTCATAATAATCCTAAGGGATAGTGATTATAAATTTTTGTTTTCTAGAACAACCTATTTCTGAATATAACAAATCCCAAGATTATAACAAATATTTGAAATAAATTTATCAAATAAACAACATCTCTTTCATAAACTTTCTTATTAGGTTTTATCTTTTTGAGAATAGAAATAGCCAAGTGTTCTAAACCATAAATTTTTTCATAGGGTATTTCCAAGCTTCCATCTTCATTTACTTTTGCAAAACTTTGCTTCTTTAATTTTCCCCTTAATTTCAAACCAGTTTCAATAATATAAGGTATGAAAAAGAACAAGGCAATCATTTCAATATTTCCTAAAATAGCAATTGCCACTATTAAAGCTCCAACAGAATAAGTCATTATGTCTCCAGGAAAAACTTTTGCAGGATATTTATTGAATAAATAAAAAGCAATTAATGCCATAACCATGCACAAAGCAATAACACTCAGCCATTTGTTTCCCAGTAAAAAAGTTATAACAGAAATTGCAGACAAAAGTATAATTCCCTGACTAGTTTCTAATCCATTATAGCCTGCGAGGAAATTAAATGTTGCAGAAACTCCGATAACTCCTAAAGGAATTAAAACCAAAGGATAAAACAATCCAAAGCTAATTCCCATCACACTCGATTCTCCAGCATTTATAACTATTAAGGGTATTGAAGCAAAAGCCAAGAGAATCAATCTTGACTTCATTGATAACCCGCCTTTTTTCCAACCAAGAAGATCATCCATAAAACCAATAAATGCAATTACTAGAACAATACTCAACGAAGCAAAAATCTCAATAAGATTGTCTGTTGATTTAAAATAAAAAGTTTTAATCGCAATATAACTCAAAACACCGAGAATAAATCCTAAAAAAACACTAACTCCTCCAGACCCAGCAACATTTTTAGGATGCCCTGGTTTATTCATATCTTCCCAGACAATTCCATTCTCCCTTGCCTTTCTAATCCAGATTGGTGTTAAAAACAATACTGTAAAAAAACTTAATAATAATGGTAATAACAAAATAACATTCATTTTATTTGTACCTCAACCCGTCCTAAGTTCAATAGGATATGTTATGTCTAAATAATCTTTGTTTAATTGGATATCTGCTGGATAATTAATTTCCCAAATCTTAATTGGTCCTTGAAATCCTTGAAATTCCACAAAGTCTCCAATATTTATCCCTTGTTGTTGTAGATTAACAATAAATGGATTCGGTTGAGTATGTGTCAAAATAAAATTTTCTGATTCTTCTCCAAATAAATACATTCTAACTAATCTTGAATCAATTGTCCTTCTACTCAAATAAAATGCTGCCCCCATTGGATTCATACTCACACTTCCAGAAACTTCTTTTAATTTGGGATATAAGAATACTCCTGCATGCAAACCAGACTTAAAATCAAACACATCCCCATTATAATAAACAAATCTTAATGGGATATTATATTGTTTTCCATTGTAAACGAAAATTGCAGTTGGTTGAAGTAATTCTTCTCCTGATTTTTTAATAATAATTGCACCTATGCCTGAACTTCCTTGAGGAAACAAGATTTCTTGCCCTTCATCCTCCCAAATTATATCTTCATCAGTAGAAGTTCCTCCTTGATACATATAAGCAATCATATCGCTAGTTTCTTGAGTATTTGTTTCATCCATAGAAAATGATGGAATCCATGAAAATCTATCATAATCTTTATCAGATCCAATACTTGAGTATGCACTATATTTCCCTATCTCTGTAGAATCTATTAACAGGTGTGTAGTATTATGAGCATAGAGAAATTCTAAAGCAGTTCTTTCGTCAGGCCCTGTTAAAACATGTCTCCCCATAAGATGATTCCAATACCCAACAGCATTCCCCCCATCTAAAACAGTGGCTCTCTCACCAATAGATTGTAACCAATAACCATAATCCCACCAATGAGCAAACACAGCATTTGTAGGTGTATTTTCTCTAACCCATGACATTGCTTCTTGCCATTGCCATTGATATGGGCCAGGAGCCATATTTGTCGCGACAGATACATCTTGCCGATAATAAGTTAACAGAGTGAAAAGAGAAGCAATAATAATTAATATTGCGATTACCCCAATAAAAAATTTCTTTAAATCTTCCTTCTCTTTTAAATAGTCTTTTGGAATTTTAAAGAATAAAAAAGCCACAGCAATAGGACTAACAGCCCCCAAAGCCATAATTAACCTTATTCCTCCCCTTGCTCCAATAATTCCTAATGTTAAGATAATAAAATATAAAATATATGCGAAATTAAATTCCTTGAATAAGTGGAGGTCTCCATTTTTATAATTTTGATAATAAAAATATCCAAAAGTTCCTAAGAAAAAAATCCATCCCCCAAAATAAACTATCAAACTCAAAGAACTTACTCCATTTAAGATGCTACTAGGAGAATACCTGCTAAATATTAAGCAGATAAGGAAAATAAAATAACTAAAAATTAAAATTATTCGTTCTCTCTTTTTTAATTTTTGTATTAAGTGGCCAAATAGCATAACAGACCCAATAAAGAATAACCAAAAGAACAAAGGGATATTCAATACAATTGGACCAAAACTATTCCTCCAATCATTTGCAAAATAAGGTTGTTTATTTTCTGCTACAGTCAATCCAAATCTATCTGTTATTGGATTAACAAGAGAACTTCGAACATCATTTATCTTTTCAATGAAAAAATTTGGTCCAAGTATAACTAAAATAATAATAAACAAAACAAAAAAAGAAACTAAAAGAGCAAATATTTCCTTTGGGAGTTTTGTTTTCTCTCTTAATTTTTTAATTTTTTTATTTTTCATGAGAAATAAACTCATTCCAATAAGAGCAAATATTCCAAGAGCCATCCCCGTAGATGTAGACATAATCACATTTTTGAGATTATACTTCCCAGAAAATAAAAGCATGATTATGAATGAGGTAAAAAGCCAGGAAGAATAAATAAAGAATTCTTTCCATTCTATCTTACTAAAAATAAAAGCTAATAAAAATGTAGCAGCAATTGTGAAGAAAACAAAGATTACCCCTCCCCAAGTTAGGGCCATTAAGGCAGTCATAACTCCTGCCAAAACCCCAAAAATTAAACCTTTCTTAAACTTTTTTGAAGTAAAAGCTTCTAAAATAAAGTAAAATGCCATGAACATAAAAAAGAAACCAACAGATTCTTTTTCTGGAATTCCCGCAATTGTTCTTGGTAATAAGGATGGCACAAGAACAAAAAACGCAGTAGCAATTAATGCAATTATATTTCTTATTTTCTTATTTTCTTTATAGAATATTTTTCTTGCAAAAAGAAAAAATGCAATTGCTGTTAAAATAGACATAACTACAGGGAATAAAACTGCAGAATAAGTGATAGTAACATTATTAGAAAAAATGCTCAAAAATTTATGGACTCCCACAATCATATAAGGAAGTAATTTCATTTCCATTGCAGTACTTACTGGATTACAGGTTTTTCCAGAACAAATTTCAGCAAGAGGCACAGAACGCATAGCATCAATAAGGAAAAGTTTGCCATGCTCCACAATATATTTTGCCCAACGCAAGAAAAGGAAAGGATCTAAATCAGGACCCAATGTCCATGTTCCAGTAGTTATATCTTTTAATTTAGGAATATTTCTTGTTCTTATATAAACATTAATGAAAACAATAAATGAGAGAATGGCATAATAAATCCAATCTTTCTTTTTTTTCAAAAAATCAATTATTTTTTCTTTTCTTACTTCTAAATCATCTCTTGAAACAGGAGCTTTCACAACCCTTTTTGCAATCATTTCTTCTTTTTCTGCAATATCTTCTGTAACAACCTTTACTGGTTCAGGAGTTGTTTTCTGAATCTCTTCACTAATGTCCTCATTTATTTTTTCTTCCATGATTAAAAACCTCGTAACAACGAGAGATAAATTCTATTTAAATATTTGTTTATTATCCGAAAAGAAGAGGAGTAAAGTACACTTCGATTACTGCAGCAATAATTAAGACTACTATTGCTATGAAAAGAAGCATGATAACATTTTCTAAGACTCTTAAGAATTTTTTGTCTTTGAAGCCGTTTCTTATTACACCTGTTCCTAAGATTCCACCAGCTAAAGCAGTTATGAAATAGGCTGCAATTTCAGGGAAACCATGAATCATGTATCTCGCAATTCCCAATGGAATATTTATTAATTTATATCTTGTAAAAATACCTATTGCTGCAGCAATTACACTCGCATTCCAAGCTAAAATAAAAATAGCCCCTGCCCCAAAAATCAGCGAAAAAATCAGCGTGAAAATCATAACATAAATATTATTTTCTAAAATTGATAAGATTCTCATGCCTCTTGTAGCAGAACCAGTGCTGGCCGAATTTCCTATATCATATCTTGAGACACAATCTTCAATGCCCCCAGGACTATTTATGCTACAATAAGTTTCTATTTGGGCATTGAACAAAGATGCATTTTGCAGAATTATATACCAAAATGCAAAAGCCACAATAAATCCAAGGAAAAGCCACATAAATGCGTAAATGGCATCTTTATGAATTCTCCAAACTCCTCTAAATCCTTCTGTTGTTTCATCTTGCTTTTCTTCTTTTTTAATTATAAAATACATAAAAGGAAGAGAAAACATAACACAGAAAGTTACAACAATCATCCCAGAAAATTTAGATAAAACAGCATCACCTGAAAAAAACCAATGCACAAGCAACAGCGAAAGCGAAGCATAAAGCATCCCGATAAAGAACATTTTCCACGGCCCTTTTTCAACTCTTTTTGGATTAATCAACGACTCTAACATAATTCATCAAAGGAAATTTTGTTTTTAAAGTTTCTCTCCACAAAACAATTTTAAACTCTCTAATCTTTTTACAAATATGAATAAAAGAGGTAAGTTTAATCGGATAGCGCGCGATATAAAGGACATTAAAATTCAAGGCGCGCGAAATATTGCAAAGGCGGCTCTTAAAGCATATTCTTTAATTCCAACAGAATCTTCAAAGAAAAAACTTTTGTCATTAAGGCCAACAGAACCAATGATGAAAAAAGTTCTTGAGCTTGCAGA
The DNA here is from genome assembly GCA_964406515.1 of Candidatus Woesearchaeota archaeon. Taxonomy (GTDB): domain Archaea; phylum Nanobdellota; class Nanobdellia; order Pacearchaeales; family GW2011-AR1; genus JAGLWP01. The sequence continues at coordinate 22,289 of CAYORV010000001.1, read as the reverse complement.
AAAGGGAAAACCTCTGAAAGAAATAAGAGCTCATTTTGTAGAGGCCCAAGAGAAAATAAATAAAAAAGTTTTCAAATTAATAAAAAATAAAGATGTTATTTTTACACATTGCCATTCAACAAATGTAATTAATGCTTTAATCTATGCGAGCGATAAGGGAAAAGATTTTGAAATTTACAATACAGAAACTCGTCCGCTTTATCAAGGAAGAAAAACCGCACGAGAATTAAAAGAAGCAGGAATTAAGGTTACGATGTTTGTAGATTCTGCATTAGGAATTGCATTGAGCAAAGAACAGGGAACAAAAAAAGCAACAAAAGTTTTTCTTGGAGCAGATGCTTTAACAAAAGAAGGAGTCATAAATAAAATTGGTAGCGAGGTAATTGCGCGGATTGCAAAACAAGAAAAAATTCCAGTTTATGTAATTGCAGATTCTTGGAAATTTACAAGCAAGAAAATCAAATTAGAAAACAGAAAATTAAATGAGGTCTGGGACAAAGCCCCCAAAGGAATAAAACTAAAAAATCCTGCATTCGAATTCGTGAAAAAGAAATATATTACAAAAGTAATCACAGAAAATGAAAGGAGGTAAAAAAATTTAAGATGTTAATGAAAATTTGGAAAAGAGGACTCAAGAGATTAGATGTACTAGATATTACTTTGATTAAGTTTGCTATGATTGCAGTAGCATTTTTTCTAGTAACAATTTGGCCAGCAGCAATGAATTGGGTGCAATCAGTTAATCCTTGGTATTTCTTAGCAGCAGCTGTTCTACTTGGTGCAAAATCTTTTTATAAAGTTTATATCAAGAAATAATTGAGAATATTTTTTTATTTTTTTTCTTATTCTTTTTTTTAAACCAACTCATCAATCTTTTTGCCCTTAGTAGGTTTCTTTTCGCCCTCTTCAGAATCTTCGCCATGTTCACAATTTTCGTCATGAACCTGTTCTTTCCCTGCTTCTTTTGATTGAGCTTCTTCAATAAGGGCCTTGAATTCTTCGCCCATTTTTTCCATCCCTGTTTCAAGCTCTTTTTTAACTTCTTCAAGCTTTTGAAGTTGATCTTCAATTATCTTTTTAGTTTCAGGAATAGTTTTCTTAACTATGTTTCCTCCACCAACATCAACATTCAAATCTTCTGAAATAAGTGTAGCTTTCGCAAATATTCCTCGACCAATTGGAGCATAAATTTCCTTGCCTTCTTTTCCAACTAACTCATTAAGTCCCTCATTCAATGTAGTCATCTCTGTAATTCCTTGGTCAATCGCTTGTAATTGCTGTTGCATCTGCTTAGCTTGTTGATCAAACATTTGCATCTTTACCATAAGTTCTTGTTGTTCATTATTTTCATCTACCATGTTTTGACAAGAAAAAAGGGGTTTTTAAGATTATCTAATGGTAATTGATGTCTTTTTTCACCACCACCCAACATAGCTCACTTACAGGTTAGTTCATTATTAAAAAACTATGTCATTAATTACATTTTCCTAACAAAGAAATCTGGCAAAGCCGATTTTGGAGTTTTTCTATTCTTAAACAACTTTAAACACTTTTCTAAAAACGCTACTGAGAATCATTGTGAAAATAAGATAGAACCAGAACCAACTCAAAATTCCAAAAAACTTTATAGGCTCTCCTGCCACCATTTCCATTGCAGTAAAAACATCATTAAACCATCTAAAGAATAAAATAAACGGCACACCTGTAAACATAATTGCTCTACTAGTTAACTTAAATGTCTTTGGAATAAATTGCATTTGTTTTTTTGATAATTCAGCAACTTTTTCTGGATGATCCTTATACTTTTTCATCTCTGCTTGTAAAATCTTCTGTTCTTTTTTCAATTCTCTAAGTGCATCCTGGTCTGTAGCATATTTTTGAATAAGTGTGGTCATTATATTAATAACAAGAACAATTGCCATCATTCCCAAAACCAGATTCCAATTTAACAAGGCCCCTGCACTCGGGTCAAGAACTTTATGAACAGAACCACTAATCCAAGAAACCTTGTCCCAAGAAAAAGCAATAACAAGCGATAAACCCATTACAACAATCATCGGAGTCCAACTTCCTTCTTTCCCTTCCTTGCTCTTTGGAACAATAGGAGGTTCTTCTTTCTCTTCAACTGATTCTTCTTCGGGTTCTTCTTCAACAGCCTCTTCTTTTATTTCACCTTCATCTGATGTTTCTATATTATCAACTTTATTATTTGTGCTAGCATCTATTTTTTCTTCTTCAACTTCTATATTATTCTCATTAATTTCAGCATCTTTCTCTTCAATTGGTTTTTCTGTGTTCTCTTCCATCTTTGCATTAATAAAACTTGGTTTTTAAAACTAACTTCCCACGAACTTCCTCATTGCAGGATTCATATCATTCATATGTTGTTGAGCAATATTCTGGTAGAACTGGAAAAATATCATGATTACAAGTAATATAGCAGTTCCTGAAACTAATGCTCCCATCAAATCTGTAATTGATGCCAGCAATCCAATGGCCATCCCCCCCATAACTGTCAAAGGCATTACATATCTCTTGAGAATACTTTCTAAAACCCTTTCATCTTGTCTAAAGCCTGCTATCTGTAAACCAGACGAAGCAATTTTATGCGCTTGTGCTTTAGCATCCATTCCAGAAGTTTTAACCCAGAATATGGCAAACACAGTTGATAAAATTACAAAAAACAAAACATGAGTTAAACCCTGAAGTAAATAACGAGGCATAAATCCACCACGGATAACTAATTCCAACAAATTAGTAGAACCAACCCAAAAGGCCAATCCTGAAATTGCTTGCCCATCAATAAAGTGTCCCAAAAATCCAAAATTCGAGGCAAACTTTGCCAGACCTGTACATACTCCTCCTTCAATCAAACAAGGAGCCGCGGCATTTTCCAATATCCCTCCAAAAAGTTGCATACTGGCAATTAATGCAGCAGTTAAAATTACAGGAATTACAGAAGCATAGAAAAATGATAATGGCCATTTTACACCATAACCACGAACTTTTCCATATGACAATGGAATTTCAACTTTTAATGATTGAGCCCAAACAACTGCTAAAAATATCAATACTGTCGCGACAATTGCGCCAAGTGCAGACGCTAATTCTATTGGATACTTATTTATTATTGATTGTATTAAAACAAAAACCTTTCCCGAACATGCCGTATTTGCAAAATCAAACAAACAATTTCTTCCTTGCTGATTTATGAACTGGAAAGCACTTGTTACTAATCTCCATGAAACTCCTGCCCCAATAAATAATGAAACTCCAGAACCAAATCCCCATTTGGTTGTAACATCATCCATGTAAAAAATTGCCAGACCCCCGAGTATCAATTGCAAAATTACCAGCCAAGCCAACCCAGGCATTGCCTGAAGTCCTTCCATTAAAACATAAATTATTGCTTCAAAAACTATAAAGAAAAAGACTAACAATTTCTGAATTCCCTGGAAAAATTTCCTACCTTCTGGAGTAGATTGATCAATATTCACTATTCCTGAACCAGTAAGCAACTGCAGTATAATCGAAGCCATTACAATTGGTCCGATACCAAGCGAAATTATACTCCCGAAATCAGTTCCAAGAATCATCGCAAGATACTTGAATCTTTCAAGAGCATTATTAGATAAACCAAAAAGAGGAATATTTGCAAGAACAAAAAACACAACAAGAATTATTAAAGTCCACTTAAGCTTGACTTTAAAACTAACTTTCTTCTCATCAGGACTTTTAACTTCTGGAATGAAATTAAATATCTTTCTTAGGTTCATTTTTTTCTTTAACAGGCAGAATTATTTCTCCCCCTTTTTCTTTAACTTTTTGTATTGCTACTTTTGAAGCTTCTTTTGCCCTTATAATTAACTTACTTTTAACTTCACCTTGTCCAAGAATTTTATAATTTTCTAAATTAATTTCCCAAGCATCTCCTGTTTTCTTTGCCCCTTGTAAAGATTTTTTATCAAAATCTTTCGGGGTACGCCCGCGGTGCCCATATTTTTCTAAATGTGATTCAATTTGCTGAAGATTTACTCTTTGCCTTGTATCTCGTTTTGTTCCTCTACTTGTTATTCCCTGCTTTCCGAAATATTCATTCCCATAAAGTTTGATAACAAGTGTCTTTTTGTGGTCTGCTCGCTTTCCACTCCCAGACATTCCTTTTCCACCTCTATGTCCAGAACCTTTTCGCTTTTTTCGAGCTCCGCCTCCATGTGTCCCCATGTTCCGGCCGTGCATTCGACTTGATTTTTTTCTTTTTTTCGCTATCATTTTAATCTTTTCTCTATGGCCTCCATTAATTTTTTAATATAAGGTTTTTTTCCAATGTATTCTTTAGGAGCAAGGGTATGTAATTCTAAAAAATCCTTCATTTCCCCTCTAATATCATATGAATTAGATAAATGATATGAACCATCCTCGGATTTAACAATTGTTCTATCTCGGATTTCAGCTTCTAATATTGATTCTACAATATGTTTGGTGTTTTTCTCTGGAATTGAAAATTCATTTGTAGTATTTACTAATTCCGTTAGTGTACTATTTTTGTTCCATAATGCAAAATTAACAAGTGGAAAATAAACTTTTAAATCCATCATAACATCCTTCCAATTAATTTATTTATTTCTTTACCATTATTTCCTAAAACTCCTTTTGCTACACCAAAATGTTTCTTGCTGTCAATTCCTCTTCTTGGAGGATGTAATCTGAAAAAGTTCTTTATTTTTCCACCACGCGCTTCAACAAGTTTCTTATAAGTTTCTTCGTCTATTTCTCCATATGCAACAAAATTCTTTACCTTTTCCATCATTCCAAGTTGTTCTTTTGTCGGCTTCTCAATTACAACACAAGTATATTTTTTTCTAAGTCTTAATCTATAAAAAGTATTCACTATCTCACGATTCAATCCAACCTGTCCTCGTATTCTAATTATTGCTATCATTTCTTCTCCTCAGCCATTGAAAAGTCTTTATTAATACTCCCAATTTGTTGCTTTCCAATAACTTCGCCCTCCACTTCTGTCTTTTTCAAAGCATCAATACAAGCCTTAATCAAATTAAAAGATGTTCGCTGTTTTCCTGAAGTTCTACTATAAATATCTTTGATTCCTGCAAGTTTCAATACTTTCTTTAATTCATTTGCAACAACTAATCCAGTTCCTTGAGGTGCAGGAATTAATGTAACTCTAACACTTCCAGATTTTCCAGTAACTTTAAACGGAACAGAATGTAATTCAGAACAAGCACAATCAAATCCAGCACAGTTTCGTTTAATTCTAAAAATATTCAGCTTAGCTTTTTTTGTTGCCTTATCTCTTGCAGGCAATGTTTCTTTAGATTTTCCTTCTCCAATTCCAATATGTCCTTTTTCATCTCCCACAACAGCCATTGCTGAAAAAGTAGGAACATTTCCTTCTTGGGTCTTTCTCTGTGTCTGCCTCCAAACCCTTCTTTTACCGCCCCCAAATTTTCCTTTTGATTGCCCAATAAAAATTAAATCAGATTGAATATTAGCAAGCAAGTCAACAATTTCAGATTCCATAATTTTTCTTCCAGAATCAAGAACCTCGTCAAGATTTTTTATTTTGCCCTCTCTTACTTCTTTTCCAAGTTTTGTTTTTGGTTTCCAACCAGCCAATCTAGCCTTTTCTTCCTCTTCTATTCTTTGCTGAAATCTTTTTTTCCTATCTTCTGGAGAACCACCAAAGGCTCTTTTATTTCCAGCATCTATTTCTTTAGCTTTTTCTGTAATTTTACTTTCCATTTTTCTCTATACTTGATTTAATTTGTTCGAATATACTTGAAAAATCTTTTTTCATATGCTTACCTTGTATCCTCTCTTGTTCTGGAAAAATTTCCTCCTTAGAATCAATCTTAATCCCAGAATCAATAACTCCCTTCAAAAAAGCATAAGTTTTAGTTTTATACAACATTCTGTTCATTCCAAAATCAATTATCGGATTTTCTAATGCTTTTTCTGTAATCTTTTTACCCATTAAAAATCCAGTTAAATATGCCGCAGGAATTGATTTCAAACTTCCTTGATTTTCTTTTGGCCAACCATGAGATATTAAATCTTTTGAATTTACTCCAAATTCAATCTTGTCCTGAGCTTGTTTACTTGTCACATATTGAGCAATAATGTATTTGTTACTCTTCCTAAAAACTATTCTTGGAACTCCGCCTTTCAAAAGCTTAATTCTCTTTCCATAATCTGTTTTATTTTCTCTTCGTCTTCGTTTATTCATTCTCATTTCTCTAAACCTCCAACATATTCTTTTAAATGCACTCTACTTCTGAAAAACTTATTCCTTATTTTTTTCCTTATATCTGTAGCTTCTTCTTTATTTAATTGCCCAACTTTTACCAATCCAACAACATAAGTTCTCAACTTTTTAGTCATTGTAACATATTGTTTTTTTCTAATATTCACTTTCTTTCGGATTTTTCCAGCACCTCTTCGTCTTTTTCTTTTATCAACTTTTTTCTTTCCTTTAATTTCTTTAATAATTATTGCACCTTCATCCTTTAAATCTCTAATATCTTGTTTAGTAATTGCTTCTTTTATCTCTTCGAGCCTTGGCTCTAAAAACATGATTCGCTTTTCTCCAACTTTCAACGCCTTTACTGCTAATTGCTTTTTCTTTTTAAGATTCATTTTTTGTCCTCCTTTGGTTCTTCCTTAATCTTTTCCACTTTTTTATCTTCTGTTTTCTTCTCTAACTTTTTTGGCTTCTTAGCTTCAGCTTTCTTTTTTTCTTCTTCTATCTTTTTCTTCTTTTCTTCAATCTCTTTCAAAAATTTTCCAACATTTAAATTACTGATTTCGATTTTCATTTCTTTTGCTTTTTTTGCAAGCTCTATTTTTTTCTTTTTTCCCATTTTTCCGAAAATTACAACATCATTTTTTTGCACTTTTGCTAAATCCTTTAAATTTTCAACATTAACAATATTTTGATGTTCTTTTTTATTTGTTTTATATCCAATACTCACAACAGCAGGATATCCTTTTCTTTTCTCTCGCATTTTATTATCTCTTCCAGTAGGTCGTCTCCAAATTTGCTTTTTCTTTCTTCGCTTTCCAAGTTTTGAATATCTATTCGAAGTTCGTCTTAAGAATTTTTGAGCCATTACATCTCCCTCCCAGCTTTATTTGTAATATAAATTCCATCTTGGAAAACTCTTCTATCTTTTAAAGGAACTTTTGTAGCCATCTCAAAATTTGCTGCAACTTGCCCTGCAATTTCCTTATCTACTGAACTAACTGTGATAATATCTTTCTCTATCTTAACTTCGGCTCCATCTCTGATTACAACTTTTCTTGGAATTTTTTCCCCTAAGAAATTTTTGATTATAACTTCTTTTCCTTGCATTTCAGCAGTTATTGGGAAATGGCTGAAAACTATTTTCAAAGTGTATTCAAACTTTTCCTGAACTCCCTTAATCATGTTTTTAATATGTGCAACAATTGTCATCATGACTTTCTTTTCTTTTTTTGTTGCTTTTTTGCTCCCAATAATTATTTGATTATCTTTTTTCTCAAGTGAAAGATTTGTAATATCAAACTCTCTTTTATTCTCTCCTTCAGGCCCTTTCACACTAATAATATCTTTTTCTAAATTCACTTCAACTCCTTCTGGAATCTCTATTGTTTTAAATAATTCTTTTTTCATTTTAACTCATCCAATTCGAAATGCATTTTAAATATTCAACCGAGTTATTTAGATTTGTTTTATACTTGAAGGTAAAACCGATGCCTGAAAGACAAGCGATATCTTCAATACTAATTAATACTTCATTTTCTGCTAAATTCCTTAATTCTTTAGGTCCTTTTTTAAAATCGAGTATAGTGAATTTTCCATATCTATCTCCTTGTGAATATTTTTCAAAAATTCCATCTAAAGAGGCATTAAAATCTAAATCCTGGGGGCAAATCGGCACTCTTGATTTGACATCCTTAAGAACCAATCTAAATATTGCCTCATTTTCTCTTGCACAATCAAAAAATTTTCCATCATCCATCTTAGTAAAAAAATGCAATTAAGCATCCTCCTGTTTTTTCTTCTTGAGCTTCTGTGTGAGTCATCAAACCTTTATTTGTAGAAACAACCATTGTTCCCAAATTTCTCGCAGGCAAATATCTTCGAACATATTTTTCAACCTGGTCTTTACTAACAGTGAATCTCGGTTTTATTGCCTTACATTCTGACAATTCTCCAATTGTAACTTCAATGTTTCTATCTTTAGCATCAATTTTATATTTCTTTATCGCGCCTTTCTGCTTCATTATCTTTAAAATCTCAATTAACAAATCCGATATTTTTGTAATGTTCAAAGTTTCTTTTCTAGCTTTCTTTGCATTTCGTATCATGTTCAACGCATCAGCAACTATATCTTGTGACATTTTAAGCACACCCCTCCAATTTTTTATTTAATCTTGAAAATTCTTGTCTTTTTGATTCTTTTGTTTCATCTGATTTTAAAATATTCATAACAACGTCCTCTTTTGGAGTGATATCTAATTTATTTTCTCCTTTAAGTTCTATTGAAACCCAAGGGAGAAAAATTACTCTTTCTATTTTTCTATTTTTTTCAGTAACATCCAAATATCTAGCAAATTCAGGAAGACCAACACCACAGTGGGGCCCAAGATATCTATAGTTGTGTTCCTCAATCTGATATTCTTTTCTAGTTCTTAGCTTTCTTCTATTTATTTTTTCCATTTTAACTATATTTTTCAAAACCTATTTCTGTCGCGATTTCTCGAAAACAGTGTCGGCATAAATTTAATCCATATGATTTGATATGAGCGCCAAATCTTCCACATCTCTCGCACTTATTCACAGCAATTCCAATTTTCCTTTCCTTCGGCTTGTTGTGTTTCAAAAACCGCGCAGCTTTCGCTGGCTTGTTTCTTATCTGTTTCAATACTTTTTTCCAATCACTTGCTGTCATTTTCCAACAAACTCCGTGTTAAAATTTTCTTCCATGAATTTAATTATTTCTTCTTTGGAAATCATTTGTCTCTTTGAAACTTTTCCTCGCTTCACTTTTCTTAATTTAACTCTTCTTCCAGTTCTTTTGAAAACAACAGTAACATCAAATCCTAAAATTCCAAGTTCTCTCTGATATTCTATTCCAGGAATTTCAATATATTCATGAATCCCAAATGAGAAATTATTTTCACTTATTTGTTTTCTCTTCAAAGTATTATCCACAGCCACAAGCATTTTTCCTAAAAATTCTTTTATGTTTTGCCTAATTGTAACCATTGCTCCAATTTCAAGTTTAGGTCGAACATTTAATGTAGGAATTCTTTTGTTTGATCTTTTTTTCGCAGGAGTTCTTCCAGTAATAAACTTCAAAAGTTTAAAGCCTTTTTCTAAATCTTCACCAATCCCACCCATGCTAAGAACAATTTTTTCTATTTTTATTTCCCGCATAGGATTCTCTTTAACTTCCATTTCCTTGGGTGTTGTTTCCTCCACCATTATTCTACCACCATCAATTGTTTAATTAAAATATCCACTGTCCCATTTTCCATTTTTATTTCTGCTGTTTTGTCCTTAAGCTTATCTATTGTTCCTTTTTCACCAGCGTGTTTACCTTCAAAAATAATCACTTTTGCCTTTTCTTTTAGAGGAACACATTTTTCTAATTTCTTTTCTAAAAGATTAATTAAAACAGAATCATTAACATCGCATTTCAAATCAGATAAGAAATTTCTTCCGTCGCTCAGATTCAATTGAGTCTTTTTTCCTTTCAAGGTTTTTTTATCTATCACTTTAGAAATTTTTCTTCCTGCATCATTAGCATTGATTTCTTCAAGTTTGAATTTTCCTTTATTTGATAAATCTACTCTATAGAATTTATTTGATGGAACAATACTTATGCAATCAAGCAATAAAACATTGTGCTTGTCATCTGTTACAGGTTTGTTATTCAATAAAATTTGTTTTGCATGAATTATTCTTTTAGCTTCTCTTCTGTTTGCCGCAACTTTCAAAAGGTCTCTTAAGATAACTAATACAGGAATTCCTTTTCCAGCATTAAAGTTGGGTCTAACTACATATGTTGTGCCTTTTCTGTGAATCGGCCAATTCTTTGGAACCTTTTGTCGTTTTAAGTATGCCATTATTTTTTATTCTCCTTAGATTTTGGTTGATTATCTTCCTTTTTAACTTCTTTCTTTACAATTTTCTTCTCTGTTTTTGATTCTCCAGTTTGTTTTAATCTCATTCTATCTTCCACATTTAATTCAACAATCTGCAAATTTGACGCTTTCAAAGGAACATTAACTGTTGAGCCATCTCGTTTTTTGATTTGAACACCTTCCACATAAATTTTTTCCATCTTTGTCTTAACTTCATTTACTTTTCCCTTCTTTGCTTTAAACTTTCCTCGCATAACTCTAACAATATCTCCTTTTCGCACAGAAATATTTTTCTTTCCATGTTTCTTTCTCAAATCTTTTGCCAAATTCACGCTTAACAATTTTCTTTTCAAATGTAATGGAGCATTTGCTATGTATTTCCTCTGCTTACGAGGTTGCTTGCTCGACTTCCATGATTTACTAAATTTTCGTTTCATTTTATCTCCACCTCAAATCTATCTAATTCTGTTGAATATCCATATAAAACATCTTCATATTCTCGAGTTCCCATGCCCAAACTTCTAGCTAACTTCATCGCTAAATAATACTCCTCCAAAGCAGTCCTAACATCCGAAGCATTACGTAATACATTTATTGACCTCTCTAAATTATTCTCTTTTTCCTTAAATATTTCAGCCATCCCCGCGTCCCGCACATTTATGTTTACTGGTCTCTGATCCTGTTTTTTGTATACCATCTTAAACAACTACACTAGCAATTTTCGCAACTTGCGGCCATCGCTCTTGTACCTCCCTTGCAACAGGTCCTTTAATTTGAGTTCCTTTTGGATTTCCTTTCTCGTCTTTTAAAATAGCAACAGCATTGTCCTCAAATGCAATTCTCTCTCCATTCAATCTTCTATATGATTTTCTTTGTCTTACTACAATTGCATCAAACACATGACCCTTCATATCAGGCACACCTTTTCTTACAGAGACTTTAACCCAATCAGCAACCTTTGCAGAGACATGCTTTCCTTTTTTTGCCTTGGCTCTCTTTACTCCAACCAATCTTACAACCTTTGCTCCACTATTGCTGGCTGCAATCATTGTTGAGCCTAAACTTACTCCCGGCGTTATTTTTGCTGATATCGCTTTCATTTTTTTATAGCCTCCTTAACAATCCTCTGTTCTTCTCTTAATTTCTCCTTCCAGAACTTATCACTTAACTGATGATACCTTTGAGCATACTCTTCAATGTTAATATTCTCTTTGCCAGCAATCCTTTCTGCTTCTAAATATGAATCTACTTCTTCATGAACATCTTTTCCAGTTTTCGAAGCAACCCCAATAACCTCTTCAAGTTTTTTTAACCTTTTTTCCATTAAGGCCTCGAATCCTTTCTCAATCAACATATCTTGATTCATTTCTCTTCCCCCTTATCTTTAACTTTCCCTAAAACTATAAAATGTATTAACTTACTCAACGGCCGACATTCTTGAATTCTAATCAAATCTCCAACTTGAATATCATCTTTCATACAATCCTGAAGTCTTGCGTGAATCTTTGTCTTGCTCTTTTTGTATCTTTCATATTTTCTAACATAAACCATTCTTTCGAATTGTATAGCAATTCGTTTTGGAAATTTCTTGATAACTTCTCCTTCAAAAATCTTTCCTCGAGTTTTCAAGTTACCATGAATATGACAATTCTTGTCTTCACATCCAGCTCCAGCTGTCTTAGGTGCTTCTTTCTCTGTCTGTTTCTTTTCTTTTATTTTTTCCATTTTGTTTTTGTGTGCTCAGGCGTAACCCTATTTTAAAGGAGGGTTTAATAAAGGTGAACCTTGGTTCCCTTTATTAGTCTATGGAGTTTTCTTCAAACCCTAACTCAACCAACAGGTCTTTCATCTTCTTCCTGTGGTCGCCTTGAAGCTCGATTACATTGTCTTTGTAGGTTCCCCCACAAGCAAGCTCGTTTTTCAGAGCTTTTGCAATCTTCTTCACGTCTATCCCCTCTCCAAATCCAGAAACAACAGTGACGATTTTACCGTATCTTTTACGGTCTGTTGTTACCCTTATCCTTTGTGAACTTTTTACGATTTGCTCACACACGCAGGCCTGTTCTGGAAGGCCACATTTTGGACATATTTCCATGTTATTTGTTTGTCTCAACCTCCTTAGAAGATACTTCTTCAGATTTGTTGAGTGTGAGTATTTTAGCAATAATCTTTTTTATTTCTTTTGTTTTGTTCCCAGCCTTTGAATTTCCGGATTTTGATTTTATTAATTCTATTTTTAATTCTTTCAATTTTTTTTCTCTATCTCCCTTACCCATATTTCTAATTTCTTTTGTTTTAAGTATGGCCATTTTATTTTTTTGCCTCCTTAGCTTTTTTCTCAGGCTTCTTTTCTGGTTCTTCCTCAACAGGTTCTTGAGCTTTCTTTAGTTTTGCAATAACTTCATCATCAATCTTGATTTTACCTTTAATTATGGCGTCAGGAGAAAGTATACCTACCTTAATTCCAACTGTTCCAGGTTTTGTTTGTGAAATTGATTTTGCTCTATCAACAACTTTTGCACTATCTCCTGTCTTTTTCAAATACCCTTGAGCAAACCTCCAAGACTTAGCTCTTTTCCCAGGTAATTTTCCTGACAAGATTATTTCAACACCCAATGCTCCAGAATTAATTATTCTTTGTAAAGTTCTATATGCAATTACTTTAAATTTTAAAGGTCCAGATCTTTCTAATCCAAGAGCAATTTCATCAGCAATTATTTGAGCATCAAAATCTGGTTGCAAAATTTCATCTATTTCAATTATTGGATTTTCAAGCTTGAATTTTTTCTTTAAAATAGTTGTTAATTCATCTATTCTCTCTCCCCGCCTACCAATAACCAAACCAGGTTTATTAGTCGATACAATTATTTTTTCTCCAATAGGTGTGTAAGTTATCTCAACCTTACTAACTTTGCCCTTTCCAAGTTGTTTCTTAATATGCTCTTTCACGGCAAATTCGTCTTTTCTAAATTTAACTATGTTTCTTTCTTCCATTTTATTTCTTGCCCCCAGTAGAAATCTTCGTAGAAGATTTATCGGGGGACGCCTGTGGTGTGACCCCTTTCTTCTTTACCTTCTCCTTAGCTTTAATTAAAACATGACTTCTCTTTTTTCTAACTCTTCCAAATTTTCCATAAGGTTGAGATGCAATATTTGCCATAGCTTCAACAATTACAGGTTCGTCCAACCCATTAGCATTAGAATTTGCCTGCAAATCTTTTAATAAACGTATAAAATATTCTGAAGTTTTTTTAGGAAATCTTCCTGACATAATTTTTCCTTTTCTATGTGGAATCTCGCCCTTCATTGGAACAGCTTTTTTCTTAACAATTACTTGTTCTAAATCAGCGATTGCTTTTGGAATATATTTTCCCTTAATGAATTTACAAACAGCAGTAGTAGTCTTAGTTGAAAGAGGCAAACTCATACCTTTAACAATTGCTTCTTCTTTCTTCTGCTTTTTTGGTTCTTCTTTTTTAACTGGCTTTTTAGCTTCTACCTTAGTTTCTTTACTCTCTACCTTACTAATCTCGCTGTCTTTCTTATTAATTGATTCTTTATTCTCTGAATCGCTCTGAGGCTCAGTTATCTTTTTTTTGCCCTCTCTAGAGGGTACACCCTCCTTAGGTGCAGTTTTCTGCATAGGAGCTTCATTTACTTTTCCAACTACCTTGGGATTATCCATTGCTTTTTTATTTCTCTGTTCTGGGTTGTAATCTTTTTCTGTCATTTTATTTCTTAGCCAAAGCTCTTGAACCTTTAGTAGCTCCTACTCCTGCACTTCCGTGCTTTATTTTTCCTCGGGTTGGCGCGAATTCACCGAATTTATGTCCGAACATTTCGCCAGTGATTTCTACAGCTATAAACTCTTTTCCATTGTAAATTTGAATTTTCATACCAAGCATTTTTGGAACAACAACTAAATCTCTTTGGTGAGTTTTTATCTGCTTTTTCTTACTTAATTTTCTAGTAGCTCGATTAACAAAATCTTCTATTTCACGAAATTGTCTAAGAATAGTTCTCCTTTCTCTTGAACCAACATATTTTGCAAACTCCCGAGTATCCAATGCCTTCAGCTCTTCCATTGTCTTTCCCTTGTATTTGATTTCTTTTTTCTTAAGTTGTTCTTCTACCATTATCTTTTTCTCCTACCAGTTCTTGCTGGTCTTAACAATCCAACCTTTCTTCCAGGAGGTGCATTCCTTTTAGCAATCTTGCTCTTTGGGTGCTTTCCTCTACCAGATCCAAACGGATGGTCAATAGCGTTAACTTTAACTGCAGATGTTCTCGGCCATAACTTATTCTTAGCCTTTTTCATATGGTGTTTTTTCCCTGCTTTAACAACAGGTTTTTCTAATCTACCAGAACCTGCAATAGTTCCAACAGTTGCTCTGCACTTTGGATTAAATTTCCTATCTTTTTTCGAAGGTAGTGTAACAAAAATTCCTTCTTCTGAAATTCTCTTCACTTCTGCAACATTTCCAGCACTCCTTATGAAAAGCCCACCATCTCTTGGCCGCGATTCAACATTATAAATCTGAGTTTTTATTGGAATATTTCTAAGTTCTAAAATGTTCCCTTCTTTCGCTTCCTTGTTTTCAAAACTTATGTTCTGTCCTTCAATCATCCCTTTAAATGCCGGCATGTAAAATGTTCCTTCATTGTATTTTACTTTTGCTAATGGTGCAGTATGTCCTGGTGAATTAAGCAATTTAATAACTGTTCCCTCTCCCTCTAACTTCTTAGGATATTTTATTCTGAATCTAAAAGCCTTTCTCCGAACTCGATAAGTCTTGCTTCCCTTTCCACGCGCCTGTTGAATTATTCGTTTTCCCATTTTATTTATTCATCTCATCTTTAAATTGTTTAATTTTTTCTTGATATTCAGAGCAATCAACACCCATCCTTTGAGCTTCCTTTAGAATAGAAAAATAATTTTCTGCGGCTATTACTAATGTAAAAGGTCCTGCAGGTTCTATCACCTGATTTACACTATGTTTCATTAATTCTCTCAATCCTTCTCTTGCTAATTCCATATCCTCAACATATTTTTCTATCATCTTACATTAACCCCAACTTTGTCGCGACATCAATTGCCGGATTCTTTTCATTTAATTTAACATAAGCATATTTTTTTCCATTCTTAATCAAAGTTCGTATCTTGTCAATTTTCACATCAAAAATTTCTGCAATTTCTTTTTTTATCTCTACTTTAGTCATGTTTCTACCCAATTCAAAAGTCAAAACATTTTCTCTTTCAATCATCATAACTGCTTTTTCAGTAACTATTGGTTTCATTCGACATACCTCCTATGGCGGATGAATGGAAATTTCCTATTTGCTTTCATTTCTTTCCCTCCAATTCCTTAGTTTGACTTTTAGGAGAACTAGTGGACTTGTTGTTTGCAAGTTCTCTGATTGCTTGTTCAGTATAAATTGTTAATCTCCCTAATCCTCCACGAGCCAAATCACCAACACTAAGATTCTTAACATTTTGGATATCAAATATATTTGTTTTCAAATTTTCTTTCTTACCAACAACCAAAAGCATCCCGGCAGTGCTTTTATATTTTCTACCACGAGACTTTCCTCTACCTGCTCTGATAGATTTCTTTTTCACAGCAACATCAAACAAATTTTCTCCAAGAATCTTTTTCAATCCTGCAAGAATTTCTTTTGTTTTCAAAGAAGTTATCTTCCCCTCAATAACCAAAGGCAAATCCTTAACTTCAGCAATACTTTGATATTTCTTTACAATCCTTCCTTCATCTGCTGTTGCACTTAATGCAGAAATAAATGCTAACTTCAATTCTTTCTTATTTATTTTAGAAGTATTAATATGCCCCAAAACTTTTGGGGGATGTGCTCGCATTCCTCCTCTTGCAAATGGAACTTCTGCAGCTTCCCAATTAAACTGACTTCCACGTCTTGAAAAAATCTTTCTTGGAACTCTTGATGCTCCACGACCATAACCGCTTCTCCAAACATGCCTTCTATGAACCATTTTTCCCTTTGCAGCATGTTGTTTCCCAGCAACAAGTGAAGGCGCATAAGGCTGTTGACTTCTCTGAGCTTCCAAAACTTTAACAACAATATCTTCTCGTATCGGCCCATCAAAATATTTAGGCAAATCAATGCTCCCTTTTTCTTTTCCATCTATGTCTAATATTTTTGCTTTCATCTTAACTCCACCAACTCATAA
Organism: Candidatus Woesearchaeota archaeon; assembly: GCA_964406515.1. GTDB lineage: Archaea > Nanobdellota > Nanobdellia > Pacearchaeales > GW2011-AR1 > JAGLWP01. Next base: position 5,935 of record CAYORV010000001.1, on the reverse strand, counting down.
TTCTTTTTGAGTTGTTTTTTAGTTCCCCGTAATGGCGCAGTGAGAAGTAATTGTCTTTTTGATGGACCTTGAACAGAACCTTGAACAATAATATAATCTGTCTTAACATCTCCGAAATTTTTTATGTTCTTTAATTCTCTATCAGTAGATTTTCCAGAATCAATTATTTTATTATTATAAACAATCCGTGTGAACATTCCAAGTTGCCCTGCTTGCGGAGCCCTAAAAGTAACTCTCGCAGGATGCCATGGCCCTAAACTTCCTGGCCGTCTCCTCCCCTTTTCTGACTTGCTCGCCTTTAATGTGATACCAAATCTTTTCACAGGCCCTTGCAATCCTCTTCCAGTTGTTAATCCACGAACATCAACAAGTTGATCTTTTTCAAAAACATCTAAAACAGAAATTTCTTTAGTAATATTCTCTTTAATAAAATTCAATTTCTCTTCATTATTTCCCTTCAAATCCAATTCAATTAAATCCGGAGTTTTCTTTATTCCAGTATTCTTGACAACAGAATAACAAATCACATGAATATTATCATAATCTTTGCCCTCTTTAGAGGGTACACCCTCTTTGGGTGCCACAAATTCTTCAAATTTCTTTTTTATCTTTGGAAGTTTAACTTTTCTTTTAAGTTCCTTATCTAAATTTTCTGCTAAAACATCTTTTACGACTTTTCTATCCTTGTAAAATCTAACTGAAAAAATCTTCATTGGTGGGCACTCGATTATTGTTGCAGGAATCGCAATATTTTTCCCCTTGGTCATTGAATGTTCTGTATTATCCTTAACATAAGCAGAAATCATACCTGCCTTGTAAGCTATAAATCCCTTAATTGTTTTTCCAGTAGAAATAGCATCCCAGTTCACACTAGGCAAAAATTTATTGACCCTTTTCCTTGGCCAAAACTGCAAACTTCCTTTTCTTGGACTTTTTCTTGTAGGCATTTCTTAATATAGCGGAAATTTTCATTTTATTCTTACCCTGGATTAAATACAAAGAAAAATGAGGTTTTTAAGGGTTTCTGTGGGGTTTTGTAGTGATGATAGTGGTGTTTGTTGTAGTTGTTTTGGAAGTATTGATAATAGTGTTAGTTGCAGTTGTTACACTATCACAACATATTTAAATTGTAATTCTTTATATCAATCATGGAAAAATTAAGCGTCACTATTTCTGTTAGGGAAGAAAAAATGGAAGAGAAGAAAGTGTTTATAGTTAATAACGAGGAAACAGGAGTAGCAGATTTTGGAGATACATTGGATGAAGCAATAGATAATTTTAGGAAATCTTTGAGATTATATTTAGAAACTTATCCTGAGAAAAGACAATTTTTCTTGGAGGATCAAAAAGAACCAATTTTAATTTCCAGAATTTGTCTTTAAAGACAATCTTTTTCAAAATCTTTTTTATCAATGTCCAATCTTCTTAAAATATTATTATAAATCCAAACAGCCAATTCATCCCTATGCAAGGGGAGAGTAATTGATTGATTATTTTTTGGGTTTTCAATGACAACTCCGTGAGAATTTCCCCTTATAATTTTACAGCCATATTTTTCTAACGCCTTTAGAATTTTTCTTGCTTTTAAATTTCTATGTTTCATTTTCCCCTTCTTTTGTTTCAATGAGATTATTCTCTAAATAATCTTCCCCATTTTTCATTAATCTATAAACGTATGCAGAAGCATGGCCGATTATAATTTTACGTCTATCAACATATTTGTGCGCGTCTTTCAATGCCACACTAACTGCTTCATTTCTGGCCTTAATTCTAAATACTTCTTTGAGGATAAATGCTATTTCCGGAGGCGTTAATCCATCAACATTTTTCTCTTTCATGATTTTGAGGACATAAAGGGCCCTTGTTAGTGTGTTATTGAATTCATGTATTTTGGGGTGGTTTGTCCTATTTATTTTGTCTGCTAAATCTTTTTTTCTTTTTTCAGATTCCTCTTTAAGTTTAAGATTAGATTGGTTCGTCTTGATTTTATTTTTTTGAGAAAATTTCTTAGGAGGGATTTTTAAGTTGGTAGTAAAATCATTTTCTTCTTGAAGCAATTTGTCTAAGATTTTTTTAAAAGCTTCAGTTTTCAAGGGCTCCTCTAAATCTTCAACGGCCTCTTTAGCTTTTTGCACTTTCTCGGTTAAATTTGAAATATTCATGTAAAGAAATATGTTAGCGCCTTTTAAAAATGTTTGGGTTAGTAGGTAAAACGTATAAAGTTTGACACCGATATAAAATCATGAGTTTCTTATATGCATTAGGCCATAAGGGGGTTAATTTTCTCCATCACCTAAGCTTCAAATTCCTTCTCTTCCTTCACAATTTGCTCGTCAATTCTTATCTCTCGAATTATCTTTCCCTTTCTTTTAGCCATCTCACGAACCTTGGCAAAATCTTTCTCTTGCTTAAGCTCGTCTGGAACTACTATGTCCTCAATAATAAAAGTATGATTCACTTCTGCTTCCTTAAACTCTTTATCTTCAAAAATAAAACTCCTAGCAATTTCCTTATCCTTAGTAACTAGTTTACAAAAATTTGCTTTTGGTTGCTCGCCACCCTTACCAGGCTTACCAGCTTTAGGTGCCTTTGGTTTTATTTTTAATTTATCTCCCCCTGCTTCAAAACTCAAAGCAAAAAACGCCTTTGGCAATTTATCCAAAAGAACAATAATCTCCTTCCCAGACATCTCATTATCAAGAAGATATCTCTTAACTCCCTGAAATTGTTTTTTCTCTTTAAACTCTAATTCGCCTGTCAAGTCAGAAGTTGAAACAATCGCCCCAGTAATATTTGTCCTCTCATCACCAAGTTTTTCTGCCATCATTCTAACCAATTCATTAGAAAATTCAGCAGAAGCATAAATTGTATATTTCCCTGCAGAAGATTTCACTCTAATCAAAGCCCTATGCCGAAATTCTCCTTTACTAAATTTCTGAAATTGCAAATGCACTGATTCGTCGCTTGTCCCATCAAAAATCTTTTTTATAAAATTCATTTTGTCTATAATTCATATTTACATCACAACCTTTATAAATTTTAACCACCTCTAATAAATGAAATGCTTGACGATTATTTTAAAAAAATTACGGCAGCTATACTTTTGATAGCCCTGTTAGTTTTATCTTTTTTCTTGATAAAGCCGATATTATTAGCTGTAATCATAGGAGTAATTCTTGCCTTTATTTTTGAACCAGTTTACAAAAGACTCTTTAAAATCGTTAAGTCAAAAAATCTTTCTGCAATTTTAATTTGTATTGGGTTAATTGTATTAATCATCTTGCCTTTTTGGTTTTTAACACCAATTTTTATAGACCAATCAGTTAAATTTTATACAGCTTCTCAACAAATGGATTTTATAGCGCCTATCAAAGCTATTTTTCCATCTCTTTTCACTTCAGAGAAATTTATAGAAGAAGTATCTTCTATACTTTCAAACTTTGCAACAAAAATTACAAATGGAATCGTAGGTTATCTCTCTGATTTAATTCTTAATCTTCCAAATCTTTTATTACAGTTAGCAATTGTATTATTCACATTTTATTTTACTCTTAAAGATAAGGACCAACTTTTTTCTTATGCTCAGAGTCTAATGCCTTTTTCAAAAGAAGTCGAAAACAAGATAATTCATTCTACAAAAGGAATTACAATGTCAGTTATTTACGGACAAGTAATCGTAGGACTTATTCAAGGACTTATTGCTGGTGTAGGATTTTTCATATTTAGGGTTCCAAATGCTCTTTTACTTACTTTTATTGCAGCTCTTGCAGGTATATTTCCGATTATCGGCACAGCAATAATCTGGATACCAGTAGCATTGTATCTTCTTTTAACTGGAAATATTTTCGCAGCAATAGGAGTAGCAATCTTTGGAGCTATTTCGTCAATCGCGGATAATTTCTTAAGGCCAATAATTATAGCAAGAAAATCAAAAATACATCCAGCAATTCTTTTAATAGGGATGATCGGAGGATTGTTTATGTTTGGGTTCCTTGGATTTATTTTAGGACCACTAATAATAGCATATCTTCTAATATTTCTTGAGATTTATAGAGATAAGAAAATAAAAGGAATCTTAATTCAGGAAGAAACTACTGAAGACAAAAATTCGTTTGTTCAGAAATTCACTAAGGATAAGAAAGAACAATCCAGTTAAATATAAAAATCAATCTTTCTACTTAATTATATGAGGTGGCGAGCAATTTCACAAAGGGCAAATTTGAATATCAATACCAAGTGGGGTTGGGAGAAAGATGGAATTAAAAATTAAACTTCTTGAATGGTCTGCAGGACTTCCTGTTGCTATGCTTGATGAAGAAACTGCAAAAAAAATAGGGGTTCATACAAAAGACAGAATTTTTATTGAAACAATTTGTAAAAAACCAAAACGATTCTTCACAATAATTGATACAATAAAAAAGTTTATTGGAAAAGATGAAATAGCAATCTCTTCTGAACTTAGGGAAAGATTAGGATTACAACAAGGACAAAAAGTTAAAGTTGGTTTATCTCAAAATCCAACTAGTTTAGTTTATATAAAGAAAAAACTAAACAAAAAAAAGCTCAACCAAAAAGAAATACATAAAATAATTTGTGACATAGTAAACAATTCAATATCTGAAGCTGAAATAGCCCTTTTTGTATCTGCAATGTATGAAAATGGTATGGACATGGATGAAGTTGTTTATTTAATCAAAGCAATTTCAAAAACAGGAAAACAAATAAGTTTTAAAAGTAAATATGTCGTCGACAAACATTCAATTGGGGGAATCCCAGGAAATAGGACAACTCCAATAGTGGTCTCAATCTGTGCTGCTGCTGGATTATTAATGCCAAAAACTTCGTCAAGAGCCATAACTAGTGCCGCTGGAACAGCAGATGTTATTGAAACAATTGCAAAAGTTGAATTCTCAGCAAAGAAATTAAAAAAAATAGTAAAGAAAACAAATGGATGTATTGTTTGGGGGGGTTCTCTTGGAATTGTTCCAGCAGATTCAAAAATAATTCGTATTGAAAGAATTCTCAAAATAGATCCTGAAGCACAACTTCTTGCGAGCATCATGTCAAAAAAACTCGCTACAGGTGCCAAGTATATTTTGATAGATATTCCTTATGGGAAAACAGCCAAAGTTAACAAACAACAAGCCTTAAAATTAAAAAAGAAATTTGAATATCTCGGAAAAGTTTTCAAGAAAAAATTAAAAGTTGTTCTTATCCCAGCAAATGAACCAATGGGCAATGGTGTTGGACCTGCTCTAGAATTAATTGATGTTATAGAAGTTTTAGATCCGCAGAAGAACGGTCCAAAAGATTTAGAGGAGAAATCATTATTTTTAGCAGGAGAACTTTTAGAAATGACAGGCAAGGCTAAAAAAAGAAAAGGAATTGAAATGGCGAGAAAAATTCTTTCTTCTGGAAAAGCTTTTAACAAGTTTAAGGAAATAATAGAAGCACAGGAGGGTTCATTGAAAAAAATTAATCCTGCAAAATTCAAAAAAACTATCTTTTCCAACAAATCTGGAATTGTCAAAGAAATACATAATAAAAAAATAAATTCCTTAGCAAGAATCGCAGGATGTCCGGTAGACAAACTTGCAGGTCTTAGAATTTATGTTTCTTTAAAAGACAAAATTAAGAAAGGTGATAAAATTATGGTAATTTATTCTGAATCTAAATCCAGGATTAAAGAAGCAGCCAATTTTTATAAAAAAAGTAATCCAGTAAAATTGAAATAATTCACAACTATCTTTTTAAACTTCTATTTTCTTTTTGAATTATGGCAGAAAATCCAATGAAAAATTTGATAGAGTACCTCAAGAGGAATCTAAAAAAAGGTTATACTATTAATGCTCTTAAATTTGCACTAGTAAATCAAGGTTATTCCAAAGTTGCAGTAGAAGAAGCTCTAAAAAGAGTAACCAAAGAACTTGCAGAA